>NZ_POTZ01000440.1 GCF_003236365.1 Streptomyces sp. NTH33
ACCCCGACCACCACCACGCCCACCACGTGATGGTGTCCTGGCTCGCCGAGCGCCGCGCCGACGGCGGCCCGGACCCCCTCCACGAGGTGTACGACTTCGCCAACTGGACCGCCGAGCAGGCGCCCGCCGACTCGCCCCTGGCCATCCTCCCGGTGGTCGCGCACGCCGAGCGCTACCGAGTCCTGGCCGCCGGCGGCCACCTGCCCGCCGAACCGGTCGCCTCCGGGCACTGGGCGGGCCGCCGGGCCCGGCAGGTGATGAAGGCCGCGTTCGACTGGTGGCTGGAGTGGGAGCAGGAGGACCACCCC
The DNA here is from genome assembly GCF_003236365.1 of Streptomyces sp. NTH33. Lineage (GTDB taxonomy): Bacteria > Actinomycetota > Actinomycetes > Streptomycetales > Streptomycetaceae > Streptomyces. The sequence continues at coordinate 309 of NZ_POTZ01000440.1, forward strand.
CGCCGCCTGGTCGACCTGAACTTCCTCGCCCACGCCAAGCACTGCCAGGGCCGGGGCGCCGAGGCCGCCGCCCTGTTCCACCGCATCGGCGACCACCCCACCCCGGCGCCGTGGTCGTACCCCGACCGGGACCCGTACACCGCCTTCCGCACCGCCCGCGCCGGCGCCCTCGGCGCGATGTAGCGCCCTTGCGAGCGCCGGCGCGCGACCTCGAGCCCGCACGACCCCGAGCCCGCACGACCTGCACGACCTGCACGAACGCAAGCCCGCACGACCTGCACGACCTGCACGACCTGCACGACCCCGAGCCTGCACGACCTGCACGAACGCAAGCCCGCACGACCTGCACGAACGCAAGCCCGAACTCCGTACGGCCGACGACCCCGACGCCCGAAAGGACGAACCCCGATGACCACGGGCAGCACGAGCACGAGCAGAACCACCGCCGACGGCGGCGGCATCAGCACCTTCAAGGGCGAGGAGCGCGCCCTGCGCGCCGACCGCCTCGGCACGGGGGGCCTGCTGCTCTCCGTCCTCGCCGCGACCGCCCCGCTCATGGTGGTCGCGGGTGTCATGCCCACTGCATTCGCGGTGATGGGGATCGTCGGCCAGCCCCTGCTCTTCGTGATCCTCGGCACGGTGCTGATCCTCTTCAGCATCGGGTACGCCGAGATGAGCCGCCACGTCCACAACGCCGGCGCCTTCTACGCGTACATCTCCCGCGGCCTCGGCGGCACCGCGGGCGCGGGCGCGGCCCTGGTCGCCCTCGTCGCCTACAACGCCCTCCAGGCCGGCATCTACGGGATCTTCGGCTTCGAGGTCTCCAACCTGCTCGCCACCTACGCCGACCTCACCGTCGCCTGGTGGATACCGGCCCTCGCGGCCGCGGCCGTCGTCGGTGTGCTCGGCTGGCTGAAGATCGACGTCAACGCGCGTGTGCTCGGCGTGCTGCTGGTCATCGAGGTCGTCCTCGTCGTGATCTTCGACGTGGCCGCGGTCGCCGACCCCGCCAAGGAGGGCCTGTCCCTGCACGCCTTCGACCCCGCCACGCTCTCCGGCGCCGGCATCGGCACCGCGCTGTGTTTCTGCATCGCCGCCTTCCTCGGCTTCGAACAGGCCCCGGTGTACGCCGAGGAGACCAGTCGCCCGCACATCCTGGTCCCGCGCGTGATGTTCCTCGCCGTCGGCGGCGTCGCCGTGTTCTTCGCGATCAGCAGCTGGGCGCTCACCGTCGCCACCGGCCCCTCGGCGGTCGTCGGCACCGCGCAGAAGGAGAGCGCCGGGCTGCTGTTCACCCTGACCGAGTCCCGGCTCGGCGCCACCTTCACCGACGTCCTGCACGTGCTGTTCGTGACCGGCATGTTCGCGGCCATGCTCAGCTTCCACAACGTCGTCGCCCGCTACGCCTTCGCCATGGGCCGCGAGGGCCTGCTGCCGGCGGCCTTCGGCCGCACCTCCAGCAGCAGCGGCGCCCCCGCGACCGGGTCGCTCTCCCAGACGATCGTCTCGCTGGTCATCGTGATCGCCTTCGCGGCCACCGACGACAAGCCGGCCGGCGACCCCACCGCGCCCGTGCTGCACCTGTTCACCTGGTTCGGCAACCTCGGCGCGCTCGGCGTGATCGTCCTGATGGCCGCCGCCTCCCTGTCGGTGATCGTCTTCTTCGTACGGCGCGGAGCGGCGGCCGCGCAGGCCTGGCGGCTGGTGACCTCCGCCCTGGCGGGCCTGGCCCTGCTGGTGATCGCCACCTACACCGTCAAGGACTTCGACGTCCTGGTCGACGCCGGCCCCGGCTCGGCCCTGAGCTGGGTGCTGCCCGGCATCATCGGCCTCGCCCTCGTCGTCGGCCTGGTCCAGGGCGCCGTCCTGCGCTCCCGCCGACCGGAGGTCCACGCCCGCATCGGCCTGGGCAACGAGGCGTTCCAGCTGGAGAAGGAGGCGGAGAAGACGGTGGAGGAGGCGCGGTAGGGCGAGGCGTCGCCCAGCCTGGGAAAGTCGCCCAGCCTGAGAAACACATGAGAAAGCACGACGGAAGTCCGACGAGCACCCGCGACCCCTGGTCCGCCGGGGGTCACGGGTGCTCGAATGAAGGGGTGAGCCCCGAACCGCCACCCGAGGAGGAGGGCCGCCCGGTAGGCCGCCGCGTCTTCCTCGCCACCCTTGGCCTCGGCGCCCTGGGCGTGGCCGCCGCGCCCACGCTGCAACGCGGCCTGGAGGGCGTCCTCGGCGCCGTCTCCGGCAAGGACCCCACCGGTCTGAGCGGCCTGCTCCCCAACGGCGGAGGCTTCCGCTACTACTCGGTCGCCGCGTCCGTCCCGCACCAGGACGCCACGACCTACCGCCTCACCGTCGACGGCCTCGTCGACCACCCGGCGACGTACACACTGGCCGGTCTCCGGGCCCTGCCCCAGACCCGCATGGTCCGCGACGTCCAGTGCGTCACCGGCTGGCGGGTGCCCGGCACGCCCTTCGAGGGCGTACGGCTCTCCCACCTGCTCGACCTGGCCGGAGTGCGGGACCACGCCAGAGCCGTCCGCTTCACCTGCTTCGACGGCACCTACACCGAGAGCCTCACCCTCGCCCAGGCCCGTCGCTCCGACGTCCTGGTCGCCCTGCGCATGCAGAACAAGGACCTCGGCCACGAACACGGCGGCCCGGTCCGCCTGTACGTCGCCCCCATGTACTTCTACAAGTCGGCCAAGTGGCTCTCCGGCATCACCGTCACCGACCGCGTCGAGCCCGGCTACTGGGAACACCTCGGCTACGACGTCGACGCCTGGGTCGGCCGCTCGAACGGACGGACCGATGTCCCTACGGGCTGACACCCCGGCCCCGGCCGGCACCCGCGTCCGCCGCTTCACCCGGACCGAGCGGTGGGTGCACCGGGCCACAGCCGCGCTGATGGGCGTGTGCGTGGTGACGGCGGCCTGCCTCTACATCCCCCAGCTCGCCGAACTCGTCGGCCGCCGCGAGCTGGTGGTCCGCGTCCACGAGTGCGCCGGGCTCGCCCTGCCCGTACCGGTCCTGCTGGGCCTGGCCTCCCGCGTCTTCCGCGCCGACCTGCGCTTCCTCAACCGCTTCGGCCCGCACGACCGCCTCTGGCTGCGCGCCGCCCTGCGCCGCGACAAACGCCGCTCCTCGCGCCCGGCCGGCAAGTTCAACGCCGGTCAGAAGATCTACGCCGCCTGGATCGCCGGAGCCGCTCTGGTCATGCTCGGTACGGGCCTGATGATGTGGTTCACCCACCTCACCCCCCTGGCCTGGCGCACCGGCGCGACCTTCGTCCACGACTGGCTCGCCCTGACCATCGGCATCGTCCTGGCCGGCCACATCGGCATGGCCCTCGGCGACCCGGAAGCCCGCCGAGGGCTGCGCACGGGCCTGGTCACCCGAGCCTGGGCGGCCGGCGAACACCCGCTGTGGCGGCCTTAGGACCTTTCAGGGGCCGAAGCCCAGCAGCGCCCCGGCGCTGAACTCCTCGTCCTCGACGAGGAGTTCGGTCGGCTCGGTCTCGACACGGCCCGGGCCGGGGCCGTTAGCCCGCACCCCGTAAGGACCCCAGCCGGCGCTCGTGCCCTGGGTGAGCGTCTTCAGCCCGCCCTGGCCGGCGTCGCCGTACCACTCCTAGATCACCAGGGACAACAGCAGGACCAGGGCGCCGGCGACCACCGAGATGACCGTCTCCATGACCGACCAGCTCTTGACCGTCTGTCCGACGCTCATGCCGAAGTACTCCTTCACCAGCCAGAACCCGGCGTCGTTGACATGGCTGAAGAAGAGCGAGCCGGCGCCGATGGCCAGGACCAGCAGGGCGGCGTGGGTGGTCGACATGTCGGCGGCGAGCGGGGCGACCAGACCGGCCGCCGAGATGGTCGCCACGGTCGCCGAGCCGGTCGCGAGCCGGATCGCCACCGCGATCAGCCACGCCAGCAGCAGCGCCGGGATCGACCAGTCCTTGGATATGTCCAGGACCATCTGACCCACACCGCAGTCGATCAGCGTCTGCTTGAAGCCGCCGCCGGCGCCGACGATCAGCAGGATGCCGGCGATGGGCATGAGGCTCTTGTCGACGGTCCGCGCGATCCGCTCCTTGCCGAACCCGGCCGGGACGCCCAGCGTGAAGATGCCGACGAGCACGGCGACGAGCAGGGCGATCATCGGGGAGCCGAGGATGTCGAAGACGCGCTGGGTCATGTTCGCGGGGTCGTCCACGACGATGTCGACCAGGGCCTTGGCCAGCATCAGGACCACCGGCAGCAGCACCGTGGCCAGCGTGGCGCCGAAACCGGGACGCCGCTCGAGCTCCTCCGACGGGCGCTGGGGCAGCATCCGGTCGGGGACGGGGACGTCCACCCAGCGGGCCGCGAACCGGGAGAACAGCGGACCGGCGATGATCACCGTCGGGACGGCGACCAGGATGCCGAGCGCCAGCGTCACGCCCAGGTTGGCGTTCACCGCGTCGATCGCGACCAGCGGGCCGGGGTGCGGCGGGATCAGGCCGTGCATCACGGACAGACCGGCCAGTGCCGGGACACCGATGCGCATCAGGGAGTAGTTGCCGCGCTTGGCCACCATCAGCACCACCGGGATCAGCAGCACGATGCCGACCTCGAAGAACAGCGGCAGACCGATCACGGAGGCGATCAGCACCATCGCCCACGGCATCGCCCGGCCCCCGGCCTTCGCCAGGATCGTGTCGACGATCTCGTCGGCGCCGCCGGAGTCGGCGAGCATCTTGCCGAGGATCGCGCCGAGGGCGATCAGCACGCCCACACCGGCGACGGTCGAGCCCAGGCCGGCGGTGAAGCTGGCGATCGCCTTGTCGAGCGGCGCCCCGGCGATTGCGCCGAGCACCAGTGACCCGATGGTCAGCGACAGGAAGGCGTGCAGTTTGTACTTGGTGATGAGGAAGACGATGACGGCGATGCCCGCCAGGACGGCGATGCCCAGCTGAGCGTGTCCGGCCGAGGTGATCGGCGGGGGCGCGTCCGCTGCCAGCATCTCGACGCTGAGTCTGGTCACGGGTATTCCCTTGCAGGTGGATGGGGTGTCGGGGAGAGGTGTGCCGCAGTCGGTGACCGTGGGGGAGAGGCGTTACCGCCGGGGCGGCCGCGTCTCGGTCGGCTGCGTGGAGCTGTCGAGGTCGTCCAGCGCGGCCAGGGCGCGCGCGGTGATCTCCTCGGGAGTGCCGGAGACGTCGACCGCGACGCCCCGCTCGTCCGGCTGGAGCGGCTGCAGCGTGGCGAACTGGGAGTCCAGCAGCGCCGTCGGCATGAAGTGACCCCGGCGGTGCGCCATGCGGCCCTCGATGAGCTCCCGGTCGCCCGTCAGATGGACGAACACGACCTCGGGGGCCGCGGCCCTGAGCCGGTCGCGGTACGACCGCTTCAGCGCCGAGCTGCTCACCACCCCGCCCAGCCC
>NZ_POTZ01000441.1 GCF_003236365.1 Streptomyces sp. NTH33
ACCCACGCCGGCCCACTCTCCGTCCCGCTCCGCTCACGCCCCGTCCGGGCTCCGGGCCCGGGCCCGGTCCAGCTTGTCACACGGCGGGCGGAGGGCCGCGGCCGCTTCTTCCCGGCCGGCCCGGCCCGTGACCGGGCAAAAAGGCTGGCGGCATGCCTGATCGACCGGGTAGGAAGGGCGTCATGAACACCTCCGCGCCCCCGCCTGCCTCCCCGGGCCCCGCCGACCGGCGGGCCTTCGTCCGCACCACGCTCGACCTGGGCGACATGGTGCTCCGCCCGTGGGGCCGGGAGGCCGCCGAGTCGGAGACGGTGCTGGACGGCCTGGTCGCCGCCGCGGCGGACCCGCTGATAGCCCTGTGGAATCCTCTCGCGACAGCCGACCGCGGCGACGCCCTGGCCTGGCTGGAATCCCGCGACGGCGGCTGGGACCGCGGGGCCGCCGCCTCCTTCGCCGCGCTGGCCGCCACCGACGGCGCCCTGCTGGGCAGCGTGACCCTGCGCTGGGTCGACCGCACGGACGGCCTGGCGATGATCGGCTACTGGACCCTGCCGGCCGCCCGCGGACGGGGCGTCGCCACCCGGGCGACGAGGGCGGTCACCGGCTGGGGCTTCCGGACGGCCGACGCCCGCCGGGTGGAGATCGCCCACGCCGTGGGCAACGAGGCCTCGTGCCGGGTGGCCCGGCGCTGCGGCTACCTCCCCGAAGGCACCCTGCGCGACTCGCACCGCTTCGGCGACGGGGCGTACCACGACGAGCACCTGCACGCCCGCCTGGCCACCGACCCGGACCCGGCCGACCCCACGGGGGAGCCGACGGCGTAGGCGACCCGGCCGACCCCACAAGGGAGCCGACGGCGCAGGCGACCCGGCCGGCGGGCCCGGGCGGGTCTACCGGCCGTCGTAGCCGGCCGTGGGCATGGACAGGCGGCGGTGGACCCGGGCCTTCATCTGGGCGTCGTACGACGGCTCGGCCTGGCCCACCGTCTCCACCCGGACGCCGCGGCGCGCGCACTCCGCGGTGAACTCCTCGACGGAGGACAGGGCCCGTTCCAGCACGCGGCGGCTGGGGGCGACGAAGAGGTCGACGCCGGGGCGGACCCCCTCCCACAGGGCGCTGTGGTCGGCCCGCAGTCCGCGGACGAGCAGTTCCCGGGCGACCACGTAGCCGTGGTCGGCCGCCCAGCGGGCGCACATCGCGTGCTGGCTGCGGGAGTCCACCAGGAAAGGGTCGTCGTGCAGCTCCTCCAGGGGCGTCAGGCTCGCGATCGCCGTGACGCGGACGGCCGCCGGGGCGCCGTCCCCGCCGGGGGCGTCCCGCACTTCTCCCATGGTGTCCCCCTCACCTCCGGGTTTTCGTCGCCGACCCTACTCCTGCACGTAGGCTCAGGGGGAGTCGCGCGAAGGAGGCAAACGAGGTGCCGGTGGAGATCACCTGGTGGGGTCACGCCACCTGCACGGTCGAGGACTCGAACGTCCGCGTGCTCACCGACCCCCTGTTCGCCCGCCGGCTCGCGCACCTGCGGCGCCGCCGCGGCGCGCTGCCGCCGCCGACCGCCTGGCACGCGGACGTGGCGCTGGTCTCCCACCTGCACGCCGACCACCTGCACGTTCCCTCGCTGGCCCGGCTGGAGCGGGGCACGCGCCTGTTGGTGCCCCGGGGCGCGCTCCGGGCGGTACCGGGGCTGCGCCGGCTCGGCCACCTGCGGGTCACCGAGGTCACGCCCGGGGACCGGCTGGAGGTCGGCGGCGTCGTCGTACGGGTCGTGCCCGCGCACCACGACGGGCGGCGGCTGCCGGTCGGGCGGCACCGCTCCCCCGCGCTCGGGTACGTCGTCGAGGGCGAGGCACGGACGTACTTCGCCGGGGACACCGGCCTGTTCGACGCGATGGCCGAGGAGGTCGGGCCGGTGGACGCGGCGCTGCTGCCGGTGGGCGGCTGGGGACCGTACCTCGGGGAGGGCCATCTGGACGCGGGAGGTGCGGCGCAGGCGCTGGCACGGCTGGCGCCGGGCTTCGCCGTGCCGGTGCACTACGGCACGTACTGGCCGATCGGGATGGACGCCGTGCGCCCTCATGAGTTCCACGCGCCGGGCGACGAGTTCGCGCGCTTCGCCGCGCGGCGCGCGCCCGGCGTGGCGGTGCACCGGCTCGGGCACGGGGAGAGCGTGCGCCTGGAGGTCGCCCGGTGATACGGCTCGCCGCCGCCGTGACGTCGGTGGTGCCGACGGAGTCCACACAGCAGGCGCTGGGGTATCCGTCGCTGTTCCTGCTGGTGCTGATCGGGGCGCTGGTGCCCGTGGTGCCGACCGGGGCGCTGGTCAGTTCGGCGGCGGTGGTCGCCTTCCACCAGGCGGCGCCGTTCTCGCTGGCATTGGTGTTCGTGACGGCGTCGCTGGCCGCGTTCCTCGGGGACGCGACGCTGTACTGGCTGGGGCGGCGCGGGCTGCGGTCGAAGAACGGCTCGCGCTGGCTGGAGGCGATCCGCTCGCGCGCGCCGGAGGAACGGCTCCGGCAGGCGCAGGACAAGCTCGCCGGCCACGGGGTCGCGGTGCTGGTCCTCTCCCGCCTCGTCCCGGCCGGCCGCATACCGGTGATGCTGGCCTGCCTGCTGGCCCGGTGGTCCCTGCGCCGTTTCTCCCGCGGCAACCTCCCGGCGTGCCTGGCCTGGGCGGTCACGTACCAGCTGATCGGCATCCTCGGCGGCTCCCTGTTCGAGGAACCCTGGGAGGGCCTGGCCGCCGCCCTCGCCCTCACCGTCCTCCTGAGCGCCGCCCCCACGGCCTGGCGCCGTCTGCGCCGTCTGATCCCGGCCCACCGCTCCCACTGACCGCGCCCTCTGCCTGCTGCCTGCTGCCTGCTGCCTGCTGCCTGCTGCCTACTCCAGGATCCGGGAGGCGCCCACCGGCAGGTCCCACAGGTCCTCCCGGGGAAAACCGGCTTTCTGCCAGGCCGTCCGGACCCGGGTGAGGGGTTCCAGGACCGGTTCGGCGGAGAGGATGAAGGTGCCCCAGTGCATGGGTGCCATACGGCGGGCGCCGAGGTCCTGGGCGGCCCGGACCGCCTCCTCCGGGTCGCAGTGGACGTCGCTGAGCCACCAGCGGGGGTCGTAGGCGCCGATGGGGAGCAGGGCGAGGTCGATGCCGGGGTAGCGGCGGCCGATGCGGGAGAACCAGTGGCCGTAGCCCGTGTCGCCGGCGAAGTACACGCGCTGCCCGTCGGGGGTGGTGAGCACCCAGCCGCCCCACAGGCTGTGGCAGGTGTCGGTGAGGGTGCGCTTGGACCAGTGGTGGGCGGGGACGAAGTCGATGCGGACACCGGACAGTTCAGAAGCCTCCCACCAGTCCAGCTCGGTGACCCGGGTGAACCGGCGGCGCCGGAACCAGCGGCCGAGCCCGGCCGGCACGAACACGGGGGTGTCGCGCGGGAGCAGGCGCAGGGTGGGCGCGTCCAGGTGGTCGTAGTGGTTGTGGCTGATGACGACCGCGTCGACGCGCGGCAGCGCCTCCCAGGGCACGCCGACGGGGGTGATGCGGGCCGGGGTGCCGATGATGCGGCGGGACCAGACGGGGTCGGTCAGCACGGTCAGCCCGCCGATCTGCACGATCCAGCTGGCGTGCCCCGCCCAGCTGACGGCGACGGTGCGGTTGTTCACGCGCGGCACCGGGGCGGGCTCGTACGGCAGCAGCGGGATGTCGGCGAGGCTCTCCTTGGCCGGTCGTACGGAGCCCTCGCGGGCGAACCGGGCGAGGGCCTTCAGGCCGGGCAGCGGGGCGGTGAGCCGGTCGTGGAAGGTGCGCGGCCACACCCGCCGCTCCCCCAGCGGTCTGGGCTCGGCCAGCGGCGGGTACGGTGCGAGCGGCGGGGCGAGGGGGGACGAGGCGACGGGGTCGTCGGTTTCCCGGGTGGCGGTCGTGGACGTGGCCGGCTCGGACTGCTGCGTCATCGAGGAGACTCCCATCGCTGAGCGTCGTCGCGGAGATCGTCAAGAACCGACTTCAGGAAGAGCAACGCGCGTCGCACGTGCGGCAGTTCCAACGGCGCGGGGGACAGGAGGCACTGCGCGCGCTCCTCGTCCGTGCGGCCGAGGAGTTCCGCGGTGGACAGCCGTACCCGCAGGGCGCCCAGGTCGTCGCCGAAGCGGTGCCCGCCCGGAACGGGCCGGTCCAGGCGGGCGGTGAGGAAGTCCTCCAGCTCCTGTGCGTCCCCCACTCCGCGGGCGGCGAGCGCGGAGCGCAGGGAACCGAGGTCGGCGTACAGGTGGCGGCCGACCTGCGGCGGCCGGACGAGCGCGCCGGCGGCGACCAGGATCGCGTGCGCGGCGTGCGCCACGCGTGCGTGCAGGCGTATGGAAGCGGTCAGGCGCACGGTGACGGCGTCGGGTTCGTCGAGGGCGTAGGCGGCCGCGGCGGCGACCGGTTCGGCGACGCGCGCGTCCAGCGCGGTGAGCACGTCGAGCACGCGTGCGTGCAGCGCGTCGCCGGTGGTGCCGGCGGGGAAGCGGGCGACGGCGGCGGGCCAGCCGGTGGGCAGGAAGGCGCCAGCGAGGTCGGTGACGACGGTGACCCGTTCGGGCAGCATCTCGGCGGGGCTGAGCAGCACCGTCTCGTGCGGCGCGTGCACGGTGTCGCGCCAGGTCTCGTCGCTGACCAGGTGCAGTCCCTCGCCGGCGGCGGCCTCGACGGTCTCGTGCAGCACCTCGGGCGGTGCGACGGTCGCGGTGGGGTCGTCGGCGACGGACAGGACGAGCAGCCGGGGATCACCTCCTTCGGCGCGGACCCGGCGGACGGTCTCCAGCAGGGCGTACGGGTCGGGGACGCCACCGCACTCGGCGGGCGTCGCCACGGGGAAGGCGGGTCTGCCGAGCAGGCGCGCGTACGGCGCCCACCAGGCGGCGCAGGGGCGGGGCACCAGGACGTCCCCGCCGAGCGCGGCGGTGAGCGCGAGCAGCAGGGAGGGCGCGCCGGGCGCGGCCGCCACACGGCCGGACCGGGTGGGCAGCCCGCGCCGCAGCCAGTAGCCGCAGGCGGCGTCCAGCAGGGCCGCGCCGCCGCCGATCGGTCTCTGACGGGACCGGCCCGCGGCGGCGGCGAGCGCGGCGGACAGCTCGGGCAGCACGGGCAGTCCGTCGTCGGGGAGGGCCGACGGCCCGTAGCGGACGGGGCCGTGGCCTTCGGGGTCCGTCCGCCGCATGGGTACCTCCGCGCAGTCCCTGATGCCGTGTCGTGTCACCACCGGTCCGAGCGGTCCGAGCAGTCCGAGCGGTCCGCGGACTCCGGGTACCCCGGGAGGCGCCGCCCCATGGCCACCCGGCGGGTTGCGAAGATCACACAGGGCTGTGGCACTCCACGGTGCCCTGGGGCCCGGTCAGCCCTTCCGGCGCTGCCACACCCGGTGGACCGCGGCGCCGAGCGCCGCGGCGATCAGCAGGCCGCCGACGACCAGGGCCGGCAGGGAGGTGGTGAACGCGCCGCCCGCACCGGCGTGCACACCGTGCTGGGCCGCGCCGCCCGCGCAGTTCCTGTCGGAGGGGTCCGCGCAGGACTGGCCGGGGTCGCGCGGCCCTCCGTCGCGGGAGGGGTCGCGGCCGGCGGCCGTGTCGCGGCCCGGGTCGCGCGACGCCTGGCCGCGGGAGGGGTCCCGCGAGCCGTCGTCGCGGGACGGACCGCCGGAAGCCTGGCCCCGGGACGGGGCACGGGAGGAGGAGGGGTCGTAGGA
>NZ_POTZ01000442.1 GCF_003236365.1 Streptomyces sp. NTH33
GCGGCGAAGGCCACCACCCCGGCTCCCGCCGCCCGCGTCGCGGCGCCGAGGCGCGCACGGGGGCCGGGCCCGAGCAACAGGCGCCGTACGCCGCCCGGGAGCCGGCGCAGCGCTCTGTCCAGGGGCGCACGGGGACAGCCGTACGCCGCCCATACGCCGGTGCCGGCCGCCACCACGGCGAACAGCGGTACGCACACCGCCGCCCACGCCCACGAGGGACGCAGCGCACCGTCGGCCGCGTAGGCGAGGGCACCGGCGCCGACGGTGAGGTAGCCGAGGACGACGCCCGCCCAGGCGGTGCGCGGCGGGAGGAGCGGCCCGCCGTCGCCTGTGTCGGTGGCGTCCCGCGCCGCCCGGTGCACCAGCAGCGCGGGCAGGGCGAGCAGCAGCAGCGGGGTCACTCCGACGGGCGTGGGGGCCCCGGTGAGCGTATGGGTGCGGACCAGTTCGGCGCCGTGCGCCAGCAGCCACAGTGCCGCGGCGGCGTTCAGCGCGCCGCCGGGCCCGCTGTCGGGGTACGGCGAGCTGATCCACAGCGCGATGACCAGCACGGCGAACGAGCCGAGCCCCAGCCCCGCCGCCACCGCACCGCCCACGAAACCGGCACCCAGGCCGGGTGAGCGGTCCCGTACGCGGGTGCGAAGGCGCGGCTGCGACGGACGGTGACGGGTCGTCTGGATCACGGCCCCATGCTCCCAACGAACCCCCGCCCCCCGGCGCAACAGGCGAACCTCTGCCGTGTCGCTCAATATGTGTTTATGTGCCTATTCACACGGAGGGACGCATTATGACGAGCCGTCATGCGAAGCCGCTGCCACTGTCCGCGGAGGACCGGCACTCCGGCGCGAGTGCCTCCCTGACGTCGGGTCATCCCGCCGAGGAGGGCGCCGGTTCCCTGACACCGGCTCAGGCCTTCGACGCGCTCTACGCCTTCTGCGCCCCCGCCCTCGTACGGCAGGCCTACCTGCTCACCGGCCGGCGCGAGCGGGCGCGCGCCGCCGTGGAAGAGGCCTTCCAACTGGCCTGGCAGCGCTGGCCGGAGGTGGCCCACGACCGGGACCCGGCCGGCTGGGTGCGGGCGACGGCGTACGAGTGCGCGCTGTCCCCCTGGCACCGTTTCGTCCCGCGCAACCGCGTCCCCGACCCGCCTCCCGACCCCGCGGACCGCGCGCTGCAGCAGGCCCTGCTGCGGCTGCCGCCGTCGTACCGCCGCACCCTGGTGCTCCACGACGGCGTCGGCCTCGATCTGCCGGAGACCGCGGCGGAGACCGAGGCGAGCACCCCGGCGGCGGCGAACCGGCTGATGCACGCCCGCGAGGCCGTCGCCGCGTGCCTGCCGGAACTGGCCGACCCGGCGGAACTGCACCGGCGGCTGGTCCGGCTGGGGGCCACGGAAGGCCTCGGGGCGGCCGGGCCGACGGCCGTGCGGACGGCCGGGGAGCGCCGCACCCGCTTCTGGACCCGGTCCGCCATCGCCTTCACGGTCACCGTCGTCGGCGCGACGGCGCTCACCCTGCGCACGGCCCCCACGCACCATCTGGCACCGGTGTCCCCGGGACACGCGGTCCAGGGGGTGTCGTCGCAGGGCCTGCTCGGGCCCCTCCCGCCGGGGGCGTTCGAGTTGCGCGCCAAGCTGCGGAAGGAGCAGGCGGCCGGCCCGGAGCGACTGGTGCCAAAGGCCGGTTAACCCGGCTCCCGGTCCCGGACACGCCGGTGGGCCCGTCCCCACGCGGGGAGCGGGCCCACCAGGCCTTCGTGTCAGGAAGCTCAGCCGGCGAGGATCTCGCGGGCGAGCTCGGCCGTCTCGGTCGGGGTCTTGCCGACCTTGACGCCCGCGGCCTCCAGGGCCTCCTTCTTGGCCTGGGCGGTGCCGGAGGAGCCGGAGACGATGGCGCCGGCGTGGCCCATGGTCTTGCCCTCGGGCGCGGTGAAGCCCGCGACGTAGCCGACGACCGGCTTGGTCACGTTCTCCTTGATGAAGGCCGCGGCCCGCTCCTCGGCGTCGCCGCCGATCTCGCCGATCATGACGATCAGGTCGGTGTCGGGGTCGTCCTGGAACGCCTTGAGCGCGTCGATGTGCGTGGTGCCGATGATCGGGTCGCCGCCGATGCCGACGCAGGTGGAGAAGCCGATGTCACGCAGCTCGTACATCATCTGGTACGTCAGCGTGCCGGACTTCGAGACCAGGCCGATACGGCCCGGCTTGGTGATGTCGGCCGGGATGATGCCGGCGTTGGACTGACCGGGGGTGATCAGGCCGGGGCAGTTCGGGCCGACGATGCGGGTCTTGTTGCCCTTCTTGCCGGCGTACGCCCAGAAGGCGGCCGTGTCGTGCACCGCGATGCCCTCGGTGATGACGACCGCGAGCGGAATCTCGGCGTCGATGGCCTCGACGACCGCGTCCTTGGTGAACTTCTCCGGGACGAAGATGACCGTGACGTCGGCGCCGGTCTTCTCGATGGCCTCCTTGACGGTGCCGAAGACCGGTACCTCGGTGCCGTCGAAGTCGACGGTCTGGCCCGCCTTGCGCGGGTTCACGCCGCCGACGATGTTCGTGCCGGAGGCCAGCATGCGGCGGGTGTGCTTCTGGCCCTCGGAGCCGGTCATGCCCTGGACGATGACCTTGGATTCCTTGGTGAGGAAAATAGCCATGGTGTTCTGTGACCTCGTCCCTTACTTCGCGGCAGCAGCCAGCTCGGCGGCCTTGTCGGCCGCGCCGTCCATCGTGTCCACCCGCTGGACGAGCGGGTGCTTGCGGTCGTCCAGGATCTTGCGGCCCAGCTCGGCGTTGTTGCCGTCGAGGCGCACGACGAGCGGCTTGGTGACCTCTTCGCCCTTGGACTCGAGGAGTTCCAGGGCCTGCACGATGCCGTTGGCGACGGCGTCGCAGGCGGTGATGCCGCCGAAGACGTTGACGAAGACGGACTTGACGTCCGGGTCGCCGAGGATGATCTCGAGGCCGTTGGCCATGACCTCGGCGGAGGCGCCGCCGCCGATGTCGAGGAAGTTGGCCGGCTTGACGCCCTGGTGGGCCTCGCCGGCGTAGGCGACGACGTCCAGGGTCGACATGACCAGGCCGGCGCCGTTGCCGATGATGCCGACCTCGCCGTCGAGCTTGACGTAGTTGAGGTTCTTCTCCTTGGCGGCCGCCTCGAGCGGGTTGGCGGCGGCCTTGTCGTGGAGCTCCTCGAACTCGGGGTGGCGGAACTCGGCGTTGTCGTCCAGGGACACCTTGCCGTCGAGGGCGATCACGTCGCCGGAGGCGACCTTGGCGAGCGGGTTCACCTCGACCAGGAGGGCGTCCTCCTTGATGAACACCTCCCACAGACTCACCAGGACGTCGGCGATCTTGTCGGCGACCTCGGCCGGGAACTTCGCCGCGGCGACGATCTCCTGTGCCTTGGCCTGGTCCACGCCGTCGATGGCGTCGACCGCGATCTGGGCGACGGCCTCGGGGCGGGTGGCCGCCACCTCCTCGATGTCCATGCCGCCCTCGACGGAGGCGATGGAGAGGAAGGTGCGGTTGGCACGGTCGAGGAGGAAGGAGACGTAGTACTCCTCGACGATCTCCGGAGCGGTCTCGGCGATCATGACCTTGTGGACCGTGTGGCCCTTGATGTCCATGCCGAGGATGTCCGTCGCGCGGGCGACGGCCTCGTCCGGGGTGGCGGCGAGCTTCACGCCACCGGCCTTGCCGCGACCACCGACCTTCACCTGAGCCTTGACGACCGACTTGCCGCCCAGCCGCTCGGTGATCTCGCGCGCCGCCTCAGGCGTGTCGATGACTTCACCGGCCAGCACCGGTACACCGTGCTTGGCGAAGAGGTCCCTCGCCTGGTACTCGAACAGGTCCACGCGCTTCCGTCCCTATCAGTGATCTCGCGGTTCGTTGAATGCGTGGGCGTGCCGCGAAGGGCAACGTGACGTCCGCTCTGGGTCACAGGGAAGGCGCACACGGTGTCCGAGCGCGCGGCATGTCCATCTCGCAGGTTATCTCCGCTTGCCGGAACCCCCTAAATCCGGGGTCACACACGAGCGGTGATACCTGTCACATGATGCCGCGCTCTCTGGCACGGCGTGCCAGAGGGCGCGGCGTGTCACGGGCGGGGTCTCACCGGGCTGGGGTCGGCCCGGTGAGACCCCCTGGATCAGCCCTCGCAGGGGCCGGGCGGGTGATCCCCACCCCATGGGGGCCGGCCCGCCCTTCCGCGGGGTCCCGGGCGGCACGGCCGGGCCGGCCGGGCCGGCCGACGGCTTTCGGCCGGCCGGGGTCACCGGCGACCCCACTTCCGGCCGCACGCCGTGCGGCGGCACGAGTGGTGGGACGGCGATCCTCGCACGGGGTTCCCGAGGTTGCGCAAGCCCCTGTTACCGATAGGCAGGCATGTCCGTTTCGCGCGTCACGCGGTGTCCGGTACCGGAAGCGGCCGTTTCTCGATCGCCGCCGCCATCACCTCCGGGAACAGGTCGGGCGTGCAGGCGAACGCCGGCGCCCCGAGCGCGGCGAGCGCGGCCGCGTGCTCACGGTCGTACGCGGGCGACCCCTCGTCGGAGAGCGCGAGCAGCGTCACGAACTGCGCTCCGGACGCCTTCATCGCGGCGACCCGCTTGAGCATCTCGTTCCGTATGCCTCCCTCGTACAGGTCGCTGATCAGCACGACCACGGTCTGAGCGGGCCGGGTGATCCGCGACTGGCAGTACGCCAGCGCCCGGTTGATGTCCGTGCCGCCGCCGAGCCGGGTGCCGAAGAGCACGTCGACCGGGTCGTCGAGCCGGTCGGTGAGGTCGACGACCGCGGTGTCGAAGACGACCAGCCGGGTGCTGAGGGACCGCATGGACGCCAGCACCGCCCCGAACACGGAGGCGTACACCACGGACGCCGCCATCGACCCCGACTGGTCGACGCAGAGGACGACCTCCTTCTTCACCGACTGCGACGCCCGGCCGTAGCCGATCAGCCGCTCGGGCACGACCGTCCGGTACTCCGGCAGGTAGTGCTTGAGGTTGGCCGCGATGGTGCGGTTCCAGTCGATGTCGTGGTGGCGCGGCCGGCTGACGCGCGCGCTGCGGTCGAGGGCGCCGGTGAGTGCGGCCCGGGTGCGGGTGGCCAGCCGCTTCTCCAGGTCCTCGACGACCTTGCGCACGACGGCCCGTGCCGTCTCCTTCGTCGTCTCCGGCATCACCTTGTCGAGTGAGAGCAGAGTGCCGACGAGGTGGACGTCCGCCTCCACCGCCTCCAGCATCTCCGGCTCCAGCAGCAGGGTGGCCAGCCCGAGCCGGTCGATGGCGTCCCGCTGCATGACCTGCACGACGGACGAGGGGAAGTAGGTCCGTATGTCCCCGAGCCAGCGCGCCACCGAGGGTGCCGAGGCCCCCAGTCCGGCCGAACGGTCCCGTCCCGTCCGCGGCTTGTCCCCCTTGCCGTAGAGCGCGGCGAGCGCCCCGTCCATCGCCGCGTCCCGGCCCGACAGCGCGCATCCGGTGCCGTCGGCCGGGTCGCCGCCGAGCACCAGCCGCCAGCGCCGCAGCCGCTCCTGCGCCGGGTCCGTCACGCCGTACCTCCCGCCTCCGCTCATCCCGCCACCTCCGCTCATCCCGCCACTCCCGCGAGCCCGTCGCCGCTCCTCTGCCCGGGACCGGGGCCCGGGGCGGGGCTCGGTCCGGGACCGTCCAGTCCCAACAACAGCCGCGCCACCGGCAGTACGGCGTCCGCC
>NZ_POTZ01000443.1 GCF_003236365.1 Streptomyces sp. NTH33
ACACCCACCCGGCCCGGTCGGCGAAAAGCCTCTACGGCGTCTTGCCCTCGCGTGCGCTTCAACTCCTAGCGTCTGCGGGCATGGAGATCACCAGGACCACCGGAACCACCGGGACCACCGGGACCACCGGGACCACCGGGACCACCGGGACCACCGGAACCACCGGAACCACCAAACCCACCACCACCTTCACCAGGACGCTCGGACGCAGCGGGATCGAGGTCGGCGCGCTCGGGTTCGGATGCTGGGCGATCGGCGGGGAGTGGCAGTCGGCGGACGGGCAGCCGCTCGGCTGGGGAAGAGTGGACGACGAGAAGTCCGTACGGGCCGTGCGGCGCGCCCTCGACCTCGGTGTCACCTTCTTCGACACCGCCGACGTCTACGGCTGCGGGCACAGTGAGCGGCTGCTCGGGCGGGCCCTCGGCAAGCGCCGCTCCGAGGCCGTCGTCGCCACCAAGTGGGGCAACCTCTTCGACGAGCGCACCCGGACGGCCGACGGCCAGGACGCCACCCCCGAGCACGCCCGGCGCGCGCTCACCGCGTCCCTCGCCCGCCTCGGCACCGACCACGTCGACCTCTACCAGCTGCACATCGCCGACGCCCACCCCGCCGACGCGGCCGTACTCCGGGACGCCTGCGAGGAGTTCGTCGCCGAGGGACTCGTACGCGCCTACGCCTGGAGCACCGACGACCCCGCCCGCGCGGCCGTCTTCGCCGAGGGGGAGCACTGCGCTGCCGTGCAGCACGCGCTCAACGTGCTCCAGGACGCGCCCGCGATGCTCGCGCTGTGCGAGGAGCTGGACCTCGCGAGCATCGACCGCAGTCCGCTGGCCATGGGGCTGCTCACCGGCAGGCACCACGCCCGGCGCGCTCCCCTGGAAGCGGGGGACATCCGCAGCCGGCCGCCCGCCTGGCTGCCGGGGTTCGGTGACGGCTCCGGCGCCGACCCGGACTGGCTGGCCCGGGTCGATGCGCTGCGGGAGGTCCTGACCAGCGACGGCCGTACCCTCGCCCAGGGCGCCCTCGCCTGGCTGTGGGCGCGCAGTCCGCGCACCGTCCCCATCCCCGGCTTCCGTTCGGTCGCCCAGGCCGAGGAGAACGCGGGCGCCCTGGCCAAGGGACCGCTCACCGCCGCCCAGCTGGCCGAGGCCGACCGGATCCTGGGAAGGTGACCGGCCGCCGCCTCCTCGAGGGTCTCGGCCGCCGCTCCGCCTGACGGACCATCAGGCCGGCACCGGCTCCTCGACCAGGTCCGAGTCCGGATCGCCCGTCTCCCCCGGATAGCGCACGCCGATCCGCTCCCGGATCGCGTCCAGGGTCCGCATCACCGCGAGGGTGCCGTCCAGCGGGACGAGCGGCGACTCGGTCTCGCCCGCGCGCAGCGCCCGCATCACCTCCAGGGCCTCGTGGCGCAGGGACGTGCGCGGACCGTCGGCCGGGTCGGCCGTGAACTCCTCCGGTTCGCGGCCGTCGCGGTGCAGGACGAAGTGCTCCGGGTGGAAGAAGCCCGACGGGATGTCGATACGGCCCCGGGAGCCCGTGACCGAGGCGCAGGTCGCCGTACCGCCGGTGAGGGAGCAGTGCACCTGGGCCAGCGCGCCGCCGTCCCATGACAGCAGGGCGCCGGTCTGCAGGTCGACGCCCTCCGCGGAGAGCACCGCCCTCGCCGTCACGTCCGACGGCTCGCCGAGCAGCAGCTGCGCGAAGGACACCGGGTACACGCCGAGGTCGAGCAGCGCCCCGCCGCCCAGGTGCGGGTCGCGCAGCCGGTGCGAGGGCGGGAAGGGGCCGGCGAGCCCGAAGTCGGCCTGGACGGTGCGCACTTCACCGATCGCACCGTCGTCGACCAGGGCCTTCAGCCGCCGTACCAGCGGATTGCAGTACATCCACATGGCCTCCATCAGGAACCGGTCGTGCTCGCGGGCCAGCGCGACCAGTTCCCCGGCCTGCCGGAGGTTCAGCGTGAACGGCTTCTCGCACAGCACGTTCCGCCCGGCCTCCAGGCACAGCCCGGCGGCCGCCCGGTGGGCCGCGTGCGGGGTGGCGACGTAGACGACATCGATGTCGGCGTCCTCGGCGAGGTCCTTCCAGGAGCCGTACGCCCGCTCGATCCCGAACCGCTCGGCGAACGCCCTCGCCGGCTCCTCGCTGCGCGAGGCCACCGCCACGACCTCCGCGTCCGGCAGATCCACCAGGTCCGCCGTGAACGCGGCAGCGATCCCGCCCGTCGCCAGAATCCCCCAGCGCGTCCTCTGCTCCGTCATCCGGTCCCCACCCTCGCTCGCACGAACTCGGCACTCCGTACGAGCTGAGAGCATAGGTGGCGGAACGATCGGAGAGGGAGGGGCACATGTCCGAGGACGGGGGGTCGGCACCGCACGCGCCGCGGGGGGTCGTCACGGGGAAGGGAACCGGGCCCGGGCCACTGGCCCATCGGCCGCCGGCCCGCCGCACCAGCCTCCTGGTGACCCTGATCCTCGGCGGACTGACGGCCACACCCCCGCTCGCGATGGACACGTACCTGCCCGCGCTGCCGGAGGTCACCCGGTCCCTGCACGCCCCGGCCGCGACCGTCCAGCTCACGCTGACCGCCTGCCTGGTCGGCATGGCGCTCGGGCAGCTGGTCGTCGGCCCGATGAGCGACCGGTGGGGGCGCAGGCGCCCGCTGCTCGCCGGACTGGCCGTCTACGTCCTCGCCACCGCGCTGTGCGCCCTCGCGCCCGACATCGAGGTGCTGATCGCCTTCCGGCTGCTGCAGGGCCTGTCGGGCGCGGCCGGCATCGTCATCGCCCGGGCGGTGGTGCGGGACCTGTACGACGGCGTGGCCATGGCCCGCTTCTTCTCCACCCTGATGCTGATATCCGGGGTCGCCCCGATCGTGGCACCGCTGATCGGCGGTCAGATCCTGCGGGTGACCGACTGGCGGGGCGTGTTCGTCGTCCTGACGGTGGTGGGAGTGCTGCTGGGCGCGGTCGTCTGGGCACGGCTCCCGGAGACCCTGCCGCCCGCCGAGCGGCACAGTGGCGGCGTCGGCGAGACGCTGGGCTCGATGCGGGGGCTGCTCGCCGACCGCGCCTTCACCGGCTACCTGCTCACCGGCGGCTTCGCCTTCGCCGCGCTGTTCGCGTACATCTCCGCCTCGCCGTTCGTGATCCAGGAGATCTACGGCGCCTCCCCGCAGACGTTCAGCCTGCTGTTCGGGCTCAACTCGGTCGGGCTGATCGTCGTCGGCCAGATCAACGGCAAGGTGCTGGTCGGCCGGGTCCGCCTCGACCGGGTGCTGGCCGTCGGCCTCGCGGTGGTCGTCCTGGCCGCGGCCGCGCTGCTGCTGATGGCGGCGGGCGCCCTCGGCGACGTGGGCCTGGTGCCCGTGGCCGCCGCGCTGTTCGTGCTGATGTCCGCGATGGGCATCACCATGCCCAACACCCAGGCCCTCGCCCTGACGCGCACCCGGCGGCACGCGGGCTCCGCGTCCGCCCTGCTCGGTACGTCCACCTTCCTCATCGGCGCGGTCGCCTCCCCGCTCGTCGGGATCGCCGGGGAGCACACCGCCGTGCCCATGGCGGTGGTCCAGCTGGCGGCCGCGCTGGTGGCGGCGGCCTGCTTCACGGGAATGTGCCGTCCCTGGAAGCCACGGAGCACGGAGGAAGAGAGCTGAGCGCGCCGAGACTGCGCAGGGACACACCGCGCAAGGCCGGACTCGACGCCGGAGAGCTCCGCCGGCTCGTCCGCGAGGTTCATGACCTCACCACCGGGGAGCACCCCTGGGCGGCGGGCACCGTCGTGCTCGCCGGGCGCGGCCCGGTGGTCGCCGTGGCGGAGGCGGCGGGCTGGGCCGTGCGGTACGCGTCCTACGACCCCCGGGCCGGCCGGGGCGTCGAACTGCCGCCCGCCGCGCGGGTCCCGATGGCCGTCGGCACACCCTTCGACCTGGCGTCCCTGACCAAACTGTTCACGGCGGTCGCGGCCGTGCAGCAGATCGAGCGGGGCACGCTGGACATCGACGCGCGCGTGGGGACGTACCTGCCGGAGTTCCGCGCCGCCGCCGCGCACGGCGTCACCGTGCGGCAGCTGCTCACCCACACCTCCGGACTGCGCCCCGAACTCCCGCTGTACGACTGCCCCGACGACGTCTCCCGCCTGGCGATGCTGCGCGCGGAGGCCCCGGTGGGCGCGCCCGGCACGTACACCTACTCCGACCTCAACCCGCTCCTGCTCCAGCACGTCCTGGAACGCGTCACCGGCCGGCCTCTGGACGTCCTGGTCCGCGACGGGATCACCCGCCCGCTGGGCATGACCTCGACCCGCTTCGGCCCGTGCCCCGGCGCGGCGGCCACCGAGGACCAGCGGCGGCTGTGGGCCAAGGCGGACCGGGGGATGCTGCGCGGCGAGGTCCACGACGAGAACGCCTGGGCGCTGGGCGGGGTGGCCGGTCACGCGGGCCTGTTCTCGACCGCCCCCGACCTGGCGGTCTTCTGCCGCGCCCTGCTGTCGGGCGGCTCCTACGGCCCGGCCCGCGTCCTGGGCCCCGACTTCGTCGAGCTGCTGCTGACCCCGCCGGGCCTGGGGTTCGCCGTGGACCAGCCGTGGTTCATGGGGGAGCTCGCGGGCGGGGGAGCGGCGGGCCACACCGGCTTCACCGGTACGTCGCTGGTGCTCGACCCCGCCACGGACACCTTCCTGGTGCTGCTCGCCAACACGGTCCACCCGCGCCGGCGCCCACCGGCCAACGGACCGCGGGCCGCGGCGGCGACCCGGCTGGCCCGGGCGGTCAGGGCGGTCAGGGCGGTCCGCCGGAGCTGAGAGAGGCCTGATCCGGGAGAGGCCTGACCCGGGAGAGACCCGGCCCGGGAGAGACCTGAGAGAATCGCACGGTGAACACCCCCGTATCCGCGTCGGAGACCCTCCGCGCCGCCCTCTCCGGTCTGCTCGACGGGCTGCCGCCCCGGCAGGCCGCGGGGGCCGTGGAGCGGCTGATCGCCAACTACCGGGGGAACACCCCCACCGACACGCCGGTCCTGCGGGACCGCGCGGACGTGGTCGCCTACGCCGCCTACCGGATGCCGGCCACCTTCGAGGCGGTGCGCTCGGCACTGGAGGCGTTCGCGGACGCCGCGCCCGGGTGGGTTCCGGGCAGCCACGTCGACGTCGGCGGCGGAACGGGGGCCGCGACCTGGGCGGTCGCCGCCACCTGGGACGGGATGCGGCCGGTCACCGTGCTCGACTGGGCCGAGCCCGCGCTCGCCCTCGGCCGGGAGATCGCCGAGACCGCCCCGGCCCTGCGGGACGCGCGCTGGCAGCGCGCCCGGATCGGCACGGCGCTCACCCTCGACCCCGCCGACCTCGTCACCGTCTCCTACGTCCTCGGCGAGCTGACCGACGCCGACCGGGCCGCCGTCGTGACCGCCGCCGCGGACGCCGCGCAGGCCGTCGTCGTCGTGGAGCCCGGCACGCCCGACGGCTACGCCCGGGTCGTCGAGGCCCGCGACCGGCTGATCGCGGCCGGCTTCCACGTCGCGGCGCCGTGCCCGCACAGCGCCGCCTGCCCGATCGTGCCCGGCACCGACTGGTGCCACTTCTCGGCCCGCGTCAGCCGCTCCTCCCTGCACCGGCAGGTCAAGGGCGGCTCCCTCGCCTACGAGGACGAGAAGTTCAGCTACGTCGCCGCCGCCCGCTTCCCGGTCACCCCGGCCCCCTCCCGCAT
>NZ_POTZ01000444.1 GCF_003236365.1 Streptomyces sp. NTH33
GTGGGGGCACCGACGGGGGGTGCGGCCGCCGGGTGCGAGTCTTCCCGGGCGCCGGACTCGGCCAGCCGAGTTTCGAGCCAGGCCGCCAGGTCCGCGATCGTCGTGTGCTCGAAGACGACGGTCGGGGAGAGTTCCAGGGAGAGCCGGTCCTCCAGCTCGGTCACGAGACCGACGAGGGAGGCGGAGGCCAGCCCGAGCTGGTAGTAGCCGATGCGTGTCCCGACCTCGGCGGGGGACACGCCGAGGCGCGTGGCGACCATGTTCCGCAGCAGGGACAGGACATCCCGTCCGGCGGCGGCCGGAGCGGTCGCCGACCCGGGCTCCGAGTCCGCCGCGACGGCCGTGGACACGGCGTGCTGAGTGGGCGCGTCCCGGACGTCGAGGGCTGCCACAGTCCGGACCCGCTTGGCCGCGAGCTGCCCGAATTCCGCGACCTTCACCCCGGTCGGGTCGTAGAAATCTGCCGCGAGCCGGATGAGTTCGTCGTCCCTGCTCATTGAGGCAGCAGAAACCCTGACGAAGCAATGCCTTCCTAAGGGCGCTACCGCTCGGAACGACTGGAATAACATGGGGAGGTAGAGGGCTTGGTCCCCGTCTCCCTCGTGCAGCATGTGACTGCTTACACTGCCGCCGAGCAGTCCCGCCTCGAACAGCGCCGGGTGGAAGAGGAATTCGCCTGCGCTGTCCTGGCGGGCCGGGGGGAGTTTCACTTCTACCACCCAGTCTGCGACACGGTGATGGACCGCACCCTCGATCTTCATCAAGCCCGAGTGGACCAGTTCGTGTTCGCGGAGCCAGGTGTAGATGTCAGCGAGTGGGGTGAGCCGATCCACCCCGGTGAGTGGTAGCGACAGCCGTTCTTGGAAGGGAGGAAGAATATGCCGGCGTGCCGCCACGACCGCGTGCAGGACATCCACGGTGTCCTGCCGGCGTCGGCTGCGGACTTCGATCCGCCACCCTTCGTTCGGCGCTGGACGCCCCTCGACCGTGGCCAGGACCTGCTCTCCGGGTGCGACAACGAGCGGTGCGAGGATGGTGAGACTGCGCAACTCGATGTCCGGCATGGCGTGACCGTGCCGGACGAGAACTTGCAGCACCAGATCCACGTAGCCAACACCGGGCAGGAGGTTGCGCCCGTGCACGACGTGACCGCTCAGTAGGGGGTTGTCGGTGGTAATGGTGAAAGTCTCGGTGAACGTCGGCGCGTCGGCCATCGGCATCCATCCCAGAACAGCATCGAACCCGGCGGGGAGCCGGCCCTGGAGCAAGCATGGAAATTATCCGGACTCACGAGGGGAATTCCGGATTCAAATGTCACGATTCACTGCAGACGGAAAAGGAATGCAAAAACAGCCGCCGCCGATTAAGGGCACAAGGAATCGCACAGACCAAAGAAGGTCGCGGATCAGGAAAGCGCAAAAAGAAAGCAACGACATTGCACCGTGGAAACCGGAGAATCTCACAGCCGCACCCGCAGAAGCCATTACATCTCAATACCCCCGTCTTGGATCGCGAGCACCACGACCCGCCCCCTCAATGATCGTCAGCAAAGCTATCCGACACCGGCGGCGGAATGCAATGAACAGAGCGTCATCATCCAATCAGTCCATGGAACAGAGGGTGACATCCCCGCAATGGTCTGCTCCGATGAAATAGATATAAGGGATGGCGAGTAGCGACGCCGACCTCTGACCAGGATTTCGCCATTCTGGCGGAATGTCCAGAAACGCGGGATAAATCCCAGTCCCTGTCCATGAACTGATCGTCGGGGCGGCGGAGCGGAATCGGTGAAGTCGTCCGGACGAGCAGGACCTCTTGGTAGCAACAGCGGTGCCGAGGTCGGCCGCTGCGCCAAGAGGTCCTGTCCATCACGCTCGCCGGACCCGCACCATCTGGCAGTACTGGTACGCCCCGGCTTTGTCAGGGCCGCTTCCCGCCCTCCCCGGCACCACCCGGATCAGGCTGCCCTCAGCTTCAACATCCCTGCTGCGACAGGGCGTTGGTGCAGGTCTTCCACCTCCACTCGAACCGACAGCGCCTCACGGCGCAAACAAGATCCCCGACAGAACCGGATTACGTGACCGTCGACAGTCAGGCGGTGCTGGTGCTGCGCCGGTTCCGTGAGCGAGGCTGTGTGCACTGCCTCGCCCGGGACGCCGGGGTATCCCAGGCGACCGGCTACCGCTACCTGCACGAGGGCATCGACGTCCTCGCAGACCAAGCCCCCCGATCGCCATGCGGTGTTGGACCGTTGCCGCGCCGAGGGCATGACACACCTGGTACTGGACGGCACATTGATCGCATGCGACCGGGTCGCCGGTGTCCGCGAGAACGGCAACGACCTGTGGTTCAGCCAGGAACACAAGAGTTTTGACGGTAACATTCAGTTCCTGTCCGCTCCGGACGGCACGCCTTTGTGGATCTCGGATGTGGAGCCGGGCTCCACGCCGGACATCACGGCCGCGCGACTGCACGTGCTGCCGGCGCTGTACAAGGCCACCGCCGGTGGCCTGTCCACCCTGGCAGACAAGGGGTACATCGGCGCCGGGGTCGGCATCCGTGTCCCTGTTCGCCGCCCCAAGGGCCCAGGGCGCGTGCGTTCTCACGCGGTGAGATGGGTAACTCGTGTGCTGGTGTGTGCTGATGGCCTGCTTGTCCGCGGCTGGAGGCGGCGAACGCGACCCCCGATGATCAAGGTTCTCGAAGCCTTTGATCATGAACAGGGGTCGCGTTCGCGTGCCATCCTCCCTGATCGATGTTCTCCAGCGTCACCGCGGGGACGTCGAGCTGTTGCACCTGCCTGCCGGACCATCCGAACTCACCTCCCTGGCCGACGTGCTGGACCGGCTGCCCGATCCGCGACGGGTGCGGGGCCGCCGCTACCGGCTGGGGTCGCTGCTCGCCCTGTGCCTGCTTGCGGTACTCGGCGGTGCCACCACGCTGGCCGGCATCGCCCGCTACGCCGTCGACATCACCCCCGATGTCCGGGAAAGGATCGGGCTGCGCCGCCTGCCCCGCGCGACCACCCTGGGCCGCCTGCTGGCGCGTCTGGACGGCGACGCCCTCGACGACGCCGTGGGCGCCTGGCTGGCCCGACACGCAACCGACCCTGTCGACGACGACTTTCCGGAGCTGGTGGGAGTGGCCGTCGACGGCAAGGCCGTCCGCGGCAGCCGCCAGGGCACACGGGCGGCCATCCACCTCCTCGCCGCCGTCCTGCACGAGGGCCAGACGGTGATCTCCCAGCGGCAGATCACCGCGAAGAGCAACGAAATCCCCGCCTTCTCCCCGCTGTTGGAACGACTCGACCTGCGCGGATGCGTCATCACCGCGGACGTCATGCACACCCAGACCAGCCATGCCGAACACCTCATCAACCGGGGCGGCCACTACGTCCTGGTCGTCAAGGACAACCAGAAGAAACTGCGCCGACAACTGCGACGTCTGCCCTGGCGCGAAGTCCCGCTCCAGCACCGCACCCGCGCACAGGGTCACGGCCGGCGCGAGATCCGCCGACTCAAGGTCTGCACGGTCCAGCCCGGCCTCCTCTTTCCACACTCCGTGCAGGCCATCGAGGTCAAGCGCCGTCGCACCAGCCGCACGACGAACAAGACGACCATCAAGACGATCTACGCAGGAGCAATGCTCAGGACTTGTGGATCAGTCCCGGGAGGGACGCGCAGGGCGTACCTTCCCGAATGATCCTTTGATGGTCACCGAGTAGGCCCGCGTTCGCAGCGCGGGTCGGGAAGGCACGCCCGTGCTCAGCGTAGTGAATGCCGACGGTTCCACCGAGGCCGGCTCCCTGATCGACGAGATCGTCCGCGAGGGCGCCCGGCGGATGCTGGCGGCCGCGCTGGAGGCCGAAGTCAACCAGTACATAGCCGAGTTAGCGGCCGAGACAGACGCGGCCGGGCGCCGCCTGGTGGCTCGCAGCGGTCACCACCGGCCCCGCACCGTGACCACCGCCGCCGGTCCCGTCGAGGTCAGGGCCCCGCGCGTGAACGACAAGCGGGTGGACGCGGCCACCGGCGAGCGGATGCGGTTCTCCTCGAAGATCCTGCCGCCGTGGTGCCGCAAGTCCCCGAAGATCAGCGAGGTGCTGCCGCTGCTCTACCTGCACGGGCTGTCCTCGGGGGACTTCGTACCGGCGCTGGAGCAGTTCCTCGGCTCGGCGGCCGGGCTGTCGCCGGCCACCGTGACCCGGCTGACGAAGCAGTGGCAGGACGACCACGCCGCCTTCCAGCAGCGCGACCTCACCGAGTCCGACTACGTGTACGTGTGGGCCGACGGCGTGCACCCCAAGGTCCGGCTCGGGCAGGCCCACTCCTGCGTCCTGGTCCTGATGGGAGTACGCCTGGACGGCACCAAGGAGCTGATCGCCCTGGCCGAGGGGCTGCGTGAGTTGACCGAGTCGTGGGCCGACCTGCTGCGCGACTGCCGCCGCCGCGGCGTGCGCGATCCCGAGCTGGTCGTCGGCGACGGCGCGATGGGCCTGTGGAAGGCCCTGGCGGAGGTGTTCCCGGCCGCCCGCCACCAGCGGTGCTGGGTCCACAGAAGCCGTAAGGAATCAACCTGTTGCTTCGCGGTCAGCGGCTCGTTGGCCTGGTATGGCGATCACGGAGGAGATGCTGTCCCAACTCGGCTACCGCTTCGCGGTGTTGCTGCCCCCTCTGAACGAGCGGCAGCGGCGTCTGGCGGTAGCGGCCGAGGCGAGGCTGCTTGGCCACGGCGGAGTGCGCGCCGCCGCCCGGGCAGCGGCGGTCAGCGAGACCACCGTGCGCCGGGGGATCACGGAACTGGAAGCTGGCACCGGGCCGCTGCCCGGCGGACGCATCCGCACCGAAGGCGGAGGCCGCAAACCGGCCGAGGAGATCGACCCCGGCCTGGTGAACGCGCTGATGGCCCTGGTCGAGCCCGACGAGCGCGGTGATCCGGAATCCCCGCTGCGCTGGACGACGAAGTCGCTGCGCCACCTGGCCGAGGAGCTGACCCGGCAGGGCCACCCGGTCTCCGCGCCGACGGTGGGCCGGCTGCTGAAGCAGGCCGGCTTCAGCCTGCAGGCCAACGCCAAGACTCTCGAAGGAGCCCAACATCCCGACCGTGACGCCCAGTTCCGCTACCTCAACGAGCAGGTCAAGCAGTACCAAGCGGCAGGCGATCCGGTGATCAGCGTGGACACCAAGAAGCGCGAGCAGATCGGGCGCCTGCCCATGGCTGGGCGCGAGTGGCGCCCCAAGGGCGACCCGGTACGAGTCGAGGACCATCACTTCTTCTTCTCCGGTCCGGACGTCGAGCAGGCCATCCCCTACGGGATCTACGACATCGCCCGCAACACCGGCTGGGTCAACGTCGGCGTCGACCACGACACCTCCACCTTCGCCGTCGAGTCGATCCGCCGCTGGTGGAAGGCTTGCGGCCACAGCGACCATCCCAAGGCCACCCGGCTGCTGATCACCGCGGACGCCGGCGGCTCCAACGGCTACCGCTACAGGGTCTGGAAGAGCGAGCTGGCCGCGCTGGCTGCCGAGACCGGCCTGGCGATCACCGTCTGCCACTTCCCGCCGGGTACTCAATGCCGTTGTTTGAGCTAGTGAAGCATCACCGGGTTCAGGGTGATGACGTTGGCCGGGACGCGCCGGGTGGGTCCGTGCTGCCGTTTCTTGACCGAGGGTGAGTACTTCGAATCCGGGCGCTTGA
>NZ_POTZ01000445.1 GCF_003236365.1 Streptomyces sp. NTH33
TCCCCGCCCTCGTCCCCGGCGGGCTCCGCCGGGGCCACCGGCTCCACCAGCACCGTCACGATCTTGTTCCGGCGGCCGGCCGCCGCCTCCGCCGTCAGCCGCAGCTGACGGCCGTCCGGCACCTCGACGACCGCCGACGCCCCCGCGATGGGCACCCGCCCCAGTGCCTTGGCGAGCAGTCCGCCGACGGTCTCCACGTCCTCGTCGTCGTACTCCTCCAGCCCGTACAGCTCGCCCAGGTCGGTGATGTCCAGACGCGCGGTGACGCGGTAGCGGTCGTCGCCCAGCTCCTCCACCGGCGGCAGCTCGCGGTCGTACTCGTCGGTGATCTCGCCGACGATCTCCTCGAGGATGTCCTCGATGGTGACGACACCGGCCGTGCCGCCGTACTCGTCGATGACCACGGCGACGTGGTTGCGTTCCTTCTGCATCTCGCGCAGCAGGTCGCCGGCGTTCTTCGTGTCCGGCACGAACACGGCCGGGCGCATCGCCCTCGACACCAGCTCGTTCTCCGCGTCCCGGCTGATGTGCGTCTTGCGGGCCAGGTCCTTCAGGTACACGATCCCGACGATGTCGTCCTCGCTCTCGCCGGTGACCGGGATGCGGGAGAACCCGGAGCGCAGGGCCAGGGTGAGGGCCTGGCGGATCGTCTTGTACCGCTCGATCGTCACCAGGTCGGTGCGCGGCACCATGACCTCGCGGACGAGGGTGTCGCCGAGTTCGAAGACCGAGTGCACCATACGGCGCTCCTCGGCCTCGATCAGCGACTCCTGCTCCGCCAGGTCGACCATCGCCCGCAGCTCCGCCTCGGAGGCGAACGGGCCGCGCCTGAAGCCCTTGCCCGGGGTGAGCGCGTTGCCGATGAGGATCAGCAGCGAGGGGAGCGGGCCCAGTACCCGGGCCAGCGGCACCAGGACGTACGCCGCCGCGATCGCGGTGTTCAGCGAGTGCTGGCGGCCGATGGTGCGGGGGGAGACGCCGATGGCGACGTAGGAGACGAGCACCATGACCGCGATGGCCACCGCCAGCGCCCGGGCCGTGCCCGCGAACGCCTCCAGACACGCGTACGTGACCAGCGACGCCGCCGCCATCTCGCAGGCCACGCGGATCAGCAGCGCCAGGTTCAGGTACCGGGTCGCGTCCGCGGCGACCTGGGCCAGCCTGGCGCTGCCCCGGCGGCCGGACTTCACGGCCTCCTCGGCCCGGAAGCTGGTCACGCGGGGCAGGGCCGCCTCCGCGCAGGCGGCGAGCCAGGCGACGACGACCAGGGAGACCGCGCCGAGAACGATCTGAGGACTCATGAGCGGCTTACGAGACGGTGGGCGCCGGGGACGGGCCGCGCAGGCCCCGCTCCGCGCGCCAGCCGTCCACGATCGCGGCCTGCAGGCCGAACATCTCGGCCTTCTCGCCCGGTTCCTCGTGGTCGTAGCCGAGCAGGTGCAGCACCCCGTGGACGGTGAGCAGCTGCAGCTCCTCGTCCATGGAGTGCTGCGTCGGGGCCTCGGCGCCCTGCTTCGCGGCGACCTCGGGACACAGCACGATGTCGCCGAGCAGGCCCTGCGGGGGCTCGTCGTCGTCCTTCGACGGCGGCCTCAGCTCGTCCATCGGAAAGGACATGACATCCGTGGGCCCCGGCAGGTCCATCCACTGGACGTGCAGATGCTCCATGGCGTCGGCGTCCACGACGATCACCGAGAGCTCGGAGAGCGGGTGGATGCGCATCCGGGTGAGTGCGTAGCGGGCGATGTCGAGGATCGCCTGCTCGTCGACCTCGGTTCCCGACTCGTTGTTGACGTCGATCGACATGGTGGTGCTGGTCTACTTCCCCTTGTGTCCGTGCCCGGCGGACCTGCCGTGACCGGCGGGCCTGTGCGCGCCGTTCTCGGTGCCGTGCCTGCTGTCGTACTTCTCGTACGCGTCGACGATACGGCCCACCAGCTTGTGCCGTACGACGTCGTGCGACGACAGACGGGAGAAGTGGACGTCCTCGACCCCCTCCAGGATCTCCTGCACCTGCCGCAGACCGCTCTTCGTGCCGTTCGGCAGGTCCACCTGCGTCACGTCACCCGTGATCACGATCTTCGAGTCGAAGCCGAGGCGGGTGAGGAACATCTTCATCTGCTCGGGGCTGGTGTTCTGGGCCTCGTCCAGGATGATGAAGGCGTCATTGAGTGTTCGGCCGCGCATGTATGCGAGCGGCGCGACCTCGATCGTCCCCGCCGCCATCAGCCGTGGGATGGAGTCCGGGTCGATCATGTCGTGCAGCGCGTCGTACAGCGGGCGCAGGTAGGGGTCGATCTTCTCGTAGAGCGTGCCGGGCAGGAAGCCCAGCCGCTCGCCGGCCTCGACCGCCGGGCGGGTCAGGATGATGCGGTTGACCTGCTTGGACTGCAGGGCCTGCACCGCCTTGGCCATGGCCAGGTAGGTCTTGCCGGTACCGGCGGGGCCGATGCCGAAGACGACCGTGTGCTTGTCGATCGCGTCGACGTACCGCTTCTGGTTGAGCGTCTTGGGGCGGATGGTGCGGCCGCGCGAGGACAGGATGTTCTGCGTCAGGACCTCGGCCGGGGTCTCGTGGCCGTCGCCCTCCCCGTTCTCGCTCGCCTTGAGCATGGCGATCGAGCGCTCCACCGCGTCCTCCGTCAGCGGCTGCCCGGTGCGGAGCACCAGCATCATCTCGTCGAACACGCGCTGGACCAGGGCGACGTCCGCCGGGTCGCCGACCGCGCTGATCTCGTTGCCCCGGACGTGGATGTCGGCCCCCGGGAAGGCCTTCTCGATCACGCGCAGGAGGGAGTCGCCGGATCCCAGCACCGTCACCATGGGGTGCTGGGCGGGGACGGTGAACTGCGCTTTCGCCTGCCCCTGCGCGGAGCTGCTGGCTGCGGATGTCTGAGTCATGGGCCGGCGCTGAAGGCCTGCTGTTCCTCCTCGTCACGGCCGCGCGACTGACCGCGGCCTCGCGCTTCCCAGGGTACGACGGGCGGACGCCAACCCCGTAGGGCTTTTCGGCACCCGCGGCGCGGGATCGCCGCCGTGCACCGCCGTGCGGCCGGGCCCCGGCCGCGTCGTCCCGGCGCCTCTGGGCCCGCAGCACGTCCCGGAACCAGGCGTACGAGGCTTTCGGCGTCCTCGCGAGTGTGGCGTAGTCCACGTGGACCAGCCCGAACCGGCGCGCGTAGCCCTCCGCCCACTCGAAGTTGTCCAGCAGCGACCAGACGAAGTAGCCGCGCACGTCCACGCCGGCCTCGATCGCCCGGTGCAGGGCGCGGACGTGGCCGTCCAGGTAGGTGATGCGGTCCTGGTCGTCGAGTCCCTCGTAGGAGCAGCCGTTCTCGGTGATGACGACGGGCGGGAGGCGGTCGCCGTAGCGGTCGCGGAAGCCGGTGAGCAGCTCGGTCAGGCCCTCCGGGACCACGGGCCAGCCGAAGTCCGTGACCGGGCGGCCTTCGATTCGCCGGAGCGAGAAGGGAAGTCCGGCGGGGAGGGACACGCCGCCGGACTCGGCCTCCTCGCCCTGCGGGGCGCCCACCCGGGCGGGGGCGTAGTAGTTGACGCCGTACCAGTCCAGCGGCTCCGCGATGATCCTCAGGTCGGACTCGACGTCGCCCGGCATCAGCTCCGCGATGCCTTTCGGGTACGTGCCCAGCAGCACCGGCTCCGCGAACATCCGGTTCAGCAGGACGTCGTAGAAGTCCGCCGCCTCCACGTCCGCCCGCTCCTTCGACGCCGGCCACGTCGGCCCGTGCGAGTGGGCGATGCCGATGTCCGTGGCCCCGGCCGCGCGCAGCGCCCGTACCGCCAGGCCGTGGGCGAGCAGCTGGTGGTGGGCGGCCGGCAGCGCGTCGAACAGCAGCCGCTTCCCCGGCGCGTGCACGCCCAGGGCGTGCCCCAGCAGAGTGTGCTCGGCGGGCTCGTTGAGCGTGATCCACTTTCCTGTGCGGTCGCCCAGGCGTCCGGCGACCACCGACACGTACTCGGCGAACCGCGCGGCCGTGTCCCGCTCCAGCCAGTCCAGCCCCGCCGGCAGGTCCCAGTGGAAGAGGGTCGGGACCGGGCGGACGCCCGCCGCGCACAGGTCGTCGACCAGGCGGTCGTAGAAGTCGAGGCCGCCAGGTGAGTTCACCCGCGGCCAGGAGACCGAGAAGCGGTACGCGTCCACGCCGAGGCCGGCCAGCAGCGCCACGTCCTCGCGGTGGCGGTGGTAGTGGTCGCAGGCCACCGCCGCCGTCGAGCCGTCCTTCACCCGTCCCGGCTCGGCCGTGAACGCGTCCCACACGGACGGTTCGCGCTCGTCCGCCGCCCCCTCGATCTGGTGCGCCGAGGTCGACACGCCCCACAGGAAGCCGGCCGGGAACCGGGGTATCGGGTTCGTCCCCATGGACCGGATCATCCTTACCGTCGGTAACAGAAGTCAACGCCCAGGAACCGAAAGGAAGTCACGCGCCCTCCTTGAGCACTCTGGAGATGAGCTCCCGCTGCTCCCCGGTCAGCCGGGGATCGGCCGCGTACACCGTCCGGCCGTCCACCGTGATCTCGTAACCGAACCCGTCGGGCACCCCGGCCGGCGGCGCGGCCCGGCCGGCGGCCAGCGCCCGCTCGGCCAGCTCCCGCAACTCCTGGGCATCGGGCCGCCCCGAGGTGTCGACCTCGGCGCGGCGCTCGATGCCCGCGAAACCTCCCGTGCGCCTCACTCGAATCCGCATGGGTCCGTGTCTAGTACGGAACTACAGCGTCCGCACCCCCACCTGTTCCCACGCCTTCCGCACGGCCTGCAGCTCGTCGCCGGCGCCGTACCGCTCGCGGGCCGCCTTTACGGTGAGCGTGGCGAAGTCCGCGAACAGCGCGTCCTCCTTCAGTTCGCCGCCGGTCAGCACGTCGTACCAGATCTGCCCGGCCTTCTCCCAGGAGTGGCCGCCGAGCGCGGTGGCGACCAGGTAGAAGGCGTGGTTGGGGATGCCGGAGTTGATGTGCACGCCGCCGTTGTCGCTGCCGGTGTGGACGTAGTGGTCCATCGTGGCCGGCTGCGGGTCCTTGCCGAGCACGTCGTCGTCGTACGCCGTGCCGGGAGCCTTCATGGAGCGCAGCGCGGTGCCGCTGACGCCCGGGGCCAGCAGCCCGGCGCCGATCAGCCAGTCGGCCTCGGCCGCGGTCTGGCCGAGCGCGTACTGCTTGATCAGCGAGCCGAAGACGTCGGAGACCGACTCGTTCAGCGCGCCGGACTGGCCGAAGTAAGCCAGGTTGGCGGTGTGCTGGGTGACGCCGTGGGTCAGCTCGTGGCCGATGACGTCGACCGGGATGGTGAAGTCGAGGAAGATCTCCCCGTCGCCGTCCCCGAACACCATCTGCTCGCCGTTCCAGAAGGCGTTGTCGTACTTCTCGCCGTAGTGCACCGTCGCGTCCAGCGGCATGCCGCCGCCGTCGATCGAGTCCCGCCGGTAGACCGTGAGGTACAGCTCGAAGGTGGCGCCGAGCCCCGAGTAGGCGCGGTTGACCGTGGCGTCCTTGCCGGGCCCGCTTCCCTCGCCGCGCACCTTCCTCCCGGGCAGGTCGGTGCGGTGCCGGGCGTCGTAGATCGTGCGGTGCGGCTGCCCGCCCTGCCGGCGGGCGGGCGGGGCGACGGCGGGTGCGCCGATGACGG
>NZ_POTZ01000446.1 GCF_003236365.1 Streptomyces sp. NTH33
CCCGTCGAGAGACCCCCGCCCGGCGAGAGGTCCCCGCCCGGCGGCGGGAAGCGGCCGTTCCGATAGCCTCGCGAGCGTGGCGGAACAGCACGGGCAGCACGAGCGGGGCGAGCGGGACGAGCGGCAGGTGCACCGGTTCGAGCGGGGGACGGACGGGCCGAAGGTCATCGTCGTCGGGATGGACGGCTCCGACTCCTCGATGCGGGCCGCCGCGTACGCCGCCGGTCTCGCCCGGCGGCAGGGCGCGCTGCTCGCCGTGGTGTACGTGCAGCCGGCGCTGACGGCGGGGGCGGCGCTGGGCGTGCCGGTGGCCGGGACCGCCCACGAGATCGCCGAGGACCTCGTGCGGCAGATCCGGGAGGCGGCCGAACGGCTGAAGGGGGCGTTCGAGGTCCGCTGGGAGTTCCACACGTTCCACGGCGACCCGTACAACGGCCTGGTGCGGGCCGCCGACGAGCTGAAGGCGGACGCGGTGGTGGTGGGCGCCTCCGAGCAGGCCGGCCACCGGATCGTCGGCTCGGTCGCGGTCCGCCTGGTCAAGGCGGGACGATGGCCGGTGACGGTGGTGCCGTAGCCCGGTGGGGCGGACCGGCTGCCGCCTCCTCGCGGTCCGGCCGCGTGCGGGGCGGTCTTTCCCGACCCGGCGGTGCTGAGCCATCATCGTCCGCCGTCAGCCGTTGCCGTAGGCGAAGAGGTGAGGCACATGGCCGGACTCCGGGCGGGCGAGGGAATTCTGCGCCGTAAACCCATCGAACACATCGAGGAGACGGAAGCCGGCGAGGGGCCGCGGCTGGAGCGGTCGCTGGGGCTGTGGCAGCTGACCGCGATCGGCGTGGGCGGCATCATCGGCGCGGGCATCTTCACCCTCGCCGGAACGGTGGCCAACGGCACGGCGGGGCCCGCGGTGCTGGTGTCCTTCCTCATCGCGGGCGTGGCCAGTGCGGCGGCGGCCCTGTCGTACGCCGAGTTCGCGGGACTGATCCCGAAGGCGGGCTCGGCCTACACCTACGGCTACGCGGTGCTCGGCGAGTTCGCCGGCTGGTTCATCGGCTGGGACCTGCTGCTGGAGTACACGGCGATCGTGGCG
Source organism: Streptomyces sp. NTH33 (assembly GCF_003236365.1). Taxonomy (GTDB): domain Bacteria; phylum Actinomycetota; class Actinomycetes; order Streptomycetales; family Streptomycetaceae; genus Streptomyces. Next base: position 1,088 of record NZ_POTZ01000446.1, read on the forward strand.
GTGGTCGCGATCGGCATCTCCGGCTACTTCAGCTTCCTGGTCGAGAACATGGGCGCGCACCTGCCCGCCTGGATGCTGGGCGCGCCCGGCACCGGCCCCGGGCACAAGGTCGACCTGTTCGCGGCGATCCTGTGCCTGCTCATCGCCTGGCTGCTGACCCTCGGCATCCGCAGCGCGGCCCGCTTCGAGACACTCGTGGTGGGGCTGAAGGTGCTGGTCGTGCTGGTGGTGATCCTGGTCGGCGTCTTCCACATCAACACCGCCAACTACCACCCGTTCTTCCCCTACGGGGTGAGCGGGGCGTTCACCGGCGCGGCGACCGTGTTCTTCGCGGTCTTCGGCTACGACGCGATGTCGACGGCCGCCGAGGAGTCCAAGGACGCGCGGCGGCACATGCCGAAGGCGATCATCTACTCGCTGGCGATCGCCATGGTGCTGTACGTGGCGGCCTGCCTGGTGCTGACCGGCATGCAGAACTACAAGCACATCAACAAGGAGAGCGGCTTCTCGACCGCGTTCAAGTCGGTGGGGCTGAGCCGGCTGGCGGACCTGATCGCGGTGGGCGCGATCATCGGCATCCTCACCGTGATGTTCACGTTCATGCTGGGCGTGACCCGGGTGTGGTTCTCCATGTCCCGGGACGGGCTGCTGCCCAAGTGGTTCGCGAAGACGCACCCGACGCGGCACGTGCCGACGCGGGTGACGTGGATCGTCGGGGTGGCGTCGGCCGGCATCGCCGGATTCCTGCCGATCGCGGAGGCGGCCGAGCTGACCAACATCGGCATCCTGCTGGCGTTCGTGGTGGTGTGCACGGCGGTGATCGTGCTGCGCTACCGGCAGCCGGACCTGCCGCGCGGCTTCCGTACGCCGTGGATGCCGTTCGTGCCGGCGCTGGGTGTGGTCTTCTCGATCTGGCTGATCACGTTCCTGAAGTGGGAGACCTGGGTGCGGTTCGCCGTGTGGTTCCTGATCGGGTGCGTGATCTACTTCACGTACTCGTACAAGCGCTCGGAACTGGCCAGGCGCTGACGGGGCGGACGCCGGGCCTCAGCGGGGCGGACGCCCGGCGTCAGCGGGGCGGGAGCGCGCGGCCTGGTGGGGAGCGTGCCGAACCCGGCCCACCGGCACTCGTCGCCGATCCGGCTCACGGACGCGGGCCGGGCCGCGCTCACCGCCCCATCACCAGGCCGTCCTTCGCCGCGCCCCGGCTGAACACCACGGTCTGGATCCGGTCCCGCACACCCTGCAGGTCGGCGCCCCGGACGATGGCCTCACCCACGTTCACCACCCGGCCGGCCTCCGAGTCGAACATCCCGGGGACGAACTCGGCCCGGGTCACCTCCCAGCGCCCGCCCGGCCGGTCGGGCGGGGCGAAGGTGAAGCGGGCCAGGGTGCTCTGGCGGGCGCGCGGGTCCCGCGGGCCGGGTTCGCCGGCCGGCTGCCCGGCGATCTGGTCGCCCGCGCCGTAGACCACCCAGGTGCCGTTGACCTTCTCGTACGGCTGGGGGACGTGGGCGTGGGTCCCGAGGATCAGGTCGATGTCGGGCCGGCCGCCGGTCTGCGATGCGGTGAGTTGCCGGGCCAGGGCGACCTGTTGCTCGTCGGGCCCCTCTTGCCAGGCCGGGCCCCAGTGCAAGGACAGGACCACGACATCGGCGCCCGCCGCGCGGGCGGCTCTCGCGTCGGCGACGATCCAGCCCACGTCGATCAGGCGGACGGCCCACGGCTGCCCGGGCGGGAGCGGACCGTTCGAGCCGGCGGTGTAGGCCAGGTGGGCGACCGTCGCGCCGCCGGCCCGCAGGAGCGTGCCGCGCGCCTCGACCTCGTCGCGTGCCGACCCGGCGTGCCGCACCCCCGTGCGGTCGAGGGCCTCCAGGGTGCGCCGGACGCCGTCGGCTCCGGCGTCCAGGGTGTACTCGGAGGCGGTGGAGCAGCTGTCGTAGCCCGTCGCGGCGAGCGCCTGTGCCAGCTCGGGCGGGGGCGTGTGGCGGAGAACGCCGGTGTAGGGGGTGCTCTCGCCGAAGGCGGTGTCCAGATGGCACAGCGCCAGATCGGCCCGGGAGACGACGGATCGGGCGCCCTCGAGCATCGGCCGGAAGTCGTAGCCCGCGCCGCCTCCGTCGAAGCCGGCCCTGTCGATGACCGAGGGGTCCGGCAGGATGCCGCCGGAGGCGACGAGCGTGAACGCGCCGGGCGCCGCCGTGCCGGGCTCCGCCGCGGCGTGCGACGCCGACGGAGCAGGCCGTCCGGGCGGAGCGTGCTGCTGTTCCCTGTGATGGTTCTGGCAGGCGGCGGCCGCGGCGAGGAGGGCCGTCACGACCAGGCCCACCCGCCGTCTGCGTGCGATCATCGGTTCACCCCACAGCGGTCGTATGGACAGACAAATGAGTACGAACCTGACGGCCTCCGCAAACGGGATCAGCGCGTCGTTGGCCCGTCCGGTGGACAGCGAGGGACTGACGGCCCTTCCCGAAGGGGCTGACGACCGTTCGTCGAACCGTTCGTCGACGCGATCGACCGTCCGTCGCACAGCGGTGTGCGTGCCCTGTCCCCGCACGACCCCTTGCGATGCCATACGGCCATGACGGCCGGAACCACTCTCCCGCACGCCACGACGACCGCCGAGCACGAGCTCGCCGCCCTGCAGCGCGAGCACGGCCGGCCGCTGTTCGCGCTGCTGTTGCGCCTGTGCGACGGCGACCGCCAGCGCGCCGAGGACCTGTTGCAGGAGACGCTCGTACGCGCCTGGCAGCACCCCGAGGCGCTGCGCGCCGACGCCTTCGACTCCGTACGGCCCTGGCTGCTGACCGTCGCGCGCCGGCTCGCCATCGACGCGCGCCGGGCCCGGCAGGCGCGGCCGCCGGAGGTCGGGGACGCCGACCTGGAGAACGCGCGGGTCATCGCCGACCACGCCGAGCGGGCCGCCGCGATGCTCGACGTGCGAGAGGCTGTGAAGACTCTCACTCCGGAGCACCGTGAAGTCCTGGTGCTGGTGTACTTCCAGGGGGCGAGTGTGGCGGAGGCCGCCCGGACGCTGGGGATCCCGCCCGGTACCGTGAAGTCCCGCGCGTTCTACGCGCTGCGCGCCCTGCGCCGGATGCTCCCGGGCTATGCGGCCGACCTGCGGTGAAACCGACCACAGGGTCAAGCCTTCGCAAAGCGCCTTGCTGCGGACCTCCGTTGAGTAATCGGCTGTCCTCATCCGTGTTCCGGACGAGGCCCCCGTCCGGGGTCGGCCAGGAGCACGCACCGGAGGAAGGCAGGAAGGGATGCAGCACAGAGGTCAAGAGAGCACGGACGGTCACGGCGGCGGTGAACTGGCCGTCCCCATGGCGTGGTTGTACGCCGAGTACATCGCGGACGAACTGCTGCGGACCGGCGACCTGATGCCGCCGACGTCCGTCGAGTTCCGCGCCGGGCGGGACGCGCTGGCGCTCACCGTCTTCCTCTCCGACACCGACGGCGAGCTCTCCGGCATCCAGGTGGTCTCGCAGCTGGAGACCTGGCTGTCGCTGACCGCGTACGACCAGCCGTGGCAGGACTGGGTGTGCGAGCGGATGGCCGACCTCGCGGCCGACGCGCACGCCCGCGGGGTGCGCTCCCCCGACCTGGCGCTGGCCGAGGCGGCCTGGCGGTGGCTGGAGGAGACCGAGCTGCTCGCACCCGACCTGGACGCGGTGCCGGGCGGCCCGGCGGGGGCGGCCGGCGAGGACGAGGGACCGCAGGTGTGGACGCCCGCCTGGCAGCTCGGACTGCCCCTCGGACATCTCGCCATCCATCTTTTTTAGATTCCGACCAATCCGCGGGCCCGGCCGCTCCGAATCCCTTGATTACGATTCGGTGCGTGTCTTGAGTGATTCGACTGTCCGCTGCGTACGGGTGGGAGCAAGGAGTAACCCCACCCACACACATAGGCACGAGGATTCGGCATGAGGTCCCTGGAAAGGCATGGCGACGTCGGCGCGTACGCGCTCGGCGTGCTGGACGAGGCGGAGGCATTCCGCTTCGAGGACCACCTCATGGAGTGCCCTCGCTGCGCGGCGCACGTCACCGAGTTCGGACCGACGGCACGGCAGCTGATGCTGTACCGCAGGGCCACGCCGCGCTTCGTGCACCCCATGACCCAGCCCGGCCCCAGGCTGCTGGACCGGCTGGTCGGTGAAGTGGCGCGCAGGCGCCGGGCCGGACGGCGGCGTCTGCTGTACGGCCTGGCCGCCTCGGTGGTGCTCGCCGTGGGCGGTCCGTCGGTGACGGCCCTCGCCGGACACGGTGACGGGCCCGTTCAGGTGGCGGCCACCGACGCGGGCACCGGCGTGTGGGCCGAGGTCAGGGCCGCGGACCGGGACTGGGGCAGCGACATCGAGGTGCGGGTCAGGGACGGGGCCGGTCCCCACTCCTGCCGGCTGGTCGTGTTCGGCCGCGACGGCTCGGAGCAGACGGTGACCACCTGGAAGGTGCCGGCGCACGACGGCCGGGCGCACAGGATGGCCGGCGGCACGTCGATGCACCCGGGCGAGATCGACCACTTCGAGGTGCGCACGGCACAGGGG
>NZ_POTZ01000447.1 GCF_003236365.1 Streptomyces sp. NTH33
GCCGACGCCCCCCTCGCCCGCGAGCGGTCCCACCTGTCCGCCTCCCGCGCCGCGCTGCGCGCCATGCGCGAGGACGTCCAGTCGCTGGACATCCGCGACGTCACCGCGAACTGGGTCAACGCCGAGGTCCTCGCCCGCCAGATCGACGAGCGCGTCAAGGCGCTGGCCGACCTCAGCGGCACCCCGCTGTTCTTCGGACGGCTCGACTACCTGCACGCGCCGGGCGCGGACCGGGCCGAGGGGGCGGACGGGGAAAAGTTCTACATCGGGCGCCGGCACGTGCACGACGCCGACGGCGACCCCATGGTCATCGACTGGCGCGCGCCGGTCTCGCAGCCGTTCTACCGGGCGTCCAGGAAGGACCCCATGGACATCGCGCTGCGCCGCCGCTTCGGCTACACCGGCGGCGACCTCACGGCGTACGAGGACGAGCACCTGTCCGACCCGGCCGAGGCGGCGACCACCAGCAAGCTGCTCCAGCGGGAGATCGAGCGCCCGCGCGTGGGCCCGATGCGCGACATCGTGGCGACCATCCAGCCCGAGCAGGACGAGATCGTACGGTCCGGCCTGTCCGGCACCGTCTGCGTCCAGGGCGGCCCCGGCACCGGGAAGACCGCGGTCGGCCTGCACCGGGTCGCCTACCTCCTCTACGCCCACCGCGAGCGGCTGGCCCGCAGCGGCACCCTCGTCATCGGACCGAACCGGTCCTTCCTCCACTACATCGAGCAGGTGCTGCCCGCACTCGGCGAGCTGACGGTCCGGCAGTCCACGGTCGACGACCTGGTGGCCCACGTGGAGGTGCGGGCCGCGGACGACGCGGCCGCCGCGGTCGTCAAGGGCGACGCGCGGATGGCCGAGGTGCTGCGCAGGGCGCTGTACTCCCACGTGACGATGCCCACCGAACCGGTCGTGGTGGTGCGCGGCTCACGCCGCTGGCGCATTCCGGCGTACGAACTGGAGGAGATCGTCCGCGAGTTGCTGGACCGCGACATCCGCTACGGCGCCGCCCGCGAGGCCCTGCCGCAGCGGATCGCGCACGCCGTGCTGGTGCGGATGGAGCGGGCGGGCGAGGCCCCCGACGACCGCGTGCAGGACACGGTGGCCCGCAACCCGGCGGTGAAGGCGGCCGTCAAGGCGGTCTGGCCCCCGGTCGACCCGGCGAAACTCGTCCTGCGGCTGCTGACGGACGCGGACTTCCTGGCCGCGCACGCCGACGGGATCCTCACCGAGGAGGAGCGGAAGACGATCCTGTGGGCGAGGCCCGTACGGTCGGTGAAGTCCGCCAGGTGGTCCGCGGCGGACGCGGTGCTGATCGACGAGGCGACCGACCTGATGGAGCGCACGCCCTCCCTCGGGCACGTGGTCCTCGACGAGGCGCAGGACCTGTCCCCCATGCAGTACCGCGCGGTCGGCCGCCGCTGCACCACCGGCTCCGCGACGGTCCTCGGCGACCTCGCCCAGGGCACCACGCCCTGGGCGACCCGCACCTGGGAGGAGGCCCTGGCCCACCTGGGCAAGTCCGACGCCGTGATCGAGGAACTGACGGCGGGCTTCCGCGTGCCGACGGACGTCATCGCCTACGCCTCCCGTCTCCTTCCGCACATCGCCCCGAACCTGACCCCGGTCGCCTCGATCCGCGAGAACCCGGGCTTCTTCGAGGTCCGTACGACGGCCGGGGACGCCGAAGTGGTCGCCGCCTGCGAGGAGTTGCTGCGCCACGAGGGCTCGGTCGCCCTGATCGCCGCCGACCCGCGCGTCCCGGCCCTCGCCGAGGCCCTGACGGCGGCCGGCGTGCCGTACCTGTCCCCGGGGGAGGAGACGACGGCGAGGACCCGCCTCACCCTGGTCCCGGCCTCCCTCGCCAAGGGCCTGGAGTACGACTACGTGGTCCTCGACGAACCCCGGGCCGTGGTCGACGCCGAACCCGACGAACGCACCGGCCTGCGCCGCCTGTACGTCTCCCTCACCCGAGCGGTCTCGGGCCTGGTCGTCACCCACACGGCCCCGCTGCCGCCTCAGCTGTCCTGAGGCCCGCCGGGCCGGTCCGGCGGCTGCTCGCCGGGGCCGCGCCCGCCGGCGTCGGGCACGCCCGCGTTCGGGGACGGCGTGCCGTGCGGCCAGTACGTGCTCTGCGGCTGCGGGTACGGGCCGTAGGGGCCGGGGCCCTGTGGCTGCGGGTACGGGCCGTGCGGGTTCTGCGGCTGTGCGTGCGGGCCGTACGGGCCCTGCGGCTGCGGATACGGCCCGTACGGCCCGTAGGAACCCCACGGTTGCGGGTACGGCAGGTGGGGTGCGACCGGCGCGGGAGGCGGGGGAGACACGTTCTGCGGAGAGCGGCGCCGGGCCGGCCACAGCACGATCAGGGCATAGACCAGGATCACCGCCATGTCGACGACGGCCAGTTGCCAGGGGGCGTCGGCCGCCGTCTCGTCGGACGCCAGGCCGTCCACGACCGCGGCGGACAGCCCGAAGGCCAGCAGGTTGTTCACCACGTGCAGGGCGATGGCCGCCTCCAGGCCGCCCGTGCGGATGGTCAGCCACCCCGCCACCAGGCCGAAGACCAGGAGATCGGCGAACCCCCAGGGGGTACCCCAGCCGTGGGCGGCCGCGAAGAGCGCCGCCTGCGGCAGCACCACGAGCCACGGGAAGCGGACCAGGGCCCCCGCCGCCTGCAGCAGCCAGCCCCGGAAGAGGTACTCCTCCGCCGCCGACTGCAGCGGCACGAGGACGGCCAGCATGGCCAGGGAGACGAGGAACGTCCCCCACCCCACCCACACGCCGTCCGCTTCGGAGCCGCTCTGGTCGTCCGGCAGGAAGAACGCGACCACCGTCAACAGCAGCGTGGCGGGCACGGCGGCCAGGAGGCACCAGGCCAGCCAGCGCCAGCGCAGCCGCCCGGTGACCGACGCCACCGTGCCGGCCGGACGCCGGCCCGGCCAGAGCACGGCCAGCAGGACCAGCGGCAGGGCGAGGGCTATGAACGTCAGGTCCAGTGCCGTGCCCAGGACCGGGCCGAAGTCGACTTCACCGTCGGGCAGTTCCGGGTAACCGGCGGCCCTCCCGAGCTCGTCGGTGAGGACGTAGAAGAACACGGCGAACAGGAACCACCCGAGGACCAGCAGCAGAGTGCCGAGCAGCGGCCGCCACCAGCGGTGGTGAGGGGTGTACCGGGCCATGCGGTGGTACGGAAGCCCGGGGAGGTCAGGGGACGTTTCTGTCATGGACGACATCGTGCCTGGCCGGAAGGGGCCAGGCGTACGCATTACACGGCGCCGGCTCGCACAGCGCCGGCCTCGTCCAGCACCGCACGCCACCGCGCGACCACCGCGGCGGAGACCGGCCCGTCCCAGCCGCCGGGGCGGGCGGCACCGCCGATGTGGAAGGCGTCGATCCCGGCGGCGAACAGCGCGGGCACATGGTCGAGCCGCAGCCCGCCACCCACCATGATCCGCTGCTCGTATCCGGGTTCGCCGCTCCGGGCGGCCTCGGCGGCCAGGACGGGAAGCCCGTCGTCCACGCCACCCGCGGCACCCGCCGTGAGGTAGGTGTCGAGCCCGGGCAGCCCGTCCAGCTGCTTGCGCAGGGTGTCGCGGTCGGCGGCGCGGATCGCGGCGACGGTCCCGGTCGGCGGGGTGAGCCCGTCGGCCGCCATGTCGGTGACCAGTTCGAGGCGGTCCGCGCCTCCGGCCTGGGCGGCGACCGCGTCCTCGACGTCGAGGGCGATCACCTCCAGGAATGCACGCGTGCTCATAGGGCCCCTTTCCCCGGCTTCCCTGGAGTCGGACAGGTCTAGTCCAATCCAAGCCTACGCCCGCCCGCGGCCGCGCAAACCGGCCTGGCGGGAGTGCCGGACAGCGCCGCCCTGGAGCGGCTGCAGGAGGCGGGCCTGGCCCTGCGCCGCCCGACAGTCGGTGCGATCGGGAAAAGTCGCTACCGGAACATGCGGGAACTGCGCCCACGCAGCGGCGGAACGGTGAGCATCCGGATGCCGTTCGTCTTCGGCCCCGAACGGCGGGCCATCTTCCTGGTGGCGGGCAACAAGGCGGCCGGGCGGCAATGGGCCACCTGGTATCCCAGAGCGATCAAAGAAGCGGACGGCAAATACACGGCCTACCTCGAGTCGCTGGAGCAGGAGAAGAAGGAAGGGCAGGGCAGATGAAACTCGGCACCACGGCCGACCTGACGGCCGACATCACCCCCGAGAAGCGTGCGCGCATCGACGCCATCAAGGCAGAGCTGATCGATGCCGAGCGAGGACACGAACTTGCCGCTCTCCGCAAGGCCCAGGGGTTCACGCAGGTTCAGGTCGCCGCGGCGATGGGGGTCGCCCAGGGGCGGGTCAGCCAGATCGAGCGGGGCGTCGCCCGCCTGGACACGTCGACCATGGCCGCGTACCTCCACCCGATCGGTGGCGAGCTGACCATGACCGCCACCGTGGGGAACCTTTCGGTACGGCTTTGAAGTGCTCTCCCGGCTGAAGCCGGGAGATTCCCTCCTACCGTGCGGTGGCGGGCTTGACTCCACGTGGGCTCCTGACGACTGCCCTCCCGGCAGTCGGGACGAGCGCGTTGCCCGACCAGCCGCAACCGGAGTTCTTGCACACGAACACGGCCTGGGCGGGCAGGACGGCGAGCCAGCCGGTCTCCTCGCGGGCCTGGCAGATCGCCGCATCGGCCACGGCCAGGGAACGCTTGCCCTTCGACAGCATGGTCCACCGGTCGTGCAGCAGGTTCCACAGCGCACGGGCGGCGTGGATCGTGTCCCGCCTCGTGGTGTAAGCGACCTTGCTCGACGCGTTCCGGTAAGGCCCACGTCGGCCCTCCCCTGAGACAACGGCCCCCGTATCGTGCGCGGCTGACCTGCCGTCAGCGGCATCAGCGGCCTCTGAACCGCGTCGATGCGGCGATGGCCTGTGCATTCCCCGTACTTGGCCGGCTGCACCACTCGGCGGGACGCGATCTCCCGGGGCTCATGACACCCACCCTGCTGAAAGCAGTGAGCATCCGGCAGGCGAATGCCATTCAGGCACTCAAATGAGCGGCAGACGAACACTGGAAGCCGGGATGCTCCCGCTTTTCAGAGGGGGTGTGTGCCTCCTGGCTGGGCGTCTCGAGGGGGCATGTCCCACGACGTGGCGCAGGCGGTCAAGCCCTTCGCCTTCCGGTCCGAGGTCCGTGGTGGTCTCCGGGGAAGCGGCAGCCCGCGAAGTGTCCCGTCGAGCCGGGCCGGACACTCGATCCGGCGGAGCCGGCGGTCCCCCACCAGCTCCGGGCAGCAGCTCCCCGTGCTCCCGCTCCTCGCCCGTCCTCACGTTCCCCACCCTGCAGGCGCTCCTGTCTCCCGGCCACCTCTACGGCCGCATCCGGTTCTCCAGCCGGGCGCTGTGCACTCTACGGGCCCCTGCCGACGTCGCCCTGACGTCCCTCTCGGTCATAGCCGCCCTCCCTTGGGACAGGGCCTCCGCCGCGGATCGGCTCAAAGTGCCACCTCAGGTGGCCCGGGGCCGCCCGAGGTGGCCGACCTCGTCAAACTCTCGATGAGAATGCTCAACCTTCGCTGCGACAGGTCAGCCCCCCTCCAGGCTGTCTCCTCACTCCCCGAAGATGTTCAGCGCTCCCGCCTCCACCCCGGCCAGC
>NZ_POTZ01000448.1 GCF_003236365.1 Streptomyces sp. NTH33
GTGTCACCGGCCGTCGGGCGGGTGACGTTCGCGGGGCGGGTGGTGCGGGATGGAGGACGCGGACCCTGCGGAGCTTCCGGCCCATGACACGGAAGCCCCGCCCGGCCGGGTCACTTGCGGTAGCGGTCTCCGTGCCGGCTGACCAGCTGCTCGTCGAGGTACGCGACGGACTCGGGGGCCATGTCGGCGGCCGGCATCGGCTCGGGGACGAAGGTCCTGTACGGGTCGCTCCCGCGCACCAGGGTGGCGGTGTCGGTGTTGCCCTCCTCCTCTCGCTTGAAGGGCTTCATGTAGCGGACGGCGATGCCGATGCGCCGCTCGTCGCTGTTGCTCGGCCCTGAGCCGTGGAAGATGAACTGGTGGTGCAGCGAGAACTGCCCGGGCCGCAGCTGGATCGCCGTGGCGTCGTTCTCGTCCACCTCGACCGCGATCTCCTGGCCCTGGGAGAGCATGTTCGAGCCGTCGTTGCTGAAGGTGTGCTCGGCCTCCTTGGTGTGGGTGCCGGCGACCACCTTCAGGCAGCCGTTCTCCAGCGTGCTGGGCGCCAGCGCGATCCAGGCGGTGATGATCTCCCCACCCTTGGGGATGCTGGAGAACGGGGCGTCCTGGTGCCAGGCGACGTATCCCGGGTTGTGCGGGTTCTTGATGAAGAAGGAGGAGCCCCAGCAGTAGATGTCGGGGCCGAGGAGGCTCTCGACCGCGTCCAGCACGGGCTCCAGCCGGATCAGCTCGTTGACCCAGGTGAGCACCAGGTGGGACTTCGAGCGCAGGATGGCCGAGCCGCGCTCCCCGTACTCGGCCTCGAACGCCTCCAGCTTCGCCCGGTAGGCCGCCGCCTGATCGCTCGTCATCGCCTCCAACGGAAACAGGAAGCCGTTCCGGCGGTAGTCGCCGACCTGCTGGGGCGACAGGGCACCTGTCGTCGCTGTGGTCATGGAACACACCTCTCTCTGGTTGGGTTCTGACTGTGTTGCAAGATCCGCCCAGGTCAGCGGGCGGTGAAGCCGCCGTCGATCGGCAGAGTCACGCCGGTGATGTACGAGGCGGCGTCCGAGGCGAGGAACGCGATGCCGTACGCGACCTCCTCGGGCTCGGCGAACCTCCTGTCAAGGAGCCGGTCCCGCAGGCGTTCCTGGGGTTCTCCGATGCCCCGGTCGGTGATCCGCCTGGTCATCGTCAGTCCGGGACAGACCGCGTTGACCCGCAGGCCGGAGTCCGCGAACTCGGCGGCCAGCTGCCGGGTGAAGCCCAGCAGTCCGGACTTGGTGGTGGCATAGCCCAGCGACGCCGGGTTGGCGGCCAGGGCGTGCGTCGACGAGACGTTCACGACCGACCCGCCGCGCGGTGCCGCGAGCAACAGCGGCAACAGTGCCCTGGTCAGCAGGTAGGCGCTGGTGAGGTTGCGGGCCAGATCCCTCTCCCACTGCTCCGGTTCCAAGTCCCGTATCGAATGCCGGCTGTTCACCCCGACGTTGTTGACCAGCGCCTTGACCACAACCCCGGTCTCGCCCACGGCCCGGGAGACCCGCTCCACGTCGGACCGGTCGGTGAGGTCGGCTTCGAGGACCGTGCAGTCGGCGCCGGAGCCGGCGAGGCGTCCGGCGAGCTCGGCCAGACCGTCGGTGTCGATGTCGACGGCCAGGACATGCGCCCCGAGTTCACCGAGCACCTCGGCGGTCGCCGCGCCGATTCCGGCGGCGGCTCCTGTGACGACGACACCCAGGCCGTCGAATCCAGACTTTTCCAGCATGCGGTCACCCCCTTGGCAGGGACGGGCGGGCATAGGATCGTCGATGCGGTCGGTGTGGTTCACACCGACATCGAGAAAGATTTGGTCATCCGGTTCTGCGGATGATTGAGCTGCAACGTACATGGCTCCCCGTGGAGGCGCCAGAGGTGTGCGACAGCCTTTTTCGCTGAACTTTCAGGGTCGACTGGAAGTTTCAGAGAGTCGGCTCTCCTCATTGCGGTCCTCGCGGAACATGCCTATCCTCCGGTCATCCTTATCAGCAGATGAATTTCCGGGTCGGTCGTCCACCGTGCCCGGCCTGCGGCTGCTCCGCCGCCGGGCCTGACCGCTCAAGGGTGAGAGAGAAGGAGGCGCAGATGCGTCTTGGAGTCTTCGACGGGAGCCGCCTCGCGGTCTCGACCGGCACGGAGGTCATCGATGTGACGGGGCTGGTTCCGGGCCCCGTCGACACACCGCAGGGTCCGCTGCACCAGCTGCTGGAACAGGGCCGCTGCCACGAACTGGCCGATGAGGAGGCGCTCCGCGCCGCCCCCCGGGTCGATTCGGAGAAGGTCGTCTGGTCCGCCCCCCTGCCCCAGCCGCACAAGATCATCGGAGCGCCGGCCAACTACCGTGCGCACGTGGCCGAGATGAACAACCCGAACACCATCGCCGAGTGGGGCGTGTTCCTGAAGGCGAACTCCTCCGTCATCGGCCCCGGCGAGCTCGTCAGGCTCCCCTACAGCGATCTGCGCACCGACCAGGAGGGCGAGCTGGGGGTCGTCATCGGCAGGCGGGCCCGCAACGTGAGCCGGGAGGAGGCGCTCGACTACGTCTTCGGCTACACCTGCGTCCTGGACATAACGATCCGCTCGACCGAGGACCGCTCCACCCGCAAGTCCTTCGACACCTTCACCCCGATCGGCCCGTTCGTGGTCACCAAGGACGAGGTCGGCGACCCCGACGACCTCGAACTGCGCTGTTGGGTCAACGACGAACTGCGCCAGCACAGCCGGACATCGCTGATGATCTACAGCGTCCCGCGGCTCATCGAGTACGCCAGTTCCGTGATGACCCTCCTGCCCGGCGACGTCATCGCCACCGGCACCCCAGAGGGCGTGGGCCCGCTGGCCGACGGCGACCGCGTCACCGTGGAGGTCGAGAAGGTCGGACGCCTGGAGGTGGGCGTGACCGCCGATCACGCGCTCCCCTATGCCTCCCGCCTGGGCCGCGAGGCCGGCTGATCCCCCGCTCCGCCGGCGGCGACGGCCGTGCGCCCGCGGCGGCCACCCGTACCGGTGGCAGGCCCGAGGACGTGCGCCCCGGCGGCCCGGCCCCCCTCGCTCGCCGCTCCCGTCGCTCCGCGGAGCTGGTCGAGACGCGGACCCGGGCCGCCGGCCGCGACCACGAGCTGTGCGACAGGACCATGCCGCTGCGGCAGGGCCGGACACCGGCTCCGGAAAGCCGGCCGGCCGCCGTGCCCACCGGTGTCCCGCCGTACGAGCGGGACGGGCCGGACCGGCCGGACATGAGAGGTGTGTGCAGTGATCGGCCGATGCCGAAATCGTGGCCGCGGGCCCGGGGCACCCCGGAAACCGCGGAAGACGCCGCTTCCACGCCCCGTCCCCGGCAGGGGCCTGAGACACTCCGTACGGGCGCTGCGCCACCGCGACTTCGCGGTGTTCTGGACCGCGGCCCTCCTGACCAACGCCGGCAGCTGGTTCCAGAACCTGGCCGCGCCGTACGTGCTGTACGAGAGCACCGGAAGCGCGGTCTGGGTCGGGCTGGCCACCGCGGGCCAGTTCATGCCCTACATGCTGCTCGGTCCCTTCGCCGGAGTCCTGGCCGAGCGGGCGCCGCTGCGGCGCACCTTGCTGGTCACTCAGTCGGCACGGGCCCTGGCCGCGCTCGCGATGTTCGTGCTCTGGACCGCGGGCGTACGGCAGCCGCTGGTGCTGCTGCTGGCGGTGGTCGCCGCCGGGTGTGCGCAGGGGGTGTCCATGCCGAGCTGGCAAGCCTTCGTCCACCAGATCTCCCGCCCCGAGGACCTGTCGTCGGCGGTGACCCTGAACACCGTGCAGTTCAACCTGTCCCGCTCCTTCGGGCCGGCCGCCGGCGGCGTCATCCTGGTCGCCTGGGGGCCGTCCTGGGCCTTCCTGCTGACCTTCCTGGCGATCTCCTGTGTCGTGGCCGCCCTGCCGGCGGTGCGCCCCGGGCCGCGCCGGGCGGCCGCGAACGGAGCCGGGCAAACGGGAACGGGAGTGCTGCGGCAGTTCGCGGAGGCGGTGTCCTACGTCCGCGGGTAGCCGGGGATCGTGCTGGCGCTCTCCCTGATCGCGGTCGTCGGGCTGCTCGGCATGCCGGTCTTCCAGCACGTGATCGTGTTCGCCGAGAGCGTCCTGCCGTCCGGTCCGGCCGGTCTTCCCCTGATGTACACGGCCCTGGGCGTCGGCACGGTCCTCGCCCTGCCGGTCGTCAGCGGGTTCGAGCACCGGGTCAGCCGGGCCCGGCTGACCCGCTGGTCGCTCCCCCTGTACGGGCTGTCCCTGGCTGCCTTCGGGTGCTCCTTCGCGCTGTGGTCCGCCGGTGCGCTTCTCGTCGCCGTCGGGGCCTGCTTCCTGGTCTCGCTCTCGGTGGGCAACAACAGCGTCCAGCTCATCGTCGCGGACCACATGCGCGGACGGGTGCTCGCCCTCAACGTGATGGTCTACACGGGTTCGGTCGCCATTGGGGCCTGGCTCCAGGGACTGCTGTCCGACCTCGTCGGAGCGCGGGAGACCGTGGTCGCCGCGGGCTGCGCCCTGGTGCTGGTGTCCCTGCTGGCGGGATCGGCCCGCGGCCGCTGCTCCCTGCACCGGCTCGACGACCCCCAGGATGCCCCGGACCAGCTACCGGGAACCGCCGGAGCCCCGCTCCCCGGGACCGCGCGGCAGCCCCGTTGAGCCAGCTGGGGCCGGGACAGTACGGACTCCGGCTCAGCGGACGATCGCCCGGTCGAACTTGTGGCTGATACGCAAGGCCGCGCGTGTCACGAGCGGGGCCGCTGGGGTCTGTCCGGTGGGTCGCGCAGAGATAGCAGCCTCCATGACGGCGCTGGCGGGTGCGAGTCGCCCCTAGCTGCCTCGGTGCGCTTAGAGCTCGGAACACGATCTTGCTGAGGTACGCGGTGTGACTGAGCGCTTCAGTTGGCGCTCAAGCGGTTCAGGTGGCACTTTGGGTGCTGGCCTCGCAGCGATGCCCGGCCACACGAGCGGATACGGGTAGGGGCGGCCATTTGAAGGCGCGGAGAACATGAGCGCGAGCGAGGAACGGGAGCGCTGGGAGCTGCTGCCCGGAGCCGGGCTGGGGCCACTGCGGTTCGGGATGAGCCCGGCCGAGGTGGCCGACGCGCTCCGGATCTCTGAGCCGCAGAAGCGGGTGGGCGGCCCCTACGGGCAAGAAGACTTCGCCAACGGCGTGAAGGTGTTCTACGACGCGGGCAAGGTGGCGTGCATCGCCCTGGATGCGGTCACGGGTCCGCAGGTCTTGCTTGCGGGCTTTGCGCTGGCCGGCCGCAATCCCGAGCAGTCGCACCAGTTCCTCCTTGATTACGCCGCCGAGCACGGGAATTGCCTGTTGTACACCCTCGATGGCTCCCTTGCCCTGACCGATCTGGGGCTTCTTCTGCGTTCACAGGAGGTTGGCGACGCGCGTCTGTCGCGGCCGGTCATCGTGAGGGAGGAGTGGCTGGAGTCGGAGTACTACCGCGACCGCCTACCGCTGGAACCCTCTCTGTCAGCCTTGGGTGAGACGCCCCGCTTCGGCGGGTTAGCCTGAGAGGGCACGACAGGAGAACCACCCCCTCATGACCAGCACCAAGCCCGCCGGATCCGACCCGGCTCCCCGGCCGAAG
>NZ_POTZ01000449.1 GCF_003236365.1 Streptomyces sp. NTH33
AGGCCGCCAGCCCCGTCACCGCGCCGATGAACAGCACCGCGCCCACCGGCACCGCGAACAGCGGCACCGGATGACCCGGCAGCCCCTGCCACACCCCGATCGCGTCGCCCAGCCGGCCCGGGATCCGCGCGCCCAGCGACTGGGTCAGCACCGCCGCGGCCACCGCGCCGAGCACGGCGTACGCCACGTGCTGGAACAGGAAGATCCGGACCACCTGGCCGGGCGTGAAACCGATCGCCTTCAGCACCGAGATGTCCCGCAGATGCCCCCGGATCCGGGTGCCGATCGCGCCGTGCACCGCCAGCCCGGCCGCGATCAGCGCGCCCAGGCCGAACAGGCCCAGCACCTGGCCGAGCAGCCGGTTGTCGCCCTGCGCCTCGGCCCGCGCCTGCTGCCAGGTGGACACCTCGCCGACCGCGCCCGCACCCAGCACGGTGACGGCGCGCTGGACGGCGTAGTCGGTGTCGTCCGGGTCGGTCAGCCGCAGCCCGATCACCCGGCCGCCGGGGTCGCGCACCGTGGACGGCTGCGCCCAGACCAGCCCCGGCTGCTCGCCCGGCCGGTAGCGCGGCTCGGCGCTGTCGGCGATGCCCACCACCGTCAGCGTGCGCGTGGTCCCGGGCAGTGTGAGGACGTCCCCGGGCTCGGCCAGCAGCGCCCGGGCCAGCCGGGTCTCCAGGACCACGCCGTCCGGCTCCCGGGCGGCCGGCCAGCGGCCGGAGGTGAGCAGCGGCCGGCCCACGGTGGGCATCGAGGGCGTACCGCGCAGCTCCACGGAGGCGCGGGTGCCCCGGGAGGAGACGGTGGCGGCCTCGGTGGGGTACGCGCTGGTGACCGCCTCCACACCGTCGAGCGAGGCGAGCCGGTCCGTGTCGGCGGACCTCGCCGTGTGCAGCCACACATGGGCCCCGTGGGACTGGGTGAAGACCCGCTGCCAGGGGTTGGTCGCATAGCCGAACAGCGCGGTGGCCAGCAGCAGCGAGGCGACGATGCCGACCGTGGCCAGCACGATGAACAGCGCCTCGCCGCGATGCGCGCGCAGGTCCGAGTGCGCCCAGCGCAAAGTCGCCCGCACCGGACTCAGTCCCTCGACCGGGGCACGCGCGCCCCCCAGTACTTCACCGCACTCAGTCCTTACCCTCGCCTCAGTCCCTCAGTTCCAGCACGCCCGAGATCCCCGGACCCCGCGGCGGCGTCGTCCCGCCCAGCTCCGCGTCGTCGACGATCCGGCCGTCGAAGAAGCTGATCACCCGGTCCGCGGCGCTCGCCAGCCGGGCGTCATGGGTGACAAGGACGATGCTCTGCCCGCGCCGGTGGAACCGGGACAGCAGCCGCATCACCTCGCGGGTGCCCTTGCTGTCGAGGCTGCCGGCCGGCTCGTCGGCCAGCAGCAGCGGCGGGTGGTTGACCAGGGCGCGGGCGAGCGCGACCCGCTGCTGTTCGCCGCCGGACAGCTCGCCCGGCATGCTGCGCTCCTTGCCCTCGAGCCCCAGCTCGGCCAGCAGCGACTCCCGCTCGGCGCGGGCCTGCTTCGGGGAGCGGCCGGCGAGCAGGGCGGGCAGTTCGACGTTGTCGGCGACGGACAGGTTGGAGACCAGGTTGAAGAACTGGAAGACGATGCCGATGCCGCTGCGGCGTTCCTCGGCCCAGCGGGCCTCGCTGTAGGAGTCGGTGCACCGGCCGTCCAGCCAGATGCTGCCCTCGTCCGGCCGCTGCAGCCCGCCGAGCAAGTGCAGCAGCGTGGACTTGCCGGCCCCGGAGGGACCGGTGACCGCCACGAACTCGCCGCGCACCACCGACAGGTCCACCCCGCGCACGGCGCGCGCGGGCGCGCCCTCACCGTGGTGCGTCTTGACGAGGCCCTCGGCCCGCAGCAGCACCGGAGCCCGGACGTCACTCACTCCAGCTCCTCCAGTTCCTCCTGGCACCGTTCCAGCCAGTCCAGGTCGGCCTGCAGGTGCAGCATGGCGCCCTCGATCAGCAGGTGGGCGATTCTGTTGTCCCGGTCCTCGGCCGCCGCCAGTTTCGACAGGGTGCGCATGGTGTTGAGGTACTGGCGCCGCTGCTTGTTGATCAGGGCGATCTGGTCCGCGAGGCCGGTCTGCGGGGCGAGGGCGAGCTTCATGAAGAACTCGTCCCGCACCCGCGGCTCGTCCTCGGGTTTCCGGAACCAGGCGCGTACCGCCTCGCGCCCGGCGTCGGTGAGGCGGTAGGTCTTCTTGTTGGGCCGGCCGGCCTGTTCGACCTCCTCGCCCTCGATCAGTCCCGACTTCTCGAGGCGGCCGAGGGTCACGTAGATCTGGCCGACGTTCGGCTGAGGGTACGCGGAGCCCAGCAGTTGCTCAAGGTCCTGCTTCAGCTCGTAGCCGTGAGCGGGACCGCGCGCGAGGAGTGCCAGGAGGGGCAGGCGCACGCGTGCTCTCCTCCTAGGTCCTTGTCAGACGCGTCATGCGTAATGTGCTCCAGGCCCTAGTATCGCCCATACCTAACAGGTATACATGGCCTGACTCCTGGCGAAGGTGCCCGGAGCCGGTGTGCAAGGAGGAACCTATGCGGTGGATACGCGCCGCCGGTAGGGGCCTCCTGGTTCTGGTCGTGGTCGTGACCGGTTACGTCGCCTCCGGCGCCCGCGCCGACGAGGGGCGCGGTGGCGGCCGGGGACCACTCACCCTGGCCACCGCCGGCGACCTCACCGGCTATCTCGGCCCGCTGCTCGAGGGCTGGAACCGCAGCCACCCCGGCGAGAAGGTCACCCTGGTCGAGCTGCCGGACTCCGCCGACGAGACCCACGCGCAGATGACCACCGACCTGCGCGGCGGCAACCGCAGCCGGTTCGACGTGCTCAACATCGACGTCAACTGGACCTCGGAGTTCGCCGCCGCCGGCTGGATCCGCCCGCTGCCCCGCGACCGCTTCCCGCTGGACACCTTCCTGCCGCCGGTCGTCGACACGGCCACGTACGACGGACGGCTGTACGCGGTGCCGTACGTCACCAACGCCGGACTCCTGCTGTACCGCAAGGACGTCCTCGCCAAGGAGGACGTCCCGCCGCCGCGCACCTGGGCCGAGCTGGAGCACGCCGCGAAGACGGTCGCGCCGAAGTACGGACTGGACGGCTACGCGGGCCAGTTCCTGCCGTACGAGGGGCTGACCGTCAACGCGGCCGAGGCCGTGTACTCGGCGGGCGGCACGATCCTCGGCGACGAGGGCGAGCGCGTCACCGTCAACTCGGGCGCCGCCCGCGAGGGCATCGGCTTCCTGGCGCGCGGCTTTGACGAGGGCTGGATCCCGAAGGAGGCGCTGACGTACAAGGAGGAGGAGTCCAAGCAGGCCTTCCAGGACGGCCGGCTGCTCTTCCTGCGCAACTGGCCCTACGCCTACGCCGTCGCCTCCGCGCCGGGGTCCGAGGTCGCCGGGAGGATCGGCGCCGTACCGCTGCCCGGGCCCGAGGGGCCGGGGACCAGTGTCCTCGGCGGTTCCAACCTCGCCGTCGCCACCCACACGCGGCACCCCGACTCCGCCGCGCGTCTGATCGCGTACCTCACCAGCGAGCGCGTCCAGCGCCAGGTGCTCACCAGGGGTGCGCTGCCGCCCGTGCGCGCCGCGCTGTACGAAGACCCCGAGCTGGTGCGGCGGTTCCCCTACCTGCCGACCCTGCGCGACGCCGTGCTGGCGGCCGCGCCGCGCCCCAAGAGCGCGCACTACGACCAGGTCAGCCTGGTGGTGCAGGCGGTCGTGCACGACACGCTGACCGGACAGCAGACGCCCGAGGCGGCCGTACGGCGGCTCGCCCGCGAACTCGCGGCCATCTCCCACCGCTGAGCCTTCACCTTTCCCACATACTTACTCGTTAGGTAACGCGGACATCTCAACTCTGCGCACTACGCCCTGACATGTCTGGATTTGACGGGTCAACTGCCTAGGGAGTGTTGTTCAGTTCATTGACACCCTCCCGAAGCCTCTACCTAACATGCATGCATAACTGCTGCTCTTCACAGGAACAGGTCAATGGGTTGAACAGGCATGGTTGGTGGCGCGACGCCGTGATCTACCAGGTGTACGTCCGCAGCTTCCTGGACAGCACCGGCGACGGCATCGGCGATCTGGCCGGTGTCCGCGCCGGGCTGCCCTATCTGAAGAAGCTCGGCGTCGACGGGATCTGGCTGAGCCCCTTCTACCCCTCCCCGCAGCACGACCACGGCTACGACGTCGCCGACTACTGCGACGTCGACCCGGTCTTCGGGGACCTCGACGAGTTCGACCAGCTGGTGGCGGCCGCCCGCCGGCTGGGCGTCAAGGTGCTGCTGGACATCGTCCCCAACCACTGCTCGGCCGAGCACCCGTGGTTCCGCGAGGCGCTGGCCGCCGGACCCGGCAGTGCCGCCCGCGCCCGCTTCCACTTCGCCGACGGCCGCGGCCCGGACGGCGCCGAGCCGCCCAACAACTGGCACGCGATGTTCGGCGGACCGGCCTGGACCCGGATCACCGAGGCGGACGGCAGCCCCGGCCAGTGGTACCTGCACATGTTCACGCCCGAGCAGCCCGACTGGAACTGGCGCAACCCCGAGATCCCCGCCGAGTTCGACCGGGTGCTGCGCTTCTGGCTCGACCGGGGCGTCGACGGCTTCCGCATCGACGTCGCCGCCGGCCTCTACAAGCACCCCGGACTGCCCGACTCGGACGACCCGGAGATCGACGCCCGCACCCGCGACTCGGTCAACCCGCTCGCCTGGAACCAGCCCGAGGTGCACGACGTGTGGCGGCACTGGCGCTCGGTGTGCGAGGAGTACACCGCACGCGACGGCCGTGAACGCCTGCTGGTCGGCGAGGTGTCCGTGCCCAGCGCCCGCGAACACGCCCAGTACGTCCGCCCCGACGAGCTGCACCAGGCCTTCTTCTTCGACCTGCTCGGCGCCCCCTGGGACGCCGACGCCTTCCGCAAGGTCATCTCCGAGGCCATGGAGGACATCGCCGGCACCGGCTCCACGGTCACCTGGGTCCTCAACAACCACGACCAGGTCCGCACCGTCACCCGCTACGGCGAACCCACCCCCGAGGCGAGCGGACTGGGCGCCGCCCGCGCCCGTGCCGCCGCGCTGCTGATGCTGGCGCTGCCCGGAGCCGCGTACATCTACCAGGGCGAGGAACTGGGCCTGCCCGAGGTCGTCGACCTGCCCGACGACGTGCTCACCGACCCGATCTTCCACCGGACCGGGAGCCGCGCCCGCATCCGCGACGGCTGCCGGGTGCCGCTGCCCTGGTCGGGCCAGGCATCCCCGTTCGGCTTCACCACCGGAGCGCAGAACGCCAAACCCTGGCTGCCGCAGCCGGAGTACTTCGCCGAGTACGCCACCGAGCGCGCCCTCGCCGACACCCGCTCCTTCTGGCACCTGTACCGCGACGGCCTGCACCTGCGCTCCGCGCTGCCCCAGTTGGGCGAGGGCACGCTGCGCTGGCTGGACGCCGAGCCGGGCGTCCTCGCCTTCGTCCGCGGTGACGGCCTGGTCTGCGCCGTCAACTTCGGTACGGCCCCCACGCCCGCGCCGGTCTCCGGCATCCCGCTGCTGACCAGCGGCCCCTGCCCGCCCGGAGTGCTCGCCGGGTCCACCAC
>NZ_POTZ01000044.1 GCF_003236365.1 Streptomyces sp. NTH33
GACGGGGACGGAGCCACGGGCGAGCCGGGGGACGAGGACCCGGCCCGTACGCAAGGCGACCTGCGGTTCGCCGCAGGCCAGGGCGCGGCCCAGGTCGCCGGCCGGCGGATCGCCGTCCCCGTCTACGTCCACCAGCACGATCCGGCCGGGGTGTTCGGTCTGGGCCGACCGCAGCAGTCCCCACACGACGGCGGCGGAAAGGTCGACGGCGGCGCCCGGGCCGACGGGCACCGCGCGCCGGGTGACGACCGCCAGCCGGGCCGAGCCGTCGAGGTGGTCGCGCAGCCATGCCTGGACCTCCCGCAGGACGGACTCGGCCGTCTCGTGGACGGCCTCGGGGGTGTCCGCGGTGGCAGGTGCGACCGGCAGCAGGTCGACGGAGGCGTCCGGCCCGCCCGGCTCGTCCGGCACGGCAGTCTCCCGCCAGTCGATCTGGAAGAGCCTGGGGTCGAACCGCCGGGCGTCCAGGGGCCGCAGGGCGAGATCGTCGACGGACAGCACCTCCGCCCCGCTGCCGTCGGCCACGGCCAGCGACACCCGGTGCTCACCGACCGGGCTGATCCTGACGCGCAGCTCGGAGGCGCCCGTACGCGCCAGCCGTACGCCGCCCCAGGAGAACGGCACGACGGGGCCGGATCCCGTCTCCAGCACCAGGGGATGGAGCGTGGCGTCCAGCAGGGCGGGGTGGACCTTGAAGGGTCCCGCGCCGTCGCGCAGGGCGATGTCGACGAGGAGGTCGTCACCGTGCCGCCACACCTGCCGCAGGTTGCGGAACGCCGGCCCGTACTCCAGGCCGCGCGCGGCGAGCTGGTCGTACCAGCCGCCGGGGTTCAGCGGAACCGCCCCTGCGGGCGGCCACTCGGCCGGCCCGAGGCCGCCTGCGTCGCCGGGTCCGGCCGTACGTACCACACCGGTGGCGTGCAGCTGCCATTCCTCGTCGGCGCCGCCGCGCGGGCGGCTGTGGACGCGGACGGCGCGGTGGCCGGCGGCGTCCGGGGCCGCCGCGGTGAGCTGTACGTCGATCTCACCGCGCTCCGGCACCACCAGCGGGGTGTGCAGGGTCAGCTCGTGAACCGCGTCGCCGACGCGCAGCGCCATCTCCAGCAGCGCGGTGCCCGGCACCACGACCTGGCCGAGCACGCGGTGGTCGGCGAGCCACGGCCGGGTCCGCAGCGACAGTCGTTCCGTGAGGACGGTGGCGCCGTCGGCGAGTTCCACGGTGTGGGCCGGCAGAGGCTGGTCCGCCGCGGGGTCCAGCCAGTAGCGCCGGTGCTGGAATGCGTAGGTCGGCAGTTCGACGCGGGACGCGTCGACGTCGGCGAACGACGGGGTCCAGTCCACGGCGACTCCGTGCGTCCACACCTGCGCCACCGAGGCCAGGAACCGGTCGAGGCCGCCCTCGTCCCGCCGCAGAGATCCCGTGACCATCGCGGCCGCCGTCTCGCCCGTGCGGGCCTCCAGGGTCTCCTGGACGCTCACGGTGAGCACCGGGTGCGCGCTGACCTCGACGAACGGGCCGTAGCCCTGTTCGGCCAGGGTCTCCACCGCGGACTGGAAGTGCACCGTGCGGCGCAGGTTCCGGTACCAGTACCCCACGTCCACCCGTCCCTCGCCGAGCCAGTCCCGCTCGACGGTCGAGAAGAACGGCACCTGAGCGGGCTCGGGGTGTACGTCGGCCAGCAGCCGCGCCAGTTCGTCCTCGATCCGCTCCACATGGGCGGTGTGCGAGGCGTAGTCCACCGGGATCCTGCGCGCCCGGACCCCGTCCTTCTCGCACGCGGTGAGCAGTTCGTCCAGCGCCTGGGGTTCTCCGGCGACCACCGTGGCGGCCGGGCCGTTGAGCGCCGCCACCTCCAGGCGGTCCGCCCACGGCGCCAGCCGGGACTCCGTCTCCGCAAGGGGCAGGGTCACCGACATCATCCCGCCGAGCCCGGCCAGCCCCTTGGCGACGGCCTGCGACCGCAGGGCGACCACCCGCGCCGCGTCCCTCAGCGACAGCGCGCCGGCCACGCACGCCGCCGCGATCTCGCCCTGGGAGTGCCCCACCACCGCCGAGGGTTCGACGCCGTAGGACTGCCACAGTGCCGCCAGCGACACCATGACCGCCCACGACGCCGGCTGCACCACGTCCACCCGCTCCAGCGTCGGCTCGCCCGGCACCTGCCGCAGCACGCTTTCGAGGTCCCAGTCCGTGAACTCGGCCAGGGCCACCGCGCACTCCCGCAGGCGGGCGGCGAACACGGGCGCGGTGTCCAGCAGTTCCACCGCCATGCCGGCCCACTGCGCACCCTGGCCGGGGAAGACGAACACCACGCGGTGGCCGGACTGCCGCGCTACGCCCCGCACCGAGCCCGTGGCCTGCGCGCCCTGTTCCAGCGAGTCGAGCCCGGCCACGAGGTCGTCCCGGCCGGAGGCCACGACGACGGCACGGTGTTCGAACGCGGCCCGCGCCGTGACCGTCGACCAGCCGACGTCCACCGGGCGCAGGTTCCCGTCGGACGCCACGTGCCGGCGCAGCCGTCCCGCCTGGGTCCGCAGCGCCGCCTCGGACCGCGCCGACAGCACCACCGGCACCGGCGACGAGACGTCCGGCTGGTCCCCGCCGCCGTCCTCGGCGTCCGGCGGCTGCTCGACGATCACGTGCGCGTTGGTGCCGCTCATCCCGAACGACGACACCCCGGCGCGGCGCGGCCGGTCCGTCCGCGGCCACGGCTGCCGCTCGGTCAGCAGCCCGATCGCGCCCGACGACCAGTCCACGTGGCGCGAGGGCTCCGTGACGTGCAGTGTGCGCGGCAGCACGCCGTGCCGCATGGCCATCACCGTCTTGATCACGCCGGTCACGCCCGCCGCCGCCTGGGTGTGCCCGATGTTGGACTTCACCGACCCCAGCCACAACGGCCGGTCCCGCTCCCGGCCATAGGCGGCCAGCAGCGCCTGTGCCTCGATGGGGTCGCCGAGCGCGGTTCCGGTGCCGTGCGCCTCCACCGCGTCGACGTCCGCCGGGGTCAGTCCGCCACTCGCCAGCGCGTCGCGGATCACCCGCTGCTGGGAGGGACCGTTGGGGGCGGTCAGCCCGTTGGAGGCGCCGTCCTGGTTGACGGCGGAGCCACGCACCAGCGCCAGCACCCGGTGTCCGTTGCGCCGCGCGTCCGACAACCGTTCCAGCACCAGCACGCCGACGCCCTCGGCCCACCCCGTGCCGTCGGCGGCGTCCGAGAAGGCCTTGCACCGCCCGTCGGGGGACAGCCCGCCCTGCCGGGAGAACTCCACGAACATCCCGGGCGTGGACATCACCGTCGCCCCGCCCGCCAGGGCCAGCGTGCACTCCCCCGACCGCAGCGACCGCGCTGCCAGGTGCAGCGCCACCAGCGACGACGAGCACGCGGTGTCCACGGACACCGCCGGCCCCTCGAACCCGAAGGCGTAGGCGATACGGCCGGACACCACACTCGGGGCCCCGCCGGTCAGGGCGTGTCCCCTGAAGCTCTCGGACGTCTCGTGCAGCCGGGGCACGTAGTCCTGGTCCATGACGCCGACGAAGACGGCCGTGCGGCTGCCGCGCAGGGCCCCGGGGTCGATCCCGGACCGCTCCAGTGCCTCCCACGACACTTCGAGCACCTGCCGCTGCTGCGGGTCCATCGCCCGCGCCTCACGCGGGCTGATCCGGAAGAAGTCGGCATCGAAGTCCAGGGCACCGGCCAGGAATCCGCCGGTGCGGACGTGCCCCGTGTCCGCCGGATCGAGGGTCCAGCCGCGATCCTCGGGGAACGCCGAGATGGCGTCCACCTCGTCGGCGACCAGGTGCCACAGCTCCTCGGGGGACGACACGCCACCCGGCAGCCGGCAGGCCATGCCCACGATCGCGATCGCGTCGTCGGAGGCGGAGTCCTCGGCGGCCCCGTCCCGGTCCGGGGCGCGGCCCGACAGCTCTTGGCGGAGGTGCCGTTCGAGCGCGGCCGGGGTGGGGTGGTCGAAGAGCAGTGTGGCCGGCAGGGGCAGGCCGGTGGCGTGGCGCAGCCGCCCGCTCAGCTCCACCGAGGTGACGGAGTCGAAGCCGAGCTCCTTGAACGAACGGTCGGCCGCCATCGCGTCCGAGTCGGTGTGCCCAAGCACGGCCGCCGCTTGGGAACGGATCAGGGTCCGCAGTTCCCGCTCCCCCGTGCCGGACGGTTCGGCGGCGGGCTCGATCACCGGTGCGGGCGGCTGCGGCGAGCGCGGTGCGGACCGGGGCGCGACACTCTCGCCGGTGAGCCAGTAGGGCCGTGACTGGAAGGCGTAGGTGGGCAGTTCGACGGCGCGGGCGCCGGTGCCCTCGAACACCGGCCGCCAGTCCACCGGGACGCCCTGGACGTGCAGCTCGGCCATGGACCGCAGCAACCGTCCGAGTCCGCCCTCGCCGCGGCGCAGGGTGCCCTGGACCACCGCGCCCGGCGTGCCGCCCACCGTGTCCTGCACCGGCATGGTCAGCACGGGGTGCGGGCTGACCTCCACGAACACGCCGTGCCCGGCGGCGGCCAGGGCCCGGACGGCCTCCTCCATCCGCACCCGCTCCCGCAGATTGCGGTACCAGTACTCGGCGTCGAAGGCGTCCGCGGCCAGCCGGCGGCCGGTCACCGTGGAGTAGAACGCCACGTCGGTGTCACGAGCCGTGACGTGCCGGGCGGCCCGCAGGACGTCGTCGCGGACCGGCTCGACGTGCGGCGAGTGGGAGGCGTAGTCGATCGGCACCATGCGGGCCCGCACGCCGCGGGCCTCGTACTCGGCCACCACGTCCCGCACGCTCTCGACCGGGCCGGACACGACGACCGAGTGCGGACCGTTCACCGCGCCGATCGTGACCCGGCTCTCGTCGACCTCCCCGGCGGGCAGCGCCAGCAGGGCCATCGCGCCGTGGCCGGACAGCCGGGCGGCGATGGCCCTGCTGCGCTCGACCATCAGCCGCAGGGCGTCCTCGACCGGCACGATCCCCGCCGCACAAGCCGCGGTGATCTCCCCCTGGGAATGGCCCACCACGGCGGACGGCCGGATCCCCACGGCACGCCACACCTCGGCCAGCGACACCTGCACCGCGAACAGGGCGGGCTGCATGACGTCCATGCGCCGCAGTGCGGCCTCGTCGGCGAGCGCTTCGCGCAGCGACCAGTCGACCATGCCGTCCAGCAGCCGCGCGCACTCGTCCATCCACGCGGCGAACACCGCCGACGACTCCCACAGTTCCAGGGCCATCCCGGCCCACTGCGGGCCCTGCCCGGGGAACATCCACACCACGTCCGAGACGGGTCCCGCCTCGCCCTCCACCACGTGCGGCGACGGTTCACCCGCCGCCAGGGCGGACAGTCCGGCCAGCAGCCGGGCGCGGTCCGCGGCGACGACCACGCCCCGGTGCTCCAGCACCGTGCGGGTGGTCACCGTCGCGTACGCCACGTCCAGCGGGCGCAGGTCCTTGTGGGCCTCCGCCCACTCCAGCAGCCGGCGTGCCTGGGCCCGCAGCGCCGCCTGGGTCCTGCCCGAGACGAGCACCGGCACCGGCAGATCCCCAGCGGGTGCGTCGGTTGTCTCCTCCGGCGTGGCGGGGGGTTCGGCGACCACTACGTGGCAGTTCGTACCGCCCACGCCGAAGGAGCTGACGCCCGCGAGCCGAGGGCCTTCGGGCCAGGGGCCGGACGTGTCGTTGACCCGGAGCCCCAGCCGGTCCATCGGGATCGACGGGTTGGGCTCGGCGTAGTTCAGACTCGCCGGGAGGGTGCCGTGTGCGAGGGACAGTGCGACCTTGATCAGCCCGACGATGCCCGCGGCCCCGTCGAGGTGCCCGATGTTGGTCTTCACCGAGCCGACGAGGAGGGGCTGCCCGTCGGGCCGGTCCTCGCCAAGGACCGAGCCGAGGGCCACGGCCTCCACCGGGTCTCCCGCCCTCGTTCCGGTGCCGTGCAACTCGACGTAGCGCACCTGCGCCGGTTCCACCCCGGCGCGGGCGCAGGCCTCGCGCAGCAACTCCCTTTGTGCGTCGCCGTCGGGGACGGTGAGGCCCTCGCCGCCGCCGTCGTTGTTCACCGCGCTGCCGAGCAGGACACAGTGGATCCGGTCGCCGTCGGCGACGGCGTCCGCCAGGCGTTTGAGGACGACCACTCCGCCGCCCTCGCCCCGGACGGTTCCGTTGGCGCGGGCGTCGAAGGTGTAGCAGTGGCCGTCCGGGGACAGCGCGCCGGCCCGGGCGAAGGCGAGTGCGCTGTCCGGCGTCAGGTTGAGGTGGACGCCGCCGGCCAGCACCAGCCCGGTGGCGCCCGACAGCAGGCTCTCGCACGCCAGGTGCACAGCGACCAGGGACGAGGACTGAGCCGCGTCCACGGTGAGGCTCGGTCCGCGCAGCCCGAGGTGGTGCGAGACCCGGTTGGCGATCACGCCGCGGCTCAGTCCACTCAGCGAGTGGTGAGACACCGCGTCCCCGCCGAGCCGGTGGACGAGTGCCGCGTAGTCGTCGCCGGTGGCGCCGAGGAACACCGCGGCGGAGCCGCCGCGCAGACTCTCCGGCAGCACGCCGGCGTGCTCCAGGGCGACCCAGCTCAGCTCCAGGGCCAGCCGCTGCCGGGGATCCATCGCCGCGGCCTCGCGCGGGGAAATGTCGAAGAATCCGGGGTCGAAGTCGGCCACCCGGTCGAGGAATCCGCCACGCCCCAGGCCGGCCGAGCGAAGGTCCTCCGGAACGCCGACGAGGTCCCACCGGCCCTCCGGTACGTCCCCGATCGCCTCAACGCCGTCCCGCAGCAGCCGCCAGAAGGCGCCGAGGTCGTCGGCCCCGGGAACGCGGCAGGACATGCCGACGACGGCGATCGCGCGCTCGCTCGGGCGGCTCGTGGGCATAACGTGATCCTTTCCGGTCGGTTCGTCTCCGGAGAGTCTTGTCGCGCGGAAAACTTCCGGACTCGTGAAAGCCACTGCCGCTCGACGGCGCAAGGAATTCCACAAGGCCACGGGAAGCCTGAAAGGCCGAAATTCGAGAAAAGCGCGGAAGGAAGCAACGGCTTCACACCGTCAGAATCGCGGAACAGCACCGCTGCACCCGCACGGAATCACCATATCTGGACTGCCCCCGTATTTCCGGATCGCGCAGCTCACGACCCGCCCCCGCATGATCATAAACAACGCTATCCGATGCCGTCGGCGGAAGGCAATGAACAGAGCGTCAACATCCGATCAATGCGGGGAACGGAGCGTGATCCTCCTCGTCTCGGCGCCTGCGCGTCAGACGCCCAGGCGCTCCTTTATTTCCGCAAAGAACGGGATGTGCCGGTAGTCCTTCGCGTCCGGGTCATAATCCGTGTACCGGTTGGTGAATTCCAGCAGGTTCTGCTGGACCTCTTCGGCGGACGTGGTGTGGATCCGCTGCTCGATCCGCTGGATCCTGTCGAGGAACTCGGTGAGGACGGCTGGGAGTTCGGGGCAGAGCCGGATGACGCCGCCGTGCAGTTCGATTCCGCCGTGCTCGGAGAGGTAGTTGAACAGCAGCTGTGAGGCGACAGCGTCGTAGTTGGGGCGGGGGATGCCTTCCACCGCGTAGCGCAGCAGCCGTTCGGAGAGGATGTACTCATACGCCAGTCGCGCCTCGTCGGCGGGGAGTTCTGGATCGTTCAGGCACACCAGCATCCCGGAGACGTCGACGCGCAGCTCCTCCAGTCCGGCCAGCGGCTTGAGCTTCTTGTACCGCAAGAACTCAGGAATGGGCATGTCGCCCTGCCGGTGGTGGTATTCATGCAGCCGCACCCACCACGAGGAGGCCTGTTCGACCGTGCGGTCGTCGGCGCCTCGCAGGAGGGGGAAGCTGCCCTCGGCCATCACCGCGTCGATCATCTTCCGGGTGATGCGGTTGTGCCGTTCGACGAACTTGTTGATGAAGTAGAAGATCAGGTCGTCGCCGCGCTGGATGCCGTCGATGTGGTTCTCCGGAAACAGGGCGACGACGACCCTCGACTGGAACCCCTTCGAGCTGGCGATGATGTTCACCGGCATGGTGGGGCTGGCGTACCGGGCGGCGAGGTGCGGATTGGTGGGCAGCGTCTCGTACGTCAGGTACTCCAGGGAGAGGGAGGGGAAGTACGAGGCGTCGAAGAGCGAGAAGATGTGCTGGTCGCGCTCCTCGTTGATGTGCGCCTTGACGGCTGCCAGACGGGGCTCGGACGCGTAGCCGCGCAGGTCCTCGACCAGGGCGCGGGCGATGGGCTGACGCCCCAGGTGTGGGGCGTCGGCTATGTGCTGTGCGAGCTGGTCCAGAAAGCTCTGATCGCGGAAGGAATTACGCGATCCCTTGATTTTCTCGCGCAGTTCGTCGACCTCTGCGATGACCGCGGCTGTCGGGCTGTTCGGCATGGCTCACCTTCTTCCCTCGGGATGTCCTTCGGCTGGGGCTCGGCTGCTTCTCCGGCGGGTTCGGCCGCGGCTCAGTCGCGGCCGGCGGGGGTGGCCCAGGACAGGCCGTCCGGCGAGGGGATCAGCCCGCCCTCGAACAGCGGCGTCTCCTCTTCCGCGTCCTCGCCCAGCACCGCGTGCATCTGCACCTTGGAGCTTTCGGCCATCGCTTCGCGCACCACGGAGGAACCGAGGAGCGGGGCCCAGTTGTCGTTCTTTCCGTCGGCGATGCTCTCGACCGCGGAGGCGAACTCCTCGGTCTGCGCGTGCAGGCGCCGCGCGACCGCGTCCGCGTCGCTGAGCGCGGATTCCCCGGAGGAGACACCGCCGACCAGGTCGACGAACGACTCGAGTTCGGGACGGCTGTTCCTGGTGACCTTCTTGGCCTGCCAGAAGTAGGAGTTCTCCACCTGGTGCATGTCGTAGAACGACATCAGGAATTCGTAGAAGACGCCGTACTCGCGGCGGTAGCGCGCCTCGAACTCCTTCATGGCGGCCTCCTCCTCGACCGCGCCGGCCAGCGTGCTGTTGATGGACCGGGCGGCCAGCAGCGCGCTGTAGGTGGCCAGGTGCACGCCGGAGGAGAACACCGGGTCGACGAAGCAGGCGGCGTCGCCGACGAGCATCATGCCCGGCCGCCAGAAGGCGGTGTGGTGGTACGAGTAGTCCTTGCGGACCCGGATCTGGCCGTATTGTCCTTCGGTGACGCGGCGGGCGGAGGCGAGGAAGTCCGAGATGATCGGGCATTCGTCGATCAGCGCCTGGAGGGCCTTCTCGGGATCGCCCTGCACCTTCTCGGCCATCTCCCGCCGGACCACGGCACCCACGCTGGTGAGGGTGTCGGTCAGCGGGATGTACCAGAACCAGCCGCTTTCGAACGCGGCGCACAGGATGTTGCCCCGGTTCGGCTCGGGCAGCCGCTTGCCGTTCTCGAAGTAGCCGAACAGCGCCAGGTTGCGGAAGAAGTCCGAGTACTCCCTGCGGCCGCCGATTCGCTGGTTGAGCCGGCTCTTGTTGCCGGAGGCGTCCACCACGAACCGGGCCGACACCTCATGCCGCACGCCCTGGTCGTCGGTGTAGCGCACGCCGGTGACCCGGTCGCCGTCCTCCACCACGTCCGTCACCGCGCATCCTTCGCGCACCACGGCGCCGACGCGTCGGGCGTTGCCCAGGAGGATCTTGTCGAACTTGGACCGTTCGACCTGGTAGGCGGTGGAGGTGGGGCCCGCCATGCGCGGGGAGACCGAGAAGGCGAACGTCCACGGCTCCGGGTTGGCGCCCCAGCGGAACGTGCCGCCGCGCTTGATCGTGAATCCTGCCTTGGCCAGCTCGTCCGCGACGCCGGTCAGCCGGCAGACGCCGTGGATGGTGGACGGCAGCAGGGACTCCCCGATCTGGTAGCGGGGGAAGAACTCCTTCTCCAGGACGAGGACCGAGTGCCCCCGCTTGGCCACGAGCGCGGCCAGTGTCGAGCCGCCCGGGCCGCCGCCGACGACCACGACGTCAAATGCTTCGGTATTGCTCATGTTGCGTTGCCTCCCGCTTTCTCACCGCCGGTGCCGACGGTCTGTACTGGATGTGCGCTACTGCTGGTCGAGTGATCGGAATGCCCCTTCCGCGTGGCCGGTCGCCCGTCCTGCGCGCCCCTGCCGATCAGCTGGAGCAGCGGGCCCGTCGTGAAGGTGGTGGCCAGCGCCATGAGGACGAGGACGGCATACAGCTCCTCGCCGATCAGCCCGGCGGACCTGCCGACGTCCAGGACGATGAGTTCGGTGAGCCCGCGCGTGTTCACCATGACGGCGACCAGCGCCGACTGCCGGGCGTCCAGTCCGCGCAGCCGGGCCACCCCGTAGGCGGGTACGGCCTTTCCGACGATCGCCACCAGCAGGATCACGCCCAGCAGGCCGAAGCCGTCCGCGCCGAGCGTGCCGATGTCGACGGACAGACCGGTCGTGGCGAAGAACAGCGGCAGCAGCATGCCGGACGTCTGCTCCATCGGCTTCAGCACGTCGGCGTCGGGCGCGCCGTCCCGCCGTGGCATGGCCAGCCCGGCGAGGAATCCGCCGAAGACGGCGTGGAATCCGAGGGACTCGGTGACCCACGCGCTGCCCAGGGCGAGGACCAGCGCCACCGGCACGGGGTTGCTCATGAGGGTGGCCGGCCGTTCCAGCCACCAGCGCAGCGAGGGCCGGGCGACGCCGAAGAGGAACCCGGCGAAGGCCGTCAGCAGCGCCAGGGCAGCCGGCCACGACCAGCGGGTGGCCTGCCCTGCGTCGCTGAGCACCGCCGCCAGCACCAGCCAGGCCGCCACGTCCATGAAACCGGCCGCCGCGATCGCCACGGTGCCCGCCCGCGTGCCCGCCGCGCCTCGTTCCCGCACGATGGCCGCCAGCACCGGCAGGGCGGTGATCGAGACCGCCACCGCCATGAACATCGCGAACGAGCTCTGGTCCGCGTGTGCGGGGTCCACGGCGGCGAACAGCCCGCTGCACAACTCGACGACGGCCACGGCCAGCGCCATCGGAACCAGCAGCGCCGCCGCCGCGACGCTCACCGCGGTGCGTCCCGCCTTGAAGGTGCGGAAGTCCGTCTCGTAGCCCGCCACGAACATGAACAGGACGACCGCGATCTGGGCGAGCATCGCCAGGAACGGGCGTGCCTCGGCAGGGAACAGATATCCGGACGGGTCGCCGGGGAGCCGTCCCAGCAGGGTCGGCCCCAGAGCGACGCCCGCGAGGATCTGGCCGACCACCGTGGGCTGCCCGAGCCGCCGGGCGAGCCCGCCCAGCAGCCAGGACGCCAGGACGACCAGTGCCACGCCCCCGAGGACGGTGGCGACGAGATGGCTCACGACAGCTCCCGCTCACGTCGCTCGCCGGCCTCGGCAAAGAGCCGGGCCAGGTCCGCGTCCGGGTGGCGGACGATCCGCTCCAGCAGGCGCAGATAGCCGCTCGCCAGGCTCTCCACAGTGTCCCGCGCGAACAAGTCCGTGCTGTACTCCAAGTGGCCTTCCAGCCCCGCGTCCGTCTCGCGCAGCGCCAGGCTCAGGTCGTACGTCGCGGTGCCGGCGCCGCTCGGCACCAGCTCCGCGTCCAGGCCGCCGAGGCCGCCCGTGTCCCCGCCGTCCGCGCCGGACCGGGACGGGGCCGGCACCAGGTTGAACATCACCTGGAAGACCGGGGAGTGAGCCAGGTCGGGCTCGGGCACCAGGGTGCGGGCGAGGTCGGCGAAGGGCAGGTCCTTGTGCGCCTGGGCCTCCGCCACCACCTCCCTGGTCCGCCTCAGCAGTTCGGTGAAGGCCCGCCACGGGGTCACGTCCAGGCGCATCACCAGGGCGTTGACGAAGTACCCGACGAGTTCCTCCAGTTCGGCGGCCGGCCGGTTGGTGACCGGCGAGCCGATCGCCACCTCGGGGTCGTCGGTGCGGCCGCCGAGCAGGACGGCGTAGGCCGCCAGCAGGGTCATGTACAGCGAGGCTCCGTGGTCCGCGCTGAGCTTGTGCAGCCGCTCCGCCAGGTCGGCCGGAACGGAGAACTCCACGGCCGCGCCCTGGTGGGACTTGACCGGACCGCGAGGGTAGTCGGTGCGCAGCGACAGACAACGGGGCAGCCCGGCGAGCTGCTCGCGCCAGTAGTCGCGCTGCCGGTCCAGCTCGGCGGTGTCCACCGTGCGGCGCTGCCAGCGGGCGTAGTCGGCGTACTGCACGGGCAGCGGTGCGAACTGCGGCTCGCGACCACGGCTCAGCTCCTGATAGGCCGCCATCACCTCGCGCAGGGCGATGCCCGTCGACCAGCCGTCGAAGACACCCCAGGGGCGGGTGAGCACGAGGACGTGCTCCTCCTCGGCGAGGGCCAGCAGATGGGCCCTGAGCATGTGCCGGTCCTCCGGCGCGAACGGACGCAGCCGCTCGGCCCGCAGCCACTCGCCGAGTGCGGCGTCGCCGCCGCTCGCGGAGCACGGGATCTCCAGGACGGGCACTTCGAAGCCGTCGGCGGCGTTGACGCGTTGGAGCAGGGCCCCGTCGCGGCGCACGTAACTGGTACGCAGGACCGCGTGCCGGGCCACCAGGGCGCGTACCGCGCCCGTGCAGGCGTCCCGGTCCAGCGGGCCGCGCAGCCGCACGGCCAGCTGGGCATTGTCGTGCGCGGCGGCGAGGTGCCCGGGGGTGCGCAGGAACCACAGGTCCTGCTGCGCGGTGGACAGCGGCGCCTCGTCACCCTCCTGCGCGGGGGCGGCGGGCACGAGGTCCGCGAGCGCGGGGCGCTCGTCGGCACCGGGGGCCGTCCCGGCGTCCGCCGGGACGTCGTCCGTTGTCGCGCCGCCGGCTGTGGTGCCTCGTCCGGCGGCCTCACGCCGCGGTTCCCGCCGCTCCAGCTCCTCCTCCAGGGCCGCGGCCATGTCCTCCATGGTGGCGGCCGTGAGGATGGTCTGGAGCGTCAGCTCGGCGCCCGTCTCCTTCTTGACCCGCAGGTTGAGGCGCGTGGCCAGCAGCGAGTGGCCGCCCAGGTTGAAGAAGTTGTCCTGCAGGCCGACCCGTTCGGGTCCCAGGACGGCGCCGACGAGCCGGCACAGGGTGCGCTGGGCCTCGGTGCGCGGCGCAACGTAGACCTCCTTGGCCACGTCCTCGTCGTCCGGCGCGGGCAGTGCCCGCTTGTCGACCTTGCCCTGCGGGGTGACCGGCAGCTCTTCGAGGACGACGAAGGCACCGGGAACCATGTAGTCCGGCAGCCGCTCGGACAGGTGTTTCCGCAACTCCCGGACCAGCGCCGGGGCGAGGCGGTCGATCTGCGGCGCGTTCGCCAGGCGCGGGGCCCGGTACGGGGAGCGGGCCAGGGCCCGGGGTGCCGTGCCCCGGCCGAACACCAGGTCCAGGCCGTCCGGCCGGTCCTGCGACCAGGTCGCCGCCACCTTGTAACCGAGTTCCTCGGCTTGCCGCAGTACGGCCTCCAGCTCCTGGATCTCGTCCTGGGCCCGCGTGGTGAGCCGGGCGCCCAGGGGCAGCGGCTCCACTCGGTGGAGGGGACTCCAGCGGGCGAGGGCGACGCTGACGTGCACATCGTCCGCGATCCGGGGATTGGTCAGCCCGGTGACGCCGAAGCGGTCCGGGGCGCCGGTCTCCAGCAGGGCGCGCAGCTCGGCCGGGGTGGCGCACTCCCGCCACGGGTGGTCGTCCGCCGGGGCGGCGGGGCCCTTGGTCAGCACCACGTCGTAGCGGTAGGCGAGCATCTCGTTGCCGCCGACTCCGCGCTTGATCATGATGTCGACGTCGCCCAGTTCCGCGAAGCGCTCCGGGAGCCGGGTGAAGTAGGTGGGACTGAGCAGGAGTTCAGTCTCCTGCCGGCGGCGGCGCTGCACCTGCTCGGCGAGGGTGCCGGCCGTGGCCGGGGCACCGGCGCGGCTGCGCTCGATGGCGCACACGTGCGCGGAGAACAGGTCCAGGTTCCGGATGTCGCCCAGCAGGATGCGGCCGCCCACCCGTACCAGCGGCAGGACCCGGGCGATGACCTCGTCCAGGTAGTGACGGCTGGGGAAGTACTGGGCCACGGAGTTGAGCACGACCAGGTCGAATCGCTCGCTGTCCGCCGCTGCGCCCGGCTCGGCCACCGACAGGGCGTCGCCGCGCCGCAGGGTGACGTGGGACCAGCCGCGCCGCTCCACGCCTCGGCGCACGGCGTCCAGGGCGGCTGTGGAGATGTCCACGCCGTGGACGGCCTCGCAGTGCTCCGCGTACCGGAAGAGCAGCAGCCCGGTGCCGCAGCCGATCTCCATCAGCCGCTTCGGGCGCAGCTGCCGGATGCGGGCGACCGTGCCGTCGATCCACTCGCGCATCTCGGGCTCGGGAATGGGATCCCCGGTGTAACTGCTCTGCCATCCGGCCAGGTTGAGGTCGTCGGGGACGGTCTCGCCGTCGCCGCGGGCGTACTGGTCCTCGAAGAGCCGCTGCCACTGGCCGAGGTGGTCGGCGGTCTGCTCCTCGGAGGCTGCCTCCAGCCACGTCTCGGCGGGGCGCACATAGGCGCTGAGAGTGTGGGTCTCCCCGGAGGTCCGGGGCACGACCACGGCGCTGTGCACCGAGGGATGGGCGTGCAGCACCGTCTCGATCTCGCCCGGCTCGACCCGGAACCCGCGGACCTTGACCTGGTCGTCCACCCGGCCGCGGAACTCCAGGGTGCCGTCGGGCAGTCTGCGCACCAGGTCGCCGGTGCGGTAGAGGCGGCCGTCCGGGTCGTCGCCGAAGGAGTCGCGCACGAACCGCTCGGCGGTCAGCTCCGGGTCACCGAGGTAGCCGCGGGCCACGCCGGCCCCGCCCAGGCACAGCTCGCCGATCACGCCGTCCGGCACCAGCCGCAGGTGGTCGTCGGTGACGTAAGCGGTGGTGTGCGGGACGGGCCGGCCGATGGGCACCCGGGCGTCGTCGGCGATGTCCCGCTCGATGACGTGGTAGGTGGAGGCGATGCTGTTCTCGGTCGGGCCGTAGCCGTTGACCACGGTCAGGCCGGGGTGTGCCGCGTACAGCCGACGCACGTCCCGGGCCGAGAACGTGTCGCCCACCACGGCCATGGTGCACAGCGGAAGGTCACGGCCGGACGCGGCCTCCACGAATGCCGGGAGGAACGCGGCGGACAGCAGCATCGTGGTGACGCCCGTGCGCTCCACGCAGTCCAGCAGCTGCCCGGGGTCCTTGGAGTCGCCGTCGTGCAGCACCAGCAGGCCGCCGCAGAGCAGCGGGGTGAGCACCTCCTGGGAGCCGGCGTCGAAGGAGATCGAGGAGTGGTGCAGCACCACGGTGTCCTCGTCGGCCGCGAAATAGTCGGGGTTGCGCACGAGCCGGACCACGCCGCGCTGTTCCACCAGGACGCCCTTGGGCCGGCCGGTGGACCCGGAGGTGAAGATGGCGTAGGCCAGGTGGTCCGGTGTCAGGCCCCACTCGGCGCGGGACGGGTTGTGGTCGGGCAGGGTGGCGAGCACCTGGGCCCGGTCTGCGGCGCGCTCACCGGTGTCGAGGTGGACCACCTCGGTGTCCGGGCCGAACAGCGTGTCGGGCAGCCGGGACTGGCCCAGCACGGTACGCGCTCCGGAACTGTCGAGGAGCGCGCGGATCCGCTGCTCGGGGTAGCCGGGGTCGATCGGGACGTAGGCTCCACCCGCCTTGAGGATGCCCAGGAGTCCGACGACCAGCTCCGGCGACCGGCCGG
Organism: Streptomyces sp. NTH33; assembly: GCF_003236365.1. Taxonomy (GTDB): domain Bacteria; phylum Actinomycetota; class Actinomycetes; order Streptomycetales; family Streptomycetaceae; genus Streptomyces. The sequence continues at coordinate 15,597 of NZ_POTZ01000044.1, forward strand.
CACACAGACCGACGAGGACGTCGGGGCCGACTCCGGCGCCGCGCAGATGGTGGGCCACCCGGTTGGCGCGGGCGTTCAGCTCGGCGTAGGTCAGCCGCTGTTCGCCGTGGCGCACCGCGACGGCGTCGGGCCGCCGGGCCGCCTGTTCCTCGAACAGCTCGGCGAGGCAGGAGTCCCGCGGGTACGGAGGTCGCTCGCCCCGCGCCGTGGTCAGCAGCCGCTGCCGCTCGGCCGTGGGCAGCACGTCGATGTCGAGCGCCCGGGTGCCGTGGCCGTCGTCGGCGGCGAGCGCGTCGACGACGCCTGCGAGCGCCGTCTCCACATAGGTGAGCAGCGCCTCGGGCTCCACCGCGTCCTCGACCTGGACGGTCAGGGACAGCTCGTCCCCGAGGTCGTCGAGCGACATGCCCATCGGATAGTTGGTGCGGTCCATCACCCCGAGCCAGTGGATCCCCTGGGCCTCCAGGGACGGCGCGTCGGCGTCGTCGTGCGCGGGCTCGAAGTGCCGGAAGTTGATCGCGGCGCTGAACAGCGGGGTCTCGCTGTCAAGGCCGCTGCACCGCTGGGCCAGGCTCAGCGAGGACTGTTCCCGCGCGATCAGCTCGCGCAACCCCGCGGCCACCTCGTCGACCAGCTCCCGCACGCTCCGGCCGGCCAGCCGGACTCGCAGCGGCAGGGTGTTGATGAAGTTGCCCAGCATCCGCTCCACGCCGGGCACGCCTTGCAGGCGCCCCGACATCACGGTGCCGAACACCACGTCGTCGCGCCCGCTGCCCGCGGCCACGACCAGCGCGCACCCGGCGTGGAAGAGCCACGCCGGGCTCAGGCCGAGCCGTCCGGCCTCGGTGCGCAGCCGCCGGGTGAGGTCCGCGGGCAGCGAACGGCGCGGTTTGCGCGTCCGGCGGCCGTCGCCGCGCACGTCGGTCAGGCCGAAGGGAGCGGTCGGCTCGGTGACGTCGCCGAGGACGGTGCGGAAGTAGTCCTCCGCGTCCCCGGTGCGCAGCTGGTGCAGGGTGTGGGCGACGAAGTCGCGGTACGGCGCGGGCGGGGCGAGCAGGTCGCCGCGCCCGGCCATGTGGACCGCCAGCTCGTCGATGATCAGCCGCATCGAGGTGGCGTCCTCGATGAGGTGGTGGTAGTGCAGCAGGACGAAGCGGCGGCGTGAACCGGGCTCCGGGGCGATCCGGACCTTCAGCATCGGCGCCTGGTCCGGCGGCAGCGCGGGAGGGCTGTGCAGGAGCGCGCGGACCTGCTCCTCGGCGTTCCGGCCGCCGGTGGCCTCCCGGTTCCCAGTGAGGCTGATGTGCTCCACGGGGAGTTTCGCGGTGCGGTGCACCACCTGCACCGGCTCCGGCAGCCCTTCGGTGAGCACGGCTGTGCGCACCACGTCGTGGCGGTCGATCAGGGCCTGGAGCGCGTCGATGAACGCGGTGCACGCCGCTTCGTCGTCCGCGATGAACGCCACCGACATCACGTACGGGTCGTTCTCGGGGTCCATCAGGTGATGGAAGAGGATGCCTTCCTGCGAGGGCACCAGCGGGTAGACGTCCTGGATGCCGGGCGCACCGCCGGGAACCCGGGTCGTGAGGGCGTCGAGGTGTTCCTGGCTCAGCCGGACCAGGGGCAGCAGGTCGGGGGTGAGCCGTTCGCATCCCTCGGGGAGGAGGTTCGGCGGTACGGCGGTCCGCTCGCCGGCCGGGCCCGTCCCGGCGGCGGGTCCGCCGACCGTGGCGCTTTCGGCGTCCGCGTCGATGCGTGCCGCCAGCGCGGTCAGGGTGGGTGCGCTGAACAGGTCGCGCACGGTGAGGTCGAGGCCGGCCTCCCGCAGCCGGGCCACCAGGACCGTGACGAGCAGCGAGTGACCGCCCAGCGAGAAGAAGTTGTCGTGCGCGCTGATCTCTTCGGCCGCGAAGCCGAGCAGATCCGCCCACACCGTCGCCAGGGTCCGTTCGGTGCCGGTGGCGGGGGCGACGTACTCCCTGTCCTCGCGCTGGGTGTAGGCGTCGATGCCGGGTGCCGGGAGCGCGGCGCGGTCCAGCTTGCCGTTGGTGGTCAACGGCAGGCCCGGCAGGAACACGTACGCGCCGGGGAGCATGTACTCGGGCAGGACACGGCGTACGAACTCGTCCAGCTCGGTGCGCAGTTCGGATTCGGCCCGGTCGGCCGCGGGCACCACGTAGGCCACGAGCTGCCGGTTGCCGGGCTGGTCCTCGCGGACCAGGACCGCGCAGGAGCGCACCTCGGGGCGGGCGTTGAGCCGGGCGGAGATCTCGCCGAGTTCGATGCGGTAGCCGCGGATCTTCACCTGGTCGTCGTTGCGGCCGTGGTACTCCAGTGAGCCGTCCGGCAGCCGGCGGCCCAGGTCTCCCGTGCGGTACATGCGGGCACCCGGCGCGCCCCGGAACGGGTCGTCCAGGAAGCGCTGGGCGGTCAGCTCCGGCCGGTTCAGATAGCCGCGGGCCACGCCCGCGCCGCCCACGTACATCTCTCCGACCACACCGGTCGGCACGAGGTTCCCGTGCGGGTCGAGGACGTATACAGACAGATCGGACAGCGGTGCGCCGATCGGGCTGACCGCGCGCCCGGTGTCGGCCTCGGTGACCGCCCGGTGGGTGACATGCACGGTCGTCTCGGTGATCCCGTACATGTTGACGAGCCGGGTCGCCTCGTTGACCGGCCGCGCGAACCAGGGCCGCAACGCCGAGGTGTCCAGCGCCTCGCCGCCGAAGACCACGGTGCGCAGCCGATGCGGGGCGCAGTCCTCGCCCTGCGCCGCGATCAGCTGTGTGAAGGAGCTCGGCGTCTGGTTGAGGACGGTGACCTGCTCCTCGCACAGCAGCGTGTAGAAGTCGCGCGGGCTGCGGGCCACTTCCTCCGGGACCACCACCAGCCGGCCGCCGTGCAGCAGCGCGCCCCACATCTCCCACACGGTGAAGTCGAAGGCGAACGAGTGGAACAGCGTCCACACGTCCCGCGGCCCGAACCCGAACCGGTCCCGAGTGGTGGTGAACAGCCGGGTGACGTTGCGGTGTTCGACCATCACGCCCTTCGGCTGCCCGGTGGAACCCGACGTGTAAATGACATACGCCAGGTCGGCCGGGCCGGCGCCGGACACCGGCGGCAGGTCGTCGGCCGGCAGCCACTCCCAGCGCCCACGCACGTCCACCACCGTGGCACCGCCGGCGTCGAGTCCCTCGGGCACCGCACCGTCGACCAGCAGCACGCGCGGCGCGCTGTCCTCCAGCACATGGCCGAGCCGCTCCGCCGGTGCCGACGGATCCAGCGGCACATACGCACCACCGGCCTTCACCACCGCCAGCGCGCACACCACCAGCCACTCGCTCCGGGGCAGGCACAGAGCGACCAGCGACTCATGCCCCACACCCAGCGCCCGCAGATACCGGGCCAGCCGGTTCGCCCGCGCGTTCAGCTCCGCATAGCTCAGCGACCGGTCCTCACACCGCACCGCCACCACATCCGGCGCATCCCGCACGACCTCCTCGAACCACTCGTGCAGAGAACGCTCCGACGAGGCCGGGCCGCCGGGCAGCGCCTTCCACTCGTCCACGAGGTGGTCCAGCTCGGCCCGGTCCAGCAGTTCGAGCCGGGACATGCGTTCCTGCGGCGCGTCGGCGATGGAGATGAGGAGCGTGGTGAAGTGGCTTACGAAGCGCTGGATGGTCTCCCGGTCGAACAGGGCGGTGCTGTACTCCACGGCCCCGGCCAGCCCGTCCGGGGTCTCCCGCAGGTCGAGCGTGAGGTCGAACTTGGCGATGCTGAAGTCGGCGTCGACGGGCGTGACCTCAAGTCCGCCCAGGGTGAGCCGGGGCTGCGCCTGTTCCTCCTGGAGCACGAGCACCGTCTGGAACACCGGCGAGTGGCTGAGGCCGCGCTCCACCTGGAGGGCGTCCACCACGGCCTCGAACGGCACGTCCTGGTGGTCGTAGGCCTCCAGCGCAGTCCGCTTCACGCGGGCCAGGAGTTCGGGGAACGTGGGGTCGCCGGACAGGTCGTTGCGCATGACGAGGGTGTTGGCGAACAGGCCGATCAGCCCCTCCACCTCGGCCCGGTTGCGGTTGGCCACCACGGTGCCGACGGCGATGTCGGTCTGGTGGGTGTAGCGGTGCAGTACGACGGAGTAGGCGGCCAGCAGCGTCATGTACAGGGTGACGTCGTGCCGTTCGCTGATCTCCCGGAGCCGGTCGAGGAGTTCCCGGGAACACTGGAAGAACTCGCGGGTGCCGTCGTAGCCGCGCACCGGCGGGCGGGGCCGGTCAGTGGGCAGGGTCAGCCCCTCGTCCACCCCGGCGAGCTGCCGCTTCCAGTACTCGACCTGGCGGGTCTGCACCTCGCCCGCCAGCCACTGGCGCTGCCAGTGCGCGAAGTCGGCGTACTGCACCGGCAGCGGCTCCAGCGTCGCCTCCCGACCCTGGCGGCAGGCCTTGTACAGCTCGGTCACCTCGCGGAAGAACACCCCGACCGACCAGCCGTCCGACACCGTGTGGTGCATCGTCACCATCAGGACGTGCTCGGTCCCGCTCTGCCGCAGCAGCAGCGCCCTGATCAGCGAGTCGCGTGCCAGGTCGAAGGGCGCCAGCATCTCCTGCTGGCAGATGCGGAGCACGTCCTGCGGGTCGGCGACGTCCTGCTCGCGCACGGTGAAGCCGGAGCCGTCGTCGACGCACTGGTGGGGGACGCCGTCACGGTCCTCGAAACGCGTGCGCAACGCCTCGTGCCGCAGCACGAGTTCCTTCAGCGCGCGGCGCAGCGCGGCGCGGTCGAGCGGTCCGTGCAGCCGCATCGCCATCGGGATGTTGTAGTGGGCACTGGTGCCCTCCAGCTGGGCGAGGAACCACAGCCTCTGCTGGGCGAAGGAGAGCGGGAGCGGCTGGTCCGGGGACCGGGGCACGCGCGGGATGATGTCCAGCGCGGAGAGGTCGACGCCCTGCCTGCGCAGCAGCGCGATCACGGCGCGCTGCCGCTTGGGCGGCATGGCCTGGATCTTCCGGACCAGCTCCTGCCCGCTCTCCTGGTGCGGAGTGCTCATCATCGGCCTCTCTGCCTAGCTCTCGTTGTCCAGGGCGGCGTTGTCGATGTCCAGAGAGTCCAGCTCCGCGTCGGTCAGGCTCTCGACGAGCCGGATGCTCTTGTCGATCGCATCCAGGTCGAGCGCGGCGGCGGGCCCGGCGTCCGGGAGGCCGCGCGCCACCTCGGCCGCGAGATCGCTCAACCGCTCCGCCGCGAAGATCGTCTGGACCCGCAGCTCCACGCCCGTCCGCTGCTTGATCAGGTTGATCATGCGGGTGACGAGCAGGGAGTTGCCGCCGAGCGAGAAGAAGTTGCTCCCCACGTCGAGCCGCTCCGCATCGGTGTCCAGCAGCTCGGCCCAGACCTCGGACACGACGCGTTCGGCCTCGGTGCGCGGGGCCGTGCCCTGTTCGGCGGGCCGGGCCGGAACGCCGGGGTCGGGCAGTGCGCGGTGGTCCAGTTTGCCGTTGCCGGTCAGCGGCAGTGCGTCCAGCATGACGTAACCGGAAGGCACCATGTACGACGGGAGCGCGGCCCGCAGCGCGGCGTCCAGATCCTCCCGCAGGACCCGCTCGTTCGGCCAGCGCGGCAGGGGCACGGCGCCCGGCAGCGCCGCGCTGTCGCCGCTCTCGCGTCCGGTGTCGGCAGGGCGCCTGGCGTGGAGCCGGTACGACGGTCCGTCGATGTGCCCGCTGACCACGTCGAAGCCGTGCTCCTCCAGCAGGGCCACCGTCTTCTTCAGCTGCCCGTCGGTGTCGTGCAGGTCGACCACGAGCTGGCGGATCCTGTGCCAGTCGGCGTCGGCGATGCCGCGCAGCACGTCGTGTCCGGCATGCCGCACCCCGACCCTCAGCAGGTCGATCCGGTCGATGCCCTCCTCCGCCAGCACCGCGGACAGGGGGCGCAGCCGGCCGGTGAGGTCCCGGCTCTCAGGGTCGCCGTCCGGCCTGGGCGTCGCCTCCTTCTCCTCGGCGGACAGGCCGCAGTCGAAGACCCGGGCGTCGAGGCCGTACAGAGTGACGTTCCGGCGCAGGGCGTCCGCGAGCGCCCCCCTCGGCTCGAACGCGTACAGCCTGGCGTCGGGGCGGTGCAGGCCCGCGTACAACGTGAACAGTCCGATGCCGCCGCCGACGTCCACGACGCGGTCGCCCTCCGTGAGGGTGATGCCGTGGCCCAGATACCCCGGGCCGGTGAAGATCTCCTCGTAGCGGACCTCGGTCTCGCCGCGGTCCCGCTGGAAGACCGGCAGACCGTTGGGCAGTTCGTGGACCTGCTCCAGGAGTCCGGGTTCGGTGCGGGTCAGGCGCAGCAGCTCGTACACCGCGGGCGCCTGCCGGGCGGACGGCACGATGTATCCGACCAGGCGCCGGTCGTCGCCCTGGCCGCGCACCACCACGCGGGCGTCCGCGACCGCCGGGTGCTCGTTGAGGCGGGTGGAGATCTCGCCGAGTTCGATGCGGTAGCCGCGGATCTTCACCTGGCCGTCATTGCGTCCGAGGAACTCCAGCGAACCGTCCGGCAGTCGGCGGCCCAGGTCTCCCGTGCGGTACATCCGGGCATCGGACCCGGCCGCGAACGGGTCGGGCAGGAAGCGCTCGGCAGTCAGCTCCGCCCGGTTCAGATAGCCCCGCGCCACGGCCTCCCCGCCGATGACCAGCTCGCCCACCACGCCGGTCGGCACCGGGTTGCCGCGCCGGTCGAGGACGTACACGCTCATACCCGGCATCGGTCCGCCGATGGGCCGGGTGGTCAGCCGGGTGTCGGGCTCCGTCACGGTCCGGTAGGTGGTGACCACCGTCGTCTCGGTGGTGCCCCACATGTTGACCAGCTGGGTCGCGTCGTTGAGCGGCCGCGCGAACCACGGGCTCAGCGTGGAGGCGTCCAGCTCCTCGCCGCCGAGCACCACCGTGCGCAGCTTGTGCGGGGCCCCGTCGTCGCCCTGCGCCGCGATCAGCTGCCCGAACCCGGTCGGGGTCTGGCCGAGGACGGTGACCTGCTCCTCGCACAGCAGCGTGTAGAAGTCGCGCGGGCTGCGCGCCACTTCCTGGGTGACGACGATCAGGGTGCCGCGGTGCAGCAGCGCTCCCCACATCTCCCACACCGTGAAGTCGAACGCGAACGAGTGGAACAGCGTCCACACGTCCCCGGGCCGGTAACCGAACCACTCCTGAGCGGCGACGAAGAACCGGGCCACGTTGCGGTGTTCGACCATCACGCCTTTCGGCAGGCCCGTCGAGCCAGACGTGTAGATCACATACGCCAGGTCGGCCGGGCCGGCGCCGGACACCGGCGGCAGGTCGTCCGCGGGCAAGGCCTCCCAGCGCTCGGCGTGCCCCGGCACGTCCACCACCGTGGCACCGCCGGCGTCGAGTCCCTCGGGCACCGCACCGTCGACCAGCAGCACGCGCGGCGCACTGTCCTCCAGCACATGACCGAGCCGCTCCGCCGGTGCCGACGGATCCAGCGGCACATACGCACCACCGGCCTTCACCACCGCCAGCGCGCACACCACCAGCCACTCGCTCCGGGGCAGGCACAGAGCGACCAGCGACTCATGCCCCACACCCAGCGCCCGCAGATACCGGGCCAGCCGGTTCGCCCGCGCGTTCAGCTCCGCATAGCTCAGCGACCGGTCCTCACACCGCACCGCCACCGCATCCGGCGCATCCCGCACGACCTCCTCGAACCACTCGTGCAGAGAACGCTCCGACGAGGCCGGGCCGCCGGGCAGCTCGACCGTGGCCGGTTCCCAGGCGGACGTGGCGACTTCGCGGTGCCGCATCGCGGGCGGCAGCACGGAGAGTTCCAGGGCTGCACGCCCGGCGCGGTCCTCGTCGGACAGCGCCTCGACGAGGGAGGCCATGGCGGCTTCCAGGCAGTCGACGACCACGTCGGCGTCCTGCGCCTGGTGGATCTGGGCGGCGATGTGGAACGCGCCGCCGAGATCGTCGACGGAGACGGTCACCGGGTAGTTGGTGCGTTCGATCACATCGGACAGCGGGGTGATGCCCACCCGTTCGAGCATCCGGTCGATGCCGTTGTCGCTCGGCAGGTGCCGGTAGTTGAGGATCGCGTTGAAAAGCGGCGCGTCGGCGCCGGGCAGCCCGCTGTGCGACCGGGCCTCGGGCAGCGGGATCTGCTCCAGGCGCACCAGCCCGTGCAGCACCTCCTCCGTTCGCCGCACCAGGTCCCACACACTGTGGCCGGCGAGGTCGAGGCGCACCGGCAGCGTGTTGATGAAGTTGCCGAGCATCCGTTCCATCCCGGCGGGCCCCTGCACCCGTCCCGACATGACCGTGCCGAACACCACGTCGTCGCGGTCGGCGCAGGCCGCGACGGTCAGGGCCCAGCCGACGTGGAAGAGCGTGGCGGGACTGGTCCGCAGCCGTGCCGCGACGTCGCGGACCCGCCGGGCCAGGCCGTCGTCGACCGGCCGGCGTACTTCGCGGATCTGCTGCCCGTCGCCGTGCACGTCCTGGAGCCCGAACACCACGGTCGGCTCGGAGACCTCACCGAGCAGCCCGGCGAAGAAGGCGGCGGGATCGAGGTCCTGCGGCCGTCGCCGGGTGTGCGCGATGAACTCGCGGTACGGCACCGGCTCCGGCAGGGCGTCCGCCCGGCCCTCCATGTGCGCGACGATCTCGGTGAACAGCAGGCCGAGGGAGGACGCGTCGTGGATGGTGTTGTGCAGCGTCATCGCCGCGTGCCACACCCCCGTCTCCGGGTGCCGGCCCGCTCGCAGCCGGATCAGCGGGGCCTGGTCGAGCGCCATGCGCGGGGCGTCCTGGAGCAGCTCGGCCAGCTGTTCCTCGGCGGACGTCCCGGACCGCAGCTCGACCTCGTCGACCGGGAGCTCCACCTGCCGCAGCACTGCCTGGACCGGCCCGCTCAGCCCGTCGGCGAGAATCACCGTGCGCAGCGCGTCGTGCCGGGCGATCACCGCCCGCAGCGCCCCGGCGAACCGGTCCAGGCAGTCGCGGTCCGCGAAGGAGAACAGGCCCGAGGAGGCGTAGGGGTCGTGCGCGCCCTCCTTGAGATGGTGGAAGAACATGCCTTCCTGCATCGGGGCGAGCGGGTACACGTCCTGAAGGTTCGCGGCTCCGCCGGGGATCGCGGCGCCGACCGTCGCCACTTCCTCCTCGGTGAGGGACACCAGCGAAAGCATGCCCGGGATGACGGTGGCGGTGTTCTCGGAGATCCCGGCGGGGAGGGGCGTAGGCCCGCTGTCGGCCGGGGGCGCCGGGACGTCGGCGGGGCCCGTGGCCAGGGCGGGTTCGGTCCGGTCCGGGTGCTCCGGGTGCTCCGCCGGACCGGCGAGGTCCGCCGCACCGGCCGTCGGGGCCGTCTGCGCCGCCTCCGCTACGGCTGCGAGCGAGCGGGCCCGCAGGATGGCGGCCGGTTCGCAGTGCAGACCGTGCTCGCGCAGCAGCGCCGTGAACCGGTGGGCGAGCAGGGAGTGGCCTCCCAGGGCGAGGAAGCCGTCGTCCGGGCGCAGCTCGTCCGGCTGGAAGCCGAGCAGCTCGGCGCAGACCGTGAGGACAACGCGTTCCTTGCCGAGCGGTTGCGCCGCGTCGGGCTCCGGGGCCGCCGCAGCGGGCTCGGAGCGGCCGGTCGGAGCCGTGGACGGGGCTGTCGAAGCCGTGGGCCGGGTGGGAGCCGCCAGCGGCGTCGAAGCCGTCGACAGCAGCGCGCTCGTTCGGCCCAGCCAGTAGCTCCCCCGCTCGAAGGCAGTCCCCGGCAGCGGCAGCAGGCGCCGGCGCCGCGGGTGCAGCCCGCTCCAGGGGATCCGGGCGCCGCCCACCCACAGCTCGGCGAGCCGCGCCAGATCGCGGTCGGCGACGAGCGCGGAGAGGAACGACTCGCCGCGCGCCCCGTCGAGCACCGCCAGGAGGGCGCTCGCTCGGTCCTCGGCGTTTCCGGTGTGCACCGCGGCCTCGGCCGAGGTGTGCGCGGTGCCCTCCCCGTCGGTGTCGGCCAGGTACCGGGAGAGGGCGCCGCGCAGTTCCCCGACGCTGCCGACCACCACGGCGAGCCGTTCGGGCATCGCCTCGCGGCCCAGTTGCAGGGTGTACGCGACATCCGCGAGGCTCATCGTGTCGCCGGCGCCGAGGAAGTCGTTCAGCCGCCGTACCGCCGTGCGCAGCCGCACCGGGCTGCCGGCGGACACCACCACCAGCTGCGGTCCGTCGTCGGCGGTTCGCTCCGGCTCGTCGGCGGCCTGTGGCGGAGCCTCGACCACCAGGCTGACGTGACTGCCGCCGGCGGCCACGGAGTTGATCAGCGCGCGGCGCGGTGCCTGGCCAGGACCCTGTACCCAGGGGGTCAGCCGTTCACAGAGCGTCAGGGGGCTTCCGGTCAGGTCGAGATGAGGGTTGGGCTCTCCGACCGCGACGAGCGGGGCCACCTCGCGGTGCCGGAACTGGAGGGCCACCTTGGTGAGCTGTGCGACCCCGGAGGCCGCCTCCGGGTGCCCGAGGTTGGACTTCACTGAACCGATCAGCACGGATTCGGCGGCCCCGTCGAACACCTCCCGCAGGGCGCTCAGCTCGATCTCGTCGGACATCGCCGTACCGTTGGCCGACGACTCGACGTACCCGATCGAGTCCGCCGCGGCACCGGCCCGCTCCAGCGCCCGGCGCATGACCGCCACCTGGGCCCGACGGCTGGGCGCCAGGAATCCGCTGGAGCGCCCGCTGTGCAGCGAGGCGGTGCCCTTGATGACGGCGTGTATCTCGTCCCCGTCCCGCAGTGCGGCGTCGAGCGGCTTGAGCAGCACGGCCCCGACGGCCTCCGCGGGGAGATAGCCGTCCCCGTCGCGGAAGCTGCGGCTGCCGGGGTGGCTGCCCAGCATCTGCATCTCGGACAGGGCGAGGAACTTGTCGGGACTGTTGGCCAGGTTCACGCCGCCGGCGACGGCCAGTTCGCTCTCCCCGCGTTGCAGGTCGGCGCAGGCGAGGTGGATGGCCATGGCCGAGGAGGTGCACATGCTGTCCACGGCCAGACTCGGCCCCTCCAGCCCGAAGAAGTGCGAGACGCGGTGGGCGATGAGGTTGTACGAGGCGGTCGAGGTGAGCGCCGCGAGTGCGGGGTCCGAGGCGTCCGCTCGGTACAGCTGGTAGGCGGCTCCGGCATAGACGCCGACGCGTCGCCCGTACTGCCGCTCGATGGCCTCCTGGGTGACGCCGCAGCCTTCCAGCAGCTCCCACACCGTCTCCAGGAACAGCCGCTGCTGCGGATCCATCACCGCCGCCTCACGAGGCGAGATGCCGAACAACGCCGGGTCGAACCGGTCGATCCCGTCGAGGAACCCGCCCCAGGCGCCGGACGGGCGTCCTCCGTCCCGGCGGTCGGCGGGCGGCTCGGTGACGCAGTCCCTGCCGTCGCGCAGGTGTGCCCAGAGCGTGTCCAGGTCCTCCGCCTGCGGGTAGCGCCCTGCGATGCCGATGACGGCGACGTCCATGAACTCACCTCTGCTTTCGACATGCCGGACCACGGCGGGCTCCGTCGCGGATGCGCTCCGCGGGCCCTGCGCGGGAGGCACCGGCTCAGGGATGTCATCGACCGGGACCGGGGGCGCCGATGGCATGGAGGGGGCGGGCTCGGGTTTGCCCAGCAGACCGCGCGGCTTTGACGGGTGCTCGTCCGCGACGTATTGGGCGAGCTCCCGAAGGGTGGGCCGCTCGAACAGCAAGGTCCGGGACAGCGGACCGAACACCTCTTCCAGCCGGGTCACCGCGGTGACCGCCAGCAGGGAGTCCATGCCGTACCGCTCGAACTCGACGTCGGGGTGCAGCCGTTCCGGCGCGAGTTTGAGAACGTCGGCGAGCACCCGTCGGAGATGGCCGAGCGCCCGTTCCGGCAGCAGCCGGCTGTCGTCGCGGGTGTGCTCAAGGGCCGTGGCGGCACCCCCGCCTCGGTACTCCGCACCGGCGCCGCCCCCGGAAGCCGCGCCGCC
>NZ_POTZ01000450.1 GCF_003236365.1 Streptomyces sp. NTH33
CGATGGGGGCGGCGCCCCTGGCCTCGATGCGGTGCGGTTCGGCGACGGGCTTGACCGGCCAGTACGCGCAGTTCAGGGAGGCCCAGGCGAGGCCGCGGCCGAAGACCGGGGAGGTCTTCTCGAAGGCGGGGAGGGATTCCTCCACCTGCTCGCGGGTGGCGAAGGCGGGTGGGAGGTCCAGGCAGTTCACGGCGGCGTTGGCGTACATCAGGTTGCTGTAGCGGCCGGTGGCGTCGCGTTCGTAGTAGCTGTCGGACAGTACGAGCAGGCCGGCGCCGTCGTTCTCCTTCATCGCCGAGGTCAGCGCCTCGCGCAGCCGCGGCCAGGCCGACTTGTCGTACATCGCCGCGATCACCCCGGTGGTGGCCAGCGCCTCGCCGAGGCGGCGGCCGTCCGCGTCGCCGGCGGGGATCGGGTGGGCGTCGAGCTTGCGGAAGAAGGCCGCGAGGTGGTCGCCCACCTGCCGCGGTGCCGTGCCGCGGTCGCCGAGCGGGCAGTCGCTCTGCCGTACGCAGTCCTTCGCGAACGACTGGAACGCCGTCTCGAAGCCCGCCGTCTGGTCCAGGTTCATCCGGCGCGAGGACAGGGCCGGGTCCATCGCGCCGTCCAGGACGAGGCGGCCCACGCGGCCGGGGAACAGACCGGCGTACGTCGCTCCGAGAAACGTCCCGTACGACGCGCCCACGTAGTTCAGCCTGCTGTCGCCCAGCACGGCCCGCAGGACGTCCATGTCCCGTGCCGCCTCGGTGGTGGAGACGTGCCGGAGCAGTCGGGGTGCGCGGGCACCGCAGCCCTCCGCGAACCTGCGGTGCGCGTCGACGAGCGCGTCCGTCTCCTTGCGGTCGTCGGGCGTGATGTCCGTCTGCGTGTGCGTGTCCATGGCCCGGTCGTCCAGGCACTCGACCGGCTCGCTGCGGGCGACGCCGCGCGGATCCATCGCGACCATGTCGTAGCGGGCACGGATCTGCGCCGGGTAGCCGACACCGGCGAACTGCTGCAGGAAGGCGATGGCCGAGCCGCCCGGTCCGCCCGGGTTCACCAGGAGGGAGCCGAGGCGCTTGCCCGGGCCGGTCGCCTTCTTGCGCGCCACGGCCAGCCGGATGTCGCCCGCGCCGGGCCGTTCGTAGTCGAGCGGTGCCTTCATCGTGGCGCACTCGAAGCCGGGCACCCCGCAGTCCCGCCAGGTCGGCTTCTGCCCGTAGTACGACGACAGGGCGGACGGCGTGGACGAGGGCAGCGGGGCCAGCACCGCCTCCGCCGCGGGGACGGCCCGGTGCTGCTCGCCCCCGGAGGAGCAGGCCGAGGCCAGCAGCAGCGCGGCGGCCGCCAGAAGGGTGCCGCCCTTACGGGTGCGGGGGTTACGGCGGGTCGGACGTGGGGCGCGCCTGATGTGCATCAAGCGAGAGTAACGCTCAGCTGTCGATTCACTGCTCTTCGTGTGCGACATGCCTCGTACGAGTGACGTCGGCGGCTTCGGCGACCTCGGCGGCGGCCTCCTCGTCAGCCTGCCCTCAGGGACATCGTCATCGCCTCCACCGCCAGGAGCGGGGCCACGTTGCGGTCCAGGGCGTCGCGACAGGCCGCGATCGCTTCTATGCGGCGCAGGGTGGACTCCGGGGAGCCGGCGCGGGCGATGCGCTCCAGGGCGTCCTCGACGTCCGCGTTGGCGATCGCCACGCGGGAGCCGAGCTGGAGGGCCAGGACGTCGCGGTAGAAGCCGGTGAGGTCGGTCAGGGCGAGGTCGAGGCTGTCGCGCTGGGTGCGGGTGCGGCGGCGCTTCTGCTTGTCCTCCAGGTCCTTCATCACACCCGCCGTGCCCCGGGGCAGCCGGCCGCCCTGTGCCGCGCCCAGCGCCGCCTTCAGCTCCTCGGTCTCCTTGACGTCCATCTGCTCGGCGAGCGCCTTGGCGTCGTCGGCGGCCGCGTCGACCAGTTCCTGGGCCGCCTTGAGGCAGCCCCCGATCTCGCCGAGGCGCAGCGGGAGCTTCAGGACGGCGGCGCGGCGTTCGCGCGCGGCCGGGTCGGTGGCCAGGCGGCGGGCCCGGTCGACGTGGCCCTGGGTGGCGCGGGCGGCGGCGGCCGCGACGTCGGGTTCGACGCCCTCGCGGCGTACGAGCATGTCGGCCACGGCGTCCACCGAAGGGGTGCGCAGGTTCACGTGGCGGCAGCGGGAGCGGATCGTGGGCAGGACGTCCTCGATCGAAGGGGCGCACAGCAGCCAGACCGTACGCGGGGCCGGTTCCTCGACGGCCTTCAGGACGGCGTTGGCGGACTTCTCGTTCAGCCGCTCGGCGTCCTCGACGAGGATCACCTGCCAGCGGCCGTTCGCCGGTGAGGTGAACGACTTGCGGACGGTGTCCCGCATGTCCTCGGCCAGGATCTGTGTGCCGACGGCCGCCACCGTGGTGACATCCGCGTGCGTACCGACCAGCGCCGTATGGCAGCCGTCGCAGAAACCGCAGCCGGGGGCACCGCCGAGGGCGCGGTCGGGGCTCACGCACTGCAGCGCGGCGGCGAAGGCGCGCGCCGTCTGTGTGGTTCCCGCGCCGGGAGGCCCCGTGAACAGCCACGCGTGCGTCATCTTCGACGCCTCCGGCGGCGGCGCGTCGGCGGTGGCCGCGGTGACCAGGGCGTCGGCGTCCCGGGCAGCGGCGCCCAACTGCTCGCTGACCTTCTCCTGCCCGACGAGGTCGTCCCACACGCTCATGGGTCACGCCGCCCTTTCGTCATGGTTCGTGGTGCGAGATCCATTGTGCGGGGGACCGCTGACAACGGGGGTGACAACGGGGCGGGCGGCCTCCGCCCGCCCCCCTGCCACGGGGCTCAGCGCCGGCGGCCGCGCCCTCGGCCGCCGTCCCGCCCGTCGCCCGGCTCCTCGTCGTCCTCACGCGGTCCCAGCAGTTCGTCGGCGAGCGTCGGCAGGTCGTCGAGCGGGGTCTTCTCGGCCCAGTCCGGCCGCGGCCGACGCCGGGAGGCGCTCTCGGCGCTCACCTGGGGCAGCTCCCGCGTACGGTCCTCGCCCCCGCCGGGCCGGGCGGCCGCCGGCGGCTCGTCCCGGAAGAAGCCGGGCGGAACCCGGTCCGCGGGGTCGTCGTCCCGTACGGGAGGCAGGACGGCCGTCTCGTCCGCGGCCCCCGGCGGGACGGCCGGCAGCACGGCGGTCTCGTCGGCCGCCCCCGGTGGAACCGGCGGCTGCGGCAGCTTCGTGGTCACCTCGGACTCGGACTCCCCGGCCGCCCGCGGCCCTCGCTTCCCGGCCCCCCGGGACGCCCCACGAGAGCTGTCGCCCGAACCCTCGCTCGAGGGCTCCCGCACCGGCGGCAGCACCGCCGTCTCGTCCGCCGGCCCGCCCGACGCGTTCGTCGGCGTCACCACCGGCGTCGGCACGGTCACCGCCTCCGGCGGCACCGCCGCGGCCGCGGGGGGTGTGGACCGGCGCGGGCCCGCCTGCGCGGTGGCCGCGGCCTGCTCCGCCGCCCGCCGGGCCTCCTCGGCCCGCAGCAGGGCCTCTTCCGCCCTGCGCTGCTTCTCCAGCCGCCGCGCCTCGGCCTCGGCGCGCAGCCGGGCCTCCTCCTCGGCCTGCCGCCGCCGCTCCTCCTCCTCGGCCTTGCGGCGTGCCTCGGCCTCCGCCCGTGCCTGCTCCTCCGCGAGCAGCCGGGCCCGCTCCTCCTCGGCCCTGCGCCGGGCCTCCTCGGCGCGCTGGCGGGCCTCCTCGGCCTGCCGTTCGGCCTCGCGGCGCTGCGCCTCCTCCAGCTCGCGCCGCTTGCGCTCCTCCTCCTCGGCGCGCAGCCGCGCGAGCTGCTCCTGGCGCTCGCGCTCCAGTCGCTCCTCCTCGGCCTTCCTGCGGGCCTCCTCCTCGGCCTTGCGGCGCGCCTCTTCCTCGGCCTTCCTGCGCGCCTCCTCCTGGGCCTTCAGCTCGGCCTCGGACAGCGGCAGCATCTGGTCGAGGCGGTGCCGGACGACGGTGGTGACCGCCTCGGGCTCCTGCCCGGCGTCCACCACCAGGTAGCGGCCGGGGTCGGCGGCGGCCAGGGTCAGGAATCCGGACCGCACACGCGCGTGGAACTCGGCCGGCTCCGACTCCAGGCGGTCGGGTGCCTCCGTGAACCGCTCGCGTGCCGTCTCCGGGGAGACGTCCAGCAGGACGGTCAGGTGCGGGACCAGTCCGTCGGTCGCCCAGCGGGAGATCCGCGCGATTTCGGTCGGGGACAGGTCGCGGCCCGCGCCCTGGTAGGCAACCGACGAGTCGATGTACCGGTCCGTGATCACTACGGCACCCCGCTCCAGCGCGGGCCGTACGACCGTGTCGACGTGTTCCGCGCGGTCGGCGGCGTACAGCAGCGCCTCCGCGCGGTGGGACAGGCCCTGCGAGGACACGTCGAGCAGGATCGAGCGCAGCCGCTTGCCCACGGGTGTGGCACCCGGCTCGCGCGTGAGGACGACCTCGTGGCCCTTGGACCTGATCCAGTCGGCGAGCGCTTCGGCCTGAGTGGACTTGCCCGCCCCGTCGCCGCCCTCGAGGGCGATGAAGAAACCGGAGGCCGCGGGAGCCGTCACCGGGTCGTCGCCGCCGCGCAGGGCGTCGACGAGGTCCTGTCGCAGCGGCACGCCGGAGCGGTCGTCGACCTTGGCCAGGACCAGCGCGGCCACCGGCAGCAGCAGCGCGCCGACCAGCATCAGGGTGAAGGCGGCGCCGCCGTGCGCGAACACGAACCGGCCGTTCTCCAGGCGGTGCGGGCCGATCCCGGCCGCGACCACCGGGGCGAGCACGGCGCCGAGCGCCACGAGGACCCGTACCACCGCGTGCAGGTGCTCGGTCATGCGCGGCCGGCGGTAGTCCTCGGTCTCCTGGTCGAGCAGGGTGTGCCCGGTGTTGGCGGCGACGCCCGCGCTCACGCCGGCCAGGGCGAGGATCAGCAGGACGGTGGTGACGTCGGGGACGAGTCCGGCCGCGAGCAGGGCGATGCCGGTGAGGGCGGTCGCCAGGGCCAGCAGCCGGCGCCGCGACAGCGAGACCAGTGCCCTGGGCGCCGTACGGACGCCGACGGCGACCCCGCCGGTCAGGGCGAGCACCGCCAGCCCGTACAGCACCGGGCCGCCGTCCAGGTCGGTGGCGTGCAGTACGCAGACGGCGACCGCGGCGGCGATCGCCCCGGCGACGGCCGCGCAGGTGAGCACGAGCAGCGGAACGGCCCCCGTGCGGCCCTTGTCGGCGCCGGTGCCCGTCCTCGGGCGGCGCAGCCCCTCCAGCGGCGAGCGCGGGCGCGGGGTGCGCGTGCCGGGCAGTTCCAGGTAGGTCAGCACGGCCAGGGACGCGGCGAACAGTCCGGCCGCGACGTAGGAGCCGAGGGCCGCCTGGTGCTGGTCGAACCAGGCGATGCCGGTGCCCAGGAGGTTGTTGAGCAGGGACGCGACGACCAGGGCGGCGGCCGCCAGCGGGATGGCCAGGAAGGCGGTGCGCAGCGACAGGCGGCGCAGGGCGCCGGCCGCGTGCCGCTCCTCGAGGTGGTCGCAGATGTCGGGCTCGAGCCACGGGATGTGCGGGGCGCCGGAGCGGGACTGGTAGACGAGCTGCCAGGGGTGGTCGACGCCGGTGCGCTCACG
>NZ_POTZ01000451.1 GCF_003236365.1 Streptomyces sp. NTH33
GGGGAGGTGCGGGTCTCAGAAGGACAGCGGACCGATCCGGTAGAGGACCTCCGGGTCGTGCGGACCGTCCGGGAACTGCCCGGTGTCGAACAGGACTTCGCGCTCCACCGTGGCGCCGTGCCGGGCGGCGTAGGAGGTGAACAGCCGCTCGGAGGCGGTGTTGCCCGGGGTGATCGTGGTCTCGACCGCGGTGAGCCCGCGCTCGGCGGCGACCCGGGCGGTGAGCCCGTCCAGCAGCCGGGCGGCCAGGCCCCGGCCGCGGTGGCCGGCGTCGACGGCCACCTGCCACACCAGCAGGGTGTGCGGGCGGTCGGGCCGCACGTACCCGGTGACGAAGCCCACCGGCTCGCCGTCCGCGCCGCGCGCCACCGCGGACGTGGCGGCGAAGTCGCGGCACCACAGCAGATAGCTGTACGAGGAGTTCACGTCCAGCGTTCCGGAGTCCTTCGCGAGCCGCCAGAGCGCGGCGCCGTCGGCGACGGCGGGACGCTCGATGCGTGGGGTCTCCGGCAATTCGGTGTGGGGGGTTTGCAGGTCTGCTTGTGCGGCAGTCATGCGAAATGAACTTACCGAGGGGAATGCAAAAATGCATCGCCGTTGGGTCTTACATGAAACACGCAGGTGTGTTATCGCGCGGGCGGGCGACCGCGCGAAGCGGCTGCGTGATGTGCGGGTTTGCCCGCTCATGGCCGGACAAAAGGGCTGCCCTTGTGGAGTTGATCACAGCTGGGTAACTCTTGCGGTGCCCCCTGAGAATGCACCGCAGAATGTTCGCGAAATCTTCGCGTTTAGGTAGTGGGAAACGGGGCAGAAGAATACGGGCGACTGCCCGAATTTAATTGCAGGATTACCCCGGCATAAAGCAGCTGTCAAGCCCCGGTAATCCCGTCGATACGCTCCCGGAGAATGTCGGCATGGCCGTTGTGGCGCGCGTACTCCTCGATCATGTGCACGAACACCCACCGCACACTGACCTCCAGCCCCGCCATCGGCCCGCCGGCGATCCGCCCGGTGTCGTCCAGCCCGGCGCACTTCAGCTCCAGGGTGGCCCGGTGGAAGTCCAGCCGGCTCTCCGGCATGGGCCGCTCGTCCCCGGTCGTCAGCGGAACCGGGCGGCCGTCGGGCAGGGACTGCGGTGCGTCGGCGGTCATGGGGCGAGCATGGCACGGCCGACGGGGCCGGCGACCGTGTCTTTCGGCCCCGCCTGCCCTGCCCCCCGCCCCGGCCGGCTACTGGCGCCACGCCTCCGCGACCGCGCGCCGGGCGGCCTCCACGTCCACGTCCGCGCCGTGGCCGGTCAGAGCGGTGGCCAGGGCCGTCAGGCCGGCCTCCACCGTCTCCCGCGTGGCGTCCGGGCCGTAGTGGTTGACGCGGATCATCTCCTTGGCGAGCGGGCCGCCGCCCGCGGCCAGCGGGAGGGCCGGGTCCGTCTCCAGGGCCCGGGCCACCAGGTCGGAGGCCGCGATGCCGGAGGGGGCGCGCAGGGTGGTGGCGACCGGGGCCGCCTCGGAGGCCTCGTGGACGTACGGCTCCAGGCCGCCGCCCAGGGCCGCGGCACCCGCGCGGGTCGCCGCGGCGGCGCGGCGGTGGCGGGCCATCACCTCGTCCAGGCCCACCTCCTCGATGCGCTCCAGGCAGGCCTCCAGCGCCAGCATCTCCAGCTGCGCCGGCGCGTGCAGCAGTGCTTTGCGGCCGCCGTCGATCCAGCGCTCCTTCCAGTCCAGCAGGGACAGGTAGGAGCGGCGCGGCGCCCGCGGGTTCGCCGCCATCCGGGCCCAGGCGCGCTCGCTGACCGACACCGCCGACACCCCGGCCGGCCCGCCCATCGCCTTCTGCGCCCCGATCACGCACAGGTCCACGCCCCACGCGTCCGGCAGCACCGGCTCGGCACCGACCGACGCCACGGCGTCCAGGTAGAACAGGGCGCCCCGCTCCCGTACGACCTCGCCGATCTCCGCGACCGGATTGGTGTTGCCGGTCGCCGCCTCCGCGTGCACCAGCGACACGAAGTCGATCTCCGGGTGCTCGGCGAAGGCCTCCTCGACCTGCTCCGCCGTGACCGCCGTGTGGTACGGGACCGACAGGTCGTGCACCGTCGCCCCGCAGTCGCGCAGCCAGTTGCCGAACGTCTGCCCGTACGGCCCCGTGATCACGTTCAGCGCCGTCGTGCCGGGACCGGCCGTGCCCCGGATCGCGCCCTCCAGCGGCAGCAGCGCCTCGCCCTGCGTGATCACGACGTCCTGCTCGGTGGCCAGCAGCCGCGCCACCCGGTCCTCGATCGAGGCGAAGCGGTCGGCGCTCAGCGGGGCGAGGTCGAGGAAGGGATGGGTCACGGCGGTGCTCTCTTCTGCGGTCGCGGGTGGTCGTGGGTGGACGGTTCGAGCGTAGTAGGCGGGTTTCACCCCGCTTCCACCGGTGACCTCGGACGGGATGGTCCGGGGCGAACGGTGGCTCACTAGAGTGCGGTGCATGAGCGATCACGCGGTGCTGCACGTGAAGGGGCGGGTGCTCGCCGGACCGCAGGACGACCGGGTCCGGGACGAGCTGTGGGTCGTCGACGGCCGGGTCACCTACGACCGTCCGGCCGGCGCGAGGGACGTGACGACCGTCGAGGGCTGGGCGCTGCCCGGCCTGGTCGACGCGCACTGCCACGTGGGCCTGGACGCCCACGGCCCGGTCCCCGAGGACGTCTCCGAAAAGCAGGCCCTGACCGACCGCGAGGCCGGCACCCTCCTCGTCCGGGACGCGGGCTCGCCCTCGGACACCCGCTGGATCGACGACCGCGAGGACCTGCCGAAGATCATCCGCGCGGGCCGCCACATCGCCCGCACCCGCCGCTACATCCGCAACTACGCGTGGGAGATCGAACCGGAGGACCTGGTCGCCTACGTCGCCCAGGAGGCCCGGCGCGGCGACGGCTGGGTCAAGCTGGTCGGCGACTGGATCGACCGCGACCTCGGCGACCTGTCCGCCTGCTGGCCGCGCGAGGCCGCCGAGGCGGCGATAGCGGAGGCCCACCGCCTGGGCGCCCGGGTCACAGCGCACTGCTTCTCGGAGGGCTCCCTCCGGGACCTGGTCGAGGCGGGCATCGACTGCATCGAGCACGCCACGGGCCTCACCGAGGACCTGATCCCGCTCTTCGCCGAACGCGGCGTCGCGATCGTCCCCACCCTGGTCAACATCGCCACCTTCCCCAAACTGGCCGACGGCGGCGAGACCAAGTACCCCCGCTGGTCGGCCCACATGCGCCGCCTGCACGAACGCCGCTACGACACCGTCCGCGCCGCCCACGACGCCGGCATCCCGGTCTACGTCGGCACCGACGCCGGCGGCTCCCTGCCCCACGGCCTGGTCGCGGCCGAGGTCGCCGAACTGGTCACGGCAGGCATCCCGCCCCTGGAGGCCCTGTCGGCGACGACGTGGGGCGCGCGCGAGTGGCTCGGCCGCCCCGGCCTCGACGAGGGCGCCCCCGCCGACCTCGTGGTCTACGACGAGGACCCGCGCGCGGACGTACGGGTGCTGGCGGCACCGCGGCGGGTGGTGCTGAACGGGAGGGTGGTCGGGTAGGCGCCTGTTGGGCGCGGCGTTACGGGCGGCGGGCGAACACCGGTGCTGATGGAATCGAAAAGATGACCGAAAACCCCACGAAGGAGTGAAGTAACCCTGGATCGCTGACCGTTCACTCTTGGTGCGTAATTCTTACCGGGTCCCAAGCATTCTCTTCTGGGGGTCCCACACCTTGAACGGCCACAGCTTCCGCATGTCCGCACGCCGTTGCGCCACCGTCGCCGCCGCCACCGTCCTGGCCGCCGGCCCGGTGACGCTGGCCGGAGCGGGTGCCGCGCATGCGACCGGTGGGCAGGACGGTCGCGCCGGCGCCTCCGTCCTGCGCACCGGGCTGGACGTGTCCCTGCTCAACAAGACGGTGCACGTCCCACTCGCCGTCTCCCTCAACGAGGTCGAGGCACCGCAGAGCGCGCAGCAGACCGCGCTGACCGCCCGGCTCGACGGCGTCGACGGCGGAAAACCCTTCAGCGTGCTCCGCGCGGACGTGGCGAAGGCCGACGCGACCGTCTCGGCGGACAAGGCCGAGGGCACGGTCGAACTGGCCCACGCCCGCATCCATGTCCCCGGTCTGCCTCTGCTGTCCCTGATCGAGGTCGACCAGGTCACGGCCAAGGCGACGTGCGAGGCGGACGAGGCCCCGGTCGCGAGCAGCAACGTCCTGGGTGCCGTGACGGTACTCGGCAAGAAGGTGACACTCACCTCCGGCGGCACCACCGACGTCCAGGTCCCCGGCGTCGGCGAGGTCCGTCTGGACCTGTCGAAGCGGGAGACGACGTCCGGCACGGCCGCGGCGACCGCCCTCGAACTCAAGGTCTCCGTCAACCCGCTGAAGCTGAACGTGGCCGAGGTGGAAGGCACCGTGACCCTCGCCGGGGCGACCTGCGAGTCCCCGGTGGCGGCACCGGAGAAGCCGTCCGCGCCGCAGGCCGACCCGGGCACGGACTTGAAGCCCCAGGAAGCCGACGTGAAACCCCAGGGCGCCCCCGCGGCGAAGCCCGTCAACCTGGCGGAAACGGGCGGCAGCTCCCTGACCCCCTACCTGGCGGGAGGCTCGGCCGTGCTGCTCGCCCTCGGCGGAGGAGCGGTGGCGCTGGCGCGCAAGCGCAAGAGCCGGAGCCAGAGCCAGGGATAGGGGGCAGAGGCCGGGGCCGGGGCTGGAGCTGGGGCGCGGAGACCTACGCCGGTGCGTCCAGCGCCGTGGACAGGGCCGCCAGGAAGCCGGACGTCGTCTCCCGGTCCCGTACCGCCAGGCGCAGCCACTCCTCGCCCAGCCCCGGGAACGTGTCCCCGCGCCGCACCGCGTAGCCCAGGGTGCGCAGCCGCCGCCGTACGTCCGCCGCCCCCGGCACACGGACCAGGACGAAGGGACCCTCGGCCGGCTCCACCACGCGCACCCCCGTCCCCGCGAAGGAGGCTAGGCCCGCCACCAGGCGGGCCCGGTCCTCCGCGATACGGCGGGCCGCCTCCTCCGCCTCCGCCAGCGCCCGTGGCTCCACGCACACCGCGGCCGCCGCCAGCGCCGGCGTGGACACGGGCCACAGGGGCTGGGCCCGCTCCAGTTCGGCGATCACCTCCGGGGAGGACAGCACGTAGCCGATCCGCAACCCCGCCAGCCCCCACGTCTTCGTCAGGCTGCGCAGCACCACCAGACCGGGCACGTCCGTCCGGCCCGCCAGCGCCTCCCGTTCGCCCGGCACCGCGTCCATGAACGCCTCGTCGACCACCAGCACCCGGCCCGGACGGGCCAGTCCGGCGAGCACCGGGGCCGGGTGCAGGACCGACGTCGGGTTCGTCGGGTTGCCGACCACCACCAGGTCCGCGTCCTCGGGGACGGCCGCCGGGTCGAGCCGGAAGCCGTCCTCCTCCCGCAGCAGCACCCGGTCCACCGTGTGCCCCGCGTCCCGCAGCGCCGCCTCCGGCTCCGTGAACTGCGGATGCACGACGACCGGACGCCGTACCTTCAACGCCCGCGCCAGCAGCACGAACGCCTCCGC
>NZ_POTZ01000452.1 GCF_003236365.1 Streptomyces sp. NTH33
CCCGGGTGGGGAGGCGGGCTTCAGGGGAATGGGTGCGGGGCCCGGCGGATCTCCGCGTCGGTGAGGTCGCGGTCCCGGTGTCCGCCGCGTCGCAGCGCGGTGCGCAGCCGGGGCATCAGCAGGGCCCGCTGCCGGTTCCAGCCGAAGTCGATCGGCAGCAGTCCCGGCACCACCGTACTGACCGTCCGCAGCCCCATCCGCTCCTGCTCGGGCGAGGTCTGGTCGACGACGACGACGTCATGGCCCGCCCGGACGAGTTCGTCCCTGACCACGGCGACGTCGTCGCGCAGGTCGCCGGCGCGGGGGCGGCCGTGGCGCTCCCAGTCCCGGTACACCTCGTCGAAGGGGCGGGCCTCGGACGGCTCCAGGTAGCCGCGCGCGCACTCGGCCATGCGGGGCAGCCCGTAGAGCTGGGGGTGGTCCTTCAGATGGCGCACCAGGAAGAAGTCGTCGGCCATGGCGTCCAGTTCGCCGCGGCGCTCGGCGGTCTGCCGGGCCAGGTGCGGGATGTAGCTCAGCACTTCGGACAGCGCCCCCTCGACCGCGGACCTCGGATCCAGCGAGGCGGCGGCCGCGAAGGACAGGGTGCCCGGGCCCCCGTCCCGGCGGACGCCGACCACGGTGACGGCCGGGATCGCCAGGTCGATCCGGTTGTCGAAGACGTGCACGTCGTAGCCCTGCAGGGCGGCCCGCTCGGCCATGGCGGCGGCCGTGGGACTGCCGACCGTCCCCAGGTCGATACGGGGCAGCCGGGCCGCGCCGTACCAGCCGTTCAGGAAGGAGTCGCGCTCGACGAGTTCGAGCAGGCCGCCCAGGACCGCCTCCTCCAGGCAGCCGCCGATGGCACAGCCGTTGGAGCACTCGAAGACGAAGTTGTCGCCGGCCGTCGGGATGCTGTAGTAGACCAGCCGCGACGGCACCAGCACGGGTCGCGCGTCCCGCAGCGACCAGCCCCACTCCCAGGGGATGGGCCGGTCCGGGGTGAACGGCGGCACCCACGGGTTGGCCCGGTGGAAGTCGTCCGTGTACAGGCCGGTCTCGCGCGGGTCGACGGCGTCCGGCCCGAGCTCGTCCAGGGAGGCGGTCAGGGTGAGGGCGCGGCCCCGGGCGCGCATCCCGGCGAAGCGCTCGAGGCCCTCCAGCAGACCGATCCGGGTGCTGGCGTGGTACGTGTCGGCGTGACCGCCCCAGAAGGTCTCCCGCAGGTAGTCGCCGGAGCGGCTGGAGAAGCAGCCCACGGTGGCCGAGGTGGTCGGCGAGGTGACGTCGCACACCACCGACGGCCCGACGGCGCCCCAGTGGGGGTTGGCGAACGCATCCACCTGGAGGCCGTACGCGTCCACCGGCCGGACCCTGCTGACGCCCGGCCGGTACTTGGGCGCGGACCGCAGGACGAGGGCGGCCGAGTCGGCGGTCACCGGCTCCGGAGTACCGCAGCCGGGGCAGTCCGGCTCGGGCACCAGCGGATGGTGACGGACCGTCAGGTTTTCCAGGTCCACCAGCCATACGTCGGGGAACGGCCGCCGGTCGTCCCGGGGAGCCCGGCCGGTGGACGCGGCGCCGAGCCGGGCGATCAGCGCGGCGACGGCCTGCGCGGCGAACGGCACCCGGTAGGGCCAGGGCCCCGCCTCCCGGGTGCCGCCGCGCAGTTCGAGGCCCTCCCGCAGACCGACCGAGCGCACCCCCTGCCAGCGGCGCCGCAGACAGTCGGCGCAGCCGGCCCGCCCCTTCGTGGGCCAGGGGCCGACCATCACCTGCCGGCTGTACAGGTGCACGGGGAGCGTGGAACGCGAGGCGTCCTCGGCGCAACCGGGGGCGGCGAAGGCGTCCCGCACGCCGAGGGCGGTGACCGTGATGCCGGGAACCTCGCGGCCCGGCTCGGACGGCAGTTCCGCCAGAGCACGGCGGAGTTCCTCGGCGAAGAGGCGGCACGCCTCGCGCCGCGGCTCCCCGGCCCCGACGGCGGTGGCCTCGACGAGGTCAGCGGTCATCGTCGGCCGCCTTGGTGAGCAGGACCCGGACGGTGTGGATGCCGGCGGCGGGCAGGTCGGCCGCGTGCGTGGGCACGACGAGGGCGTCACGCCCGGCGGCGGCCAGGCGTTCCAGGACCTCCGGCCAGGTCACCGGGGACGGGCCGGTGGCGCCGCCGTCCTCGGCCGTGACCGGGATCAGGGCCGCGTCCAGGTCGGCCAGCAGCGGGGCACCGGTGTCGGGCGCGCCCAGCACCTCCTCCGCGGCGAGCTGGACCGTGCCGAGCAGGTCGCGCAGCGCGTCGGTGGCCGCGGCCACCCGGTCCAGGGCGGCGCCGGTGGCCCAGCGGACCGGCTCGTCCGCCTCGTCCGCCTCGTCCGCCTCGTCCGGCTCGGCCGGCCGGGTCCTGGCCAGCACGACGGACACCCCGGTGCGGTCCGCCTCCCCGAGGTCGAGGAGTTCGACGTCCAGCTCCAGGTGTCCGGCGGAACGCAGCAGGAAGGCCGCCTCGGGGTCGTCGGCGAACTCGGCCGGGGGGATCACCGTCGTCCGCCCGGCCCCTCGCACGGAGTGCCGCAGCGCGTCGTGGGCGAGCGCGGACAGCAGGCCGGCCGCCGCGGCCTCCGGCAGGCCGCCGCCCGCCCCGGCCCCGGCGCGGGACGGCTCGAAGCGGCGGTCCTGGTTGTCCGGCCCGAAGGGCCGCACGGCGCCGGCCGGCACCAGCGTCTGTTCCTTGGTCAGCAGCGACGTGGCCAGGACCCAGGAGGCGACCGGGTCGCCCCCGGCGCCGGTGGCGGTGGTCAGCGCGTCCGGGTGCACCCGCGGTGGCGCCTCCGCGCGGGAGGTGTCCTCCGGAGCCGGGAAGACGGGCACCACGTGCTCGGCGTAGACCTCGGCGGCGGCGTCGAGGGCCCGCAGGCGGGCGCCCGCGGTGTGCTGGACGTCGAACGCGGCGATGGTCCGGGTCCCGGCCGCACCCAGGCAGACCTCCACGGCGCCGACCTTCAGCGGGGTCTGGGTGACCGGTTCGTCCGCGTACCGGGTGAAGACCCCGACGGACGGCCGGACGGCGAGCGAGCGGCGGTCGAGCTCGGCGAGCGGCCCCTCGGTCGCGCCGTCGTCCGGGGCGGCGGCGACGACCGGCTGGAAGGCGGGCCGCTCGGGGGCCGCGGTCAGGTCGACCGGCTCGGGAGAGCCGGGCCGGGCCCGGCAGAACGGGCAGCGCGGGTGGGGCAGCAGCCGCTCCGCCAGGACGTCGAAGGAGGCCATGTCCTGCAGCAGCACCTGTCCCCGCGTCTCGGCCGGCAGCGCCTTGGTGACCAGCCGGAACACCTCGTAGCCGAGCAGGTTGCCGAGCATCGCGGCGAGCGGGCCGCGCGGGCCGGGGCCGGCGGCGCCTCCCAGGGCCAGGCCGCTCCAGAGGTCGGCCGCGACCGCCGCGTCCCCCGTCGCGCCGAGCCGCAGCGCCGCGCAGGCCAGGCATCCGTCGCAGTCCGGGGCGCCGACCGGCCCGACCACCGCCCGGTCGCCGAAGGTCCAGGCGGGGAGCAGGAGGCGGCCGTCCGGAACGCCCTGGCCGAGCAGGGCGATCGCGGTCCGGAAGGCGTCGCGGCCACAGGCGGCGATCACCACGTCGTAGCCCTCGTACGCGCTCCAGTCGCCCGCCGCGCCGGACCCGGCGCCCGGCAGCACCGCCACCTCGGCCGGGCTGCCCTGCGCGGTGAGCTCCGCCGCCTCGGCCCGGAGCGCGCCGAACTCCGCGGCGGTGGCGGGGCCTTCGGCCAGAGCGGCCTCCACACCGACGAAGGCGCAGCCGTTGCGGATCAGGGAGAGCGCGCACCAGCGGGCGACCGGGCCGTCGCCGAGCACGGCGACACGGGTGCCGCGGAACGCGGCGAATCTGCTCTCGGCACCGTCGGCGTAGTGGTCGATGTACGCGATCTGCTGCCCGAAGCGGGCGGCGACCGCCGGTTCCACGGAGGGGCCCGGTCTCTGCTCGGCGGGGTCCGGCACGGGCCGGGCGAACCCGCGGGCGTACAGCGCCTTGACCAGGCCGCCCACCATCGCCTTCTGCGGGTCCTTGAAGCCCGCGCAGATCTCCGCCACGGTCCGGCTCCCGTCCAGGTGCGGGACGAGGAGGGTGGCGAACCGGTAGGCGGACGGGGAACTGAGCTGGAAACCACCGTCGGCGTTGTGGAAGATCACGCCGCCCGGCGTCTCGGTGAACAGCACGTCGCGGCGCGCCCTGGGCCGGGTGCCGGCGGTCTCCTCGTACGGCGTCGTGGGCATGCGGGGATCGCACCTCCGGGTCGGGGCCTGTCGGCCGTTCGGGGCTGAACAGGTGGGAAAGGGCGGGGCGTTGGCGGCGCGAGCCGGCCGGGCTGGGCCGTGTTCCGCGCGGGGCCGTGTTCCGCGCGGCGGCGCCGGGGCCGTCGGATGGCGCCGGGTCGTCGGGTGGCTCCGGACCGTCGGGTGGCGCCGGGCCGTCGGGTGGCTCCGGGCCGTCGGGTGGCTCCGGGCCGTCGGGTGGCTCCAGGCCGTCGGGTGGCGCCGGACGGAAGCGCGTGCCGGGCCGTGGCGACGACGGCCTGCGGCGGGATGTCGCCGCTCCGGGCGACCCTGTGCAGCGCGTGGGCGCGGAACGGCGCGTTCGTACGGAGGGTCCCCGGCTGTTCCTCGTCGAGGAGCCCGGTGTCGAGGAGCCGTTCGAGCAGCTCCTCGGCGTGTGTCTCGGGGACGAGGAGGGTGGCGGCCGCGTCCGGTGCGGTGATCCGCCCGTTCAGCCGCGCCAGGCGCAGATGCGCGTCGGCCAGCGGGGTGGGCAGCCGGTCCAGGGCCCCGTCGAGGGCCAGGGGCACGGACATCCGGGCGTCGTCGGGCAGCGCCAGCCGGGCGGGCAGGTCCCGCCGCAGCCACGCGGCGTAGTCCGCCAGGCGCAGCTTCGGCCGGGTCAGCAGTCGGGCCGCGACGATCCGCAGGGCCAGTGGGACATGCCCGCACAGGTCCGTGAGGGTTCGTGTGGCCGTGGCCTCGGCCGCCACCCGCTCATGACCCAGGACGGAGGTGAGGAGCATGTGGGACTCCTGCGGCGGCAGGGCGCCCAGCTGCAGCACCGTCGGGCCGTGCGTGGCGACCAGGGCGGCCAGTTTCATACGGCTGGTGACGACGACGGCGCCGCAGCCGGTCACGTCGAGCAGCCCGCGCACCTGGTCCGGGTGCACGACGTCGTCGAGTATCACCAGGCACGATGCGGGGGACGTACCGGAGGGGAGCAGGGAGCGCAGTTCGGCGGCCGCCTCGTCGGCGGGACGTGGCGTACCGTCGGGCCCGGTCAGCGGCAGCAGCACGCCGCCCGCGGGGTACCGGTCCGCCACCAGCCGCGCGGCGTGCAGGGCCAGCGCGGTCTTGCCCATGCCGGGGCCGCCGGAGATCACCGCGATCACCGGGGCGGCGTCCGCCCGCCCGTCCCTCCGGCCGCCGCCTCTCAGATGGCTCACCAGGTCGGCGGTCTCACGGGTGCGCCCGGTGAAGCCGGGGACGCGGGGCAGCCGGACCCGGCGGGTGGGCCGGACCCGGCGGGTCCGGC
>NZ_POTZ01000453.1 GCF_003236365.1 Streptomyces sp. NTH33
GCTCTGGGCGGCCGGGTGCGGGGAAGCTGCGGGAGATTCCACCGGCACGGGAGGTGCGGACGGGGCCGGGGGTACCACGTTGCCCTCGTTCTCGGTGCTCACAGCTCTTCTCCTCGATCCACGGCTGTTGTTGTCGGTCGCACTCGGTCACGCTCGTCACGCCTGCCGGCGACCCGGCCTGCTTCAGCTGTGCATGTGCATGTGTATGTATTCAGCTTTTCCCATGGGCCGTCAGAGCACCATAAGCGGCGGCTGTGGGTCCGGGTCCATTCTTTATATAGGTCATCTCACATGAAACGGACGAATCATCGACAGCCTCCGACTGTCCCGCCCACCCCGTCGCGGTGGCACCATGACGCGGTGACCCACGCACGGCAGTACCACATCCAAGTCGTCGCCCACCGCGGCGCCTCCGAGGCCGCCCCCGAGCACACGCTGGCCGCCTACCGGAAGGCGATCGAGGACGGCGCGGACGCCCTTGAGTGCGACGTACGCCTGACCGCGGACGGTCATCTCGTCTGCGTGCACGACCGTCGCGTCAACCGTACGTCCAACGGCCGTGGAGCGGTGTCGGCCCTGGAGCTCGCCGATCTCGCCGCGCTGGACTTCGGCTCCGGACGGACGCGCGCCTTCTGGCGGGGACGGGACGAGGAGCCGGACTGGGAGGTGCGGCCGGAGGACCCCGAGGACACCTCGGTCCTCACCCTGGAGCGGCTGCTCGAACTCGTCGCCGACGCCGGGCGGCGGGTGGAGCTGGCCATCGAGACCAAGCACCCCACGCGGTGGGCGGGGCAGGTCGAGGAGCGGCTGCTGGCGCTCCTGAAGCGGTTCGGCCTGGACGCCCCGGCGTCGACCGAGGAGTCGCCGGTGCGTGTGATGAGTTTCTCGGCGCGCTCGCTGCACCGGGTGCGGGCGGCCTCCCCGACGCTGCCGACGGTCTATCTGATGCAGTTCGTCTCGCCCCGGCTGCGCGACGGGCGGCTGCCGGCGGGGGTCCGGATCGCGGGTCCCTCGATCCGGATCGTGCGCAATCACCCGGCGTACGTCGAGCGGCTCAAGCGGGCGGGGCACCACGTGCACGTGTGGACGGTGAACGACTCCGAGGACGTCGACCTCTGCGCCGGCCTGGGCGTCGACGCCATCATCACCAACCGCCCGCGCGCGGTCCTGCACCGGCTCGGCCGCTGACCGGCCACGGGCCCGTCGGGACTCGGCCGCCGATCGGCCACTGCTCGGCTGCCGATCGGTCGCCGATCGGTCGTAGGTCCGTCGCGAGCCCGTCGCGGGTCCGTCGTCGGCCTCGACCGGGAGGGCCGCACCGCACCATTCTCCCCTTTCGGCCACACCGTGAAAATCCAGCCACATGACGACAGGGAGTGCTCCGGCGCTTTCGGTGCGTGTTCGACCGTTTTGAATGCGTCCTCGGACGACAATCGGCCGGTTTCCGGTACAGGCCGGTGGGGCATCCACACCGTGGCGTGGGGCGAAGGAGGTCTCGGGGGTGGCGTTGGTGGTGGCACAGGAGGTGCCCACGTCGTCGAGCATGGCCGTACCCCATGGTCCTGCGGGCGTGGGGGAAGCACGTCACCGGATGCGTGAGCAGTTGCGCAGAGGCGGTGTGGCGGAATCGGTCATCGACGATGCTGTACTGGTCCTTTCCGAACTCTTGAGCAATGCCTGCAGACACGGCCGGCCACTGGGCGGCGCCCTGGCCGGTGACGGCGACGTCCGGGCCGCGTGGCGCGTGGACGCGGGCGGCCGGCTGGTCGTGGAGGTGACCGACGGCGGCGGCCCGACCCGCCCGGCCCCGGCCACCCCCTCGGTCACCGCGCACGGAGGCCGCGGGCTGAACATCATCACCGCGCTCTGCGAGGACTGGGGCGTACGGGACGACGCGGACGGCGAGGTCACCGTGTGGGTGGTCGTCCACGACGACGTGCACGACCCGGACGCCGGCCACCGCCGCGACGACTTCGCCTCCCGGGTCACCGCACCTGCGGTGTCGGCCCTGCCCGAGCTGGGTTTCGCGGACACGTTCGACGCCCTGGACTGAACACGCACGCGTGCGGCACGCGGCGGGCACGCCGCACGGTGGGCCCAGGTCAGGGGCTGCCGAAGCACGATCGGCCGTCCGCATCGCCCGCCTTGTCCACAGGGTCCCGTCGTCGACGGCGCAAACGGCTAGGCTCGCGCCCGTACGAGACGAGCCGTAACCGGGAGACACCCAGATGGCCAAGAAGCGACCCCAGACGAAGGCCAAGCGCCCGCAGCTCACGGACGGAGAGATCCCGGTGGTCGGCGCGCGTGAGCCGTGCCCCTGTGGCAGCGGCCGCCGCTACAAGGCCTGCCACGGCCGGACCGCCGCGCACGCGGTGACCGAGCTGGTGCAGCGGCCGTTCGAAGGACTTCCCGGCGAGTGCGACTGGGTGGCGCTGCGCGAGCTGGTCCCCGCCGCCACGGCCGGGCTGACCCTCAAGAACGGCCTGCCCGAGGACGTCCCGGCGGTCACGCTCGCCACGGTCCTGCCGATGGCCTGGCCCGCGCTGCGCCGTGACGACGGCTCGGTGCTGCTCGGCCTGCAGAACGACACGGCGTCCGGCGACATCAGCCGCGACCTCGCCGACACCCTGCTGCGCGCGCTGGAGGCCGAGCCCGGCACGCCGGTGCAGGGCCGCCGCGCCCCGGCCGACGGTCCGCGGCTGCAGGACCTGCTCGACGCCGAGGCCCCTTTCGAGCCGGTGGTGCACGAGGGCTTCGAGTTCTGGGTGCCGGACGCGGAGAACGCGACACCGGAGGTCACCGCCTCCCTGGAGCGGGCCAACGCGGCGGCCATCCCGACCGTGCGCCTGCAGGGCGTCGAGGCCGCGTACTGGTGCCGGACACCGGAGAAGAACCACCTGCGCTGGGTCATGCCGCACCCGGAGGAGCGACTTCTGGACGCTCTGGCGCGGCTGCACGCGGCAGGCCGTTCGAGCCTGGGCGAGAACACCCGGCTCGTGGGCTCCTTCCGCGCCCACGGCCTGACGGTGCCGGTGTGGGACCTGCCGAGCGAGGTCGGCGCCCAGGACGTGGAGAAGCCGGCCGCCGAGTTCGCCGAGCGGCTGGCCGAGGCCCTGGCCGCCCAGGCGCCGCTGACCGGGGACGAGCGCCGGGCTCGCGGCGGTCTGACCAACCGGCAGGTCACGCTCAGTTGATCCACCGGGGTGCGGCTGACCGGCCGGTCAGCCGCACGGCTTCACCACAGTAGGTGACTCCAGTCACAACTTCCGGTCACCGCAGGGGAGTCGGTGACCGGAAAGGCGGTCCACCCGGTGACTGGAAAACTGAGATCGAATTTGCGAACCGCCGATCTCTTGTTACCGTGCAAGTAGCCCGGTTGCTGGTGCATCCCCCGTCGCCAGCAACCGGGCCTTCGCATGCGCGCCGCCACTCACGGCGCGCAGTCACTCATCAACCTTCCGTCACCACAGGTGAGTTGCTTCCGGAGCGTAGCAACAGCGTTCCGCTCGCGCCGCGTTCGGCGAACTCCGCGACGGCGGTGTACGCCCTGGGCGCTCCCCGCATGTGCTCCCGGGGTGTCTCGCACGTCCCCGGCTCGTCGTCCCCGTCCGGCGCGCAGTGCGTCCGCACGGTGCGCTCGCCCGGGCCCATCAGGGTCAGGTCGGCATCCAGGGGACGGCCGGTGGCGTTGCGGTAGTAGGCGCGCGCCCAGGTGTCCTGACCCTGGGTCAGCACACAGGTCTGCGCCTCGACCCCGTCGGGCGAGGTGACCTCCGGGCCGCAGCGCGCGGCGGTGGCCAGGCCCAGGCCGAGCAGCAGCGGGGAACGGCCGGGTTCGGCGGACGGAATCCTGTCGTCGCCGCGCGGCAGGGGGCGTACGGCGGGTCGGGCGGCCGCGGGGCTCCGGCCGCCCACCTGGCCCGCGGACTCCACGGCCAGCGGCAGTGCCACGGCACCGGCCACGACGGCCGACAGGGCGAGCAGACGGACCCGCCGGGGGCCGGGACCGCCGCGCGGCAGCGTTCGGCCTCCGTGTCCTCCGCGATGACGCAGCATGCGGGGACGATAACGGCGCGCGGCGGGCGCTTCGCCCGCCGCGCGCCCGACACCCCTACAACTCGGGCGCGCTCACACCCGTACGAGTGAGGGCCTCCACCACGGCGTCGACCACGGCCTCCACGTCCGGCACCCAGGGTGAGGCGGAACCGGGCAGCGGAGCCCGTTCCCAGCGGATCGGTCCGGCCCCGGTCTCGGAGGGGGGCAGCGCGAGGTAGCCGCCCTCGCCGTGGAAGCGGAGGGAACCGGGGACGAAGTCCTTGGCGTAGAGCAGTTCGCCCAGCTGTTCCATGGAGTACGGCTTGACGAGGATCGCCCAGCGCGTGGGCGAGGCGACGACCGGGCCGAGCCGTATGCCGACGAGGTCGAGCGCGGTGAGGGCCCGGGCGGCCGGGAGGGCCGGCAGGCTCACCGCGCAGGGGGCCCTGCCTCCGGTGGCCAGGACGATCGGCGCGGCGGGCCGGTTGGTCCACCACCAGCGGATCATGCGGGCGTCGGTGGTGGCCGCGAGGAGGCCGGGGTCGAAGGGGTGCGCGCCGGGCACCGTGCAGTCCGGGTCGGGGCAGCCGCAGCGGCCGGGCCGCCGCGGATCCGGTGCCACGCCCGGGAGTACGGGCCACCGCCACTGGGCCGCGAAGGTCAGGGCCGCGCTGACCGGCTCGGACCCTCCGTCGCTGCGCTGGGACAGGAGCCTGCGTCGCCTTCCCGGGATCTCGCGCATGAGTGCTCGTTCCTTTCCGTTGCACCGCTGGCAACACCGCTGGACCACTCACACCATGTGTCGATCACTTCACTGTGCGTACCTGTTGGCGCATCACACCCCTGCCTTCAGGCACGGGGAACCCCTATGGGCCGAGCATTGGCTGCTTCCGCGGCAGCCCCGTCCATACTGCGTCTACCAAAAGCATGGGCGTGGCGTGGGGTGGCGGAGCATGGCGATGTGGCGTTGCGCGCTTGCCCTCCGCCTCCATCACGCGAGGATGGGGCACGGTCGTCGGTGGATAGGACGCCCGGGTCCGTCGCCAGGTTCCGGGTGGCCCCCACCACCCCTGGCCTTCTCCGAGTACGTACCCATCACGACCGCTGTGACGCTCTGTGGAGCAGACCCAGTCGACCGCAATGGGCCATCACCCGAGGCAGTTTCAAGCCAACTTCGTATTTTCGCAAGGGGTTCGGGAGAACCCCCAGGAAGACCCTCTGACACCAGGAATCCCGGCAGGACAATGCTGGACATCTCCTCACGAGTGCGTGTACATGTGGAGACACTGCCGGTGGCGCAGAACGACATGGGGGTTTGCGATGCTTTTGAGCAGTACGCACCGGTCGGAAAGCCGGACGCCATGAACGCCCCTCACCCTTCGAAAGTGGCTGGAATCGATGCGACGGTTCCGGCCCCCGCACACACTGTCACGCCCGCGTCCGCCGCCACGGGTACCTCCCCGGCC
>NZ_POTZ01000454.1 GCF_003236365.1 Streptomyces sp. NTH33
GGTCAGGTCCGAGGAGGGCAGCTTCGGCGGGCTCGTCTGCATGTGCAGCGTCTGCTCGAAGTTGACCAGTCCGGTGGCCTCCAGAACCATGATGTGGTCGAGGACGGTGTCGTTGGCCTGGTTGGCGAGCTCGCGGACCAGGCTGTTCTTGGTCGTGGAGCGGACCTTCGCGATGGTGTTGAAGATCGAGCCGTGCGTCATGCGCAGGATGTTGGCCAGCTCGGAGTCGAACTCCTTGCCGGTCTTGCTCCCGATCGTGGTGACGAAGCCCTCCTGCTGCGGGCTGGCCGCGTTCGGCAGCGTGATGTTGAGCAAGGGGGCGATCTTGCGGCAGCTGGTGTCCAGCGCCGCGTGACCGTCGATCAGGTGCTCGCCCGCGGTGACGACCTCCGGGGTCGTCCCCTTCTTCAGGGCCATCTGACCGAGGGGGTACTCCCACAGCCCGGCCGCGCGCACCTTGACCACGAAGTCCCGGTCCGACTCCGTCAGCGGCCCCCACTGCGTCTGGGCGATGATCCGGTCGCCGTCGTTGGAGACCTTGTCCAGACCGAGCATGGCCGGGTAGCCGAGTGCGACAAGGGTCAGGCTGAGGGCACCGCCCACGAAGAGCGTTCCCGTCGCGTTCCGCGAAAAGCGCACCGTGCCTCCTGCGCGGTCATGGATCCCGCCCACAGGCGGTTCGGACAGCCACTGATACGTGCGGGGAAGCGTAAGGAACCTTTTGATTTGGCAAAAACCCGCCGCCGCCCGTGTGACGCTGCTCACCCGGGGGCGGGTACCCGCAACCCGTACGTCACGTCATCCGTGCGGACGCCGGGCCCGGAGCCCGCGCGGCACGCACCGCACGTGTCAGCACCGACCAGGAGGTGGACGACATGACCGACACCCGTACCGTGGCCGTCCTGGGCACCGGGATCATGGGCGCCGCGATGGCCCGCAACCTCGTGCGCGCCGGACACACCGTCCGGGTCTGGAACCGCACCCGGGCCAAGGCCGAGCCCCTGGCCTCCGACGGTGCCGAGGTCGCCGGGACCCCCGCCGAGGCGGTGCGCGACGCCGACGCGGTCCTGACGATGCTCTACGACGGCGGCACGGTCCTGGAGGTGATGCGCGAGGCCGCCCCCGCGCTGCGCCGGGGCGCCGTGTGGGCGCAGTCGACCACGGCGGGACTGGAGTCGGTCGCCGAACTGGCCGCCCTCGCCGACGAGCACGGCCTGGTCTTCTACGACGCGCCCGTGCTGGGCACCAGGCAGCCGGCCGAGGCCGGCCGGCTGACCGTGCTGGCGGCGGGACCCGTCGAGGGCCGGCAGGCGGTGACGCCGGTGTTCGAGGCGGTCGGCGCCCGTACGGTGTGGACCGGCGAGGACGCCGCGGCGGCCACCGCCACGCGGCTGAAGCTGGTGGCCAACAGCTGGGTCATCGCGGTCACCGCGGCGACCGGCGAGGCACTGGCCCTGGCCAAGGGGCTCGGCGTGGACCCGCGGGGCTTCTTCGACCTCATCGCGGGCGGTCCACTCGACATGGGCTACCTGCACGCCAAGGCCGATGTCATCCTCGAGGACACGTTCCTCCCGCCGAGCTTCGCGGTGACCACCGCGGAGAAGGACGCCCGCCTGATCGTCCGGGCCGGCGAGCGCCACGGCGTCCGCCTCGACGTGGCCGCCGCGAGCGCCGAACGCTTCGCCCGCGCCGCCGCCCAGGGGCACGGGGAGGAGGACATGGCAGCGGCGTACTTCGCGAGCTTCACCGACCACGACCCGGCCGAGGAGGACCACGGGCGGGCGGAGCCGTGACGGCGACGTGGGACGCCGGAGATGCCTGGGATGCCGGAGAGGCGCCGGAGGTCAGGCGCGGTCGGTGAGTTCCTCGGCGTACACCTGGGACAACGGCTGAGGGCCCACGTACTGCTGGCAGTTGCACTGCCCCGGCTCGAAGCGCAGCGGCTTCTTGTTCTCGTCCCAGGCCGTCGGGACCTCGACGCGCTCGTGGCAGCGGCCGCTCTTGTCGTGCTTGGCCAGATGGTGCGTGCACCCGCACACCGGCTCCGGCGGCTTGTGCGCCGCCTCCACGGCCAGCCGCTCCGCCTTCGCCGCCTCCATCAGTTCCAGCTTCCGCTCGTGCCGGTTGCGCAGCGCGGTGCGAACGGTGTCGGCGAACCAGGCCAAACCGCCCGTCCAGAACAGGATCGCCACCCACCAGATCCAGCGCATCGCTCACTCCCCTTCCCCTGAGGAGCTCAGGATAAGTGCCAGCGCGCCGGGCGTCGTCGTCCGGGACACGCGCGGACGGTCCCGGCACGGCCACCGGGGCCGCCGCCGCTCCCGTCCGGGCCGCGTCCACGGCCTCCCCGGGCCGGCCCGGGGAGGCCGCCGGTCAGCCGGCGCGCTGCTGGCAGGGCACGCAGCAGCGGGCGTACGGCAGGATCTCCAGCCGTTCCACCGGGATGGGCTTGGCGCAGTCCTCGCAGCTTCCGTACGAACCGCCGTCCAGCCGTCCGAAGGCGGCCTCGATGTCCTTCAGGGCCAGCTTCAGGGCGGTCTTCTGCGCGCTCAGGAGGTCGTCGGCCTCCTGGCCGCCGTTGGCGCTCTCCTCGATGGCCCGCAGCTGTGCGAGGCGGGAGTTGCGCTCGTGTTCCAGGCGCTGCCGGGCCTCGTGCGCGTTCATGCGCTCGGCCGCGGAGGCACTGCGGGTGGTCTCCCACGACATCGGCATACGGTCCCTTCTGGCTGGCAGAGAGCCGGTGACGAGGGGGGCCGCGGTGACGTACGGCCCCCCTCCTGACTCTCCAGAGTGGCCCGGCGCGAAAGCCGCGGCCATCGGTCGCAGCACCCATTTCCGGTGGGCGGCGGGGTGCACCGCCCACCGGAACGGCCGCATCAGACCTGCGCGCCCTGGACGGGACGGCGGGCCGCCGGCTTGCGGCGCTGCGGGCGGCTCGGGGTGCCGCCCCGGCGGTTGCTGAACTCGATGGCGAGCGGGGTGGCGGTGAACACCGAGGAGTAGGTGCCGACCACCAGGCCGATGAGCAGCGCGAGCGCGAAGTCGGTCAGCGAGTCCCCGCCGAATACCGCCAGGGAGGCGAGGATCAGCAGCGCGCCCATGCCCGTGTTGACGGTGCGGGGCACGGTCTGCAGGATCGCGTTGTTGCAGACCTCGGGCAGGGGCGCCTTGCGGTTCCGCCGGACCAGCTCCCGGATGCGGTCGAAGACGACCACCGAGTCGTTGACCGAGTAGCCGATGACGGTGAGCAGGGACGCCAGGAACACGCCGTCGATGGGCTTGCCCAGCCACGCGAAGACGCCGACGAGGATGACCACGTCGTGCGCGAGCGTGGCGACCGCGGCGGAGCCGAACAGCCAGCGGAAGCGGGCGGCGAGGTACAGCAGCTGGGCGCCGAGGGCCATGGAGAGGGCGATGAGGGCGTTGCGGCGCAGCTCCTCTCCGATGCTCGGGCCGATCAGCTCGTCGCGGACCTTCTCCGTCTCACCGCCGAGGGTGCCGATGGTGTCGGCGACCTTGACCGCCTGGGCGTCGGTCAGCTCCTCGGTGCGCACGGTCAGCCCGTTGTCGCCGGAGGACTGCACGACCGCGCCGGGGAATCCGGCGTCGGCGAGGGCGATGCGGGCCCGCTCGGGGTCCACGGAGGTGCTGGTGCTGTACTCGATCAGCCGGCCGCCGGTGAACTCCAGGCCGAAGTTCAGGCCCCGGACCGCGATGCCCGTTCCGGCGAGCACGAGCACGATCGCGGAGGCGGCCAGCCAGCGGCGCGGGTGCTTCATCAGCTGCGGGTCGCGGCGCACGAGGAAGTCGCGCACCCGGCCGGTGGTCGCCAGGCCCGTGAACAGCGGGCGGCGGCGCACCGACGGGCGGGACACGGCGAACTCGGCGAGTACGCGGGTGATCACCAGGGCGCTGATCATGGAGGCGACGACACCGATGGCGAGGGTGACGGCGAAGCCTCGCACCGGGCCGGTGGACAGGAAGAACAGCAGTCCGGCCGCGATCAGCGTGGTGACGTTGGAGTCGGCGATCGCGCTGAAGGCGTTGCGGAAGCCGGCGGTGAGGGCCGAGCGCGTGCTGGGCCGGTGCATGTCGGCGTACTCCTCGCGGGCGCGTTCGAAGACGAGCACGTTGGCGTCCACGGCCATGCCGATCGCCAGCACGAAACCGGCCAGGCCCGGCAGGGTCAGGGTGGCGCCGAGACCGGCCAGGGCGGCGTAGGAGATCACGCCGTAGCAGACCAGGGCCACGGTCGCGAGGAAGCCGGTGAGCCGGTAGACGATGGTGATGAACAGCGCGGTCAGGATGGTGCCGATCACCGCGGCCCAGGCGGTGGCCTCGATGGCGGTGGCGCCCAGGGTCGGGCCGACGGTGTGCTGTTCGACCGTCGCGACCGGCACGGGCAGGGCGCCGCCGTTGATCAGCAGGGCCAGCTCGCGGGCCTCGGCGTCGCCGAAGGAGCCGGTGATCTGCGTGGAGCCGCCGGGGATGCCCGTACCGCAGGCGACCGACGGGTCGACCTGCGGGGAGGAGATGATCCGGTCGTCGAGCACGATGGCGACGCGGCGCGCGGGGTCGCCCACCGGCTTGCAGGCGGCCTCACCGGTCAGCTTGGCCCAGCCGCTGCGTCCCGTCTTGTCGAAGTCGATGGTGACGTGCCAGCCCGCGCCCATCTCCTGGTCGAAGCGGGCGTCGGCGCCCTTGACGTCCTTGCCGGTCAGGGCGGTCTTCGCAAGGCGCAGCTTCTGCCCCGACTCGTCGGGGAGCACGAGTTCCTCGGAGTCCCCGGGTTTCTTGGGATCCTTGGACTCCCCGGGCTTGGGCTTGGCGGTGTCCTCGGTGGCGTCGGCCGGGCCGAGCACCGGGTGGAAGGTCAGCTGGGCGGTACGGCCGAGCACGTCGGCCGCCTTCTTCGGGTCCTGTACGCCGGGCAGCTCGACGATGATCCGGTTGCTGCCCGAGCGGACGAGGGTCGGCTCGGCCACACCGAGCGCGTCGACCCGGCCGCGGAGCACCTCCAGGGTGCGGTCGGTGGCCGCGCGGTCGGCCTTGGTGGTCGGGGTGGAGCGGGTCTCCAGGACGATCTGGGTGCCGCCCCGCAGGTCGAGTCCGAGACGGACCGGAACGGTGACGGTGATGTAGACGGACAGGGCGATCACGATGAGGGCGAACAACGTCCTCACCTTGTTTGAACGGATCAAGAAAGGCCTCCGGCGGGCACACCGCGACCACGGTCGGCGTGGTCACGGCGGTTCGAACGGCGAACGGGACAGAACGTCAGATGCCGAAGCCGCCGGGCGGCGCCCGCCCCCCGACCTGGACCACGTGCCCCACCGGGCGCGGCACGTACCCGCCCACCGCCGTCACGCGCCCGTCCGGGGGCGCGGCCACCGCCGCCTCCTGCACGGCCGTCGCCGGCTGTGCGTGCTGGGGCGGACGCTCCCCGTGCGCCTCCTGCCGCGTCCCGCTCTGCGTGGAGCACACGGCCCCGCAC
>NZ_POTZ01000455.1 GCF_003236365.1 Streptomyces sp. NTH33
GACCGGGGCGGGAGGGGCCGGCTGAGCCACCGGTGCCTTCCGGCCGACTACGCGTACTCCCCCGTCCAACGCCGTCGCCGCGCTCGCAACGCGGCGTCGAGGGAGAGCATCGGGGCGCCGGCGAGGACGAGGGGCAGCCAGGCCATCAGATAGGCGAGGTCGTTGCCGTAGTAGTAGGGGGTGGTGGCCCAGCTGACCGTGAGCCGCAGGCTGAGGGAGATCAGCGCGCCGCCCAGTGCGGCCAGACGGCCGAGGAGGCCGACGAGGGTGCCGAGACCGACGGCCAGTTCGGCGAGGGCGATGCCGTGGCCGAAGCCGACCGGGTTCTTCAGGGCCAGGTCGACCAGGGCGGGTATGGCGGAGGAGTCGCGGACCGCGCGCATCGTGTCGCCGATCGACCCGGGGCCGGCGTCCTTCATGAAGCCGCTGTCGGTGAGCTTGTCGAGACCGGCGTAGGTGAAGGTGATGCCCAGGAAGACACGGAGGGGAAGGAGGGCATAGCGGGCGGCGGTGTCGCGCCAGGTCTCGCGTCGGTCGGCATACATGGAATGCGTGTCCGTACGAATACCGTGAGTCATCATTACCAGCCGCCTCTCACCACCGTGCCGTCTACGTGGTCTGCCGCTCACCAGAACATACGTATGCAAGACATGACCCGCTCAACCCGGTGGAGCCGTTTTTCCGGCTTCCGCGTGCCTTCGGCCCGTCTGTACGTGACTTCGGCCCGTCTGTCAGGAGGTGACCGGCACACCGGGAGGTGGAGGCGCCGTCATTCCGTGCCGTCATTCCATGGCGTCGATCCGTGCCGTCATTCCATGGCGTCGATCCGTGCCGTCACTCCGTGACGTCGATCGTGTACCGGTTCGTCTCCACACCCGCCGCCGTCACCACCTGCACCTCGACCCGGCCCGGCTCCACGTCCGCCGGGACGGGCACGGTCAGTGCCGTGTCCGTCGGGTTGCTGAAGCCGCCCGTGACCGGGACCAGGGGCACATGGACGTTGACCGCGCCGATGCGGACCACCATCCGCGCCAGCCGGTCTGCTCCCTGCGCGCCCGGCGGGACGAAGCCCGCGCCGCGGATCTCGATGTCGTCGCCGGTGCGGATCGGCGCGTCCAGGTCCCCGGCCTCCCGGGCCCGGACCACCGACAGGACGACCGGCCGCCCGCCCTCGGCGTACTTGCCCGCCAGGTAGGTCGCCGCCGACACCAGCACCACCACCGCGAGTCCCCACGGCAGGTCGGGCAGCTGGTCGGGGCGCCGGGCCAGCCGGACCGCCGCGAAGGCCAGGGCCACGGCGCTGATCACGACGTACTGGATGTCCGCGAACGTTCCCCGTCCCGCGTCGTCGGTCAGCAGGTCGGCCGCGCACGGCCGGTCCGCCCGCACCTTCTGCAGCCGCTGCTCCTGCACCCGCAGCCCGACGACCCGCCGCACCAGGACCGCGATCCCGCACACCACGGCGAGCACGGTGACCACACCGGCGCCCCGGGCCAGCTCCAGCCCGGAGATCAGCGCGTCGCGCTCCGCGTGCTCCGAGGCGGCCGCCAGCCGGCCCACCAGGACCAGCACCGCGTACGCCACGAACAGCACCCACCCGGCGGCGACCGCCCGCGAGGTGGACAGCCGGTTGTCCTCGCCGATGACCGGGGCCAGCGCCCCGCCGCGCGCCCGGTGGAACCAGGAGGCGGCGGTCAGCGCACCGCCCACCACGACCGCCGCGAGCAGCCCCGCCGTCCGCGCGGTGCTCCAGCCCGCGCCGACGGCCGTCAGCGCCTGCACCAGGAGCAGCAGCACGACCGCCGCCCACACCGTGTACGCCGTCCAGCGCCACAGCCGGGCCAGCCAGGCCCGCCCCTCGGCCCGGCCGCGCTCGGCGACGAGTTCCGCCGACTGGGTCAACTCCGCCGAGATCCACTGCCGGGAGGCCGGCGCCGAGTGGGCCACGGCCGCCGGCAGGCCCTGCCCGGCGGCGAACTCGTCCCGCTTGAGGAGGAATTCGGCGACGGCCCGCCGGTGCCCCGCACGCGCCCCGTGCGGACAGTCCCCACACGTGCAGCCGCCCCCGTGGGCAGCCGCCGCCGCACCGTCTCTCGCTTCCTGCACCGCCACGCCCGACGCCCGCCTTCTCCGTCAGCCCGCAGCGAATCCGCGGACAACACCCCTACGCTGTCAGCGAATTGTGCCCTACCCCACTCCGTCCCCGGCGGTCAGGTGCGGTCCGGCCCGGTCAGCGCGGGTGAAGCCGGAGCCGCCGCGTTGACCCGGCTGCGCGTATGCCCGTACGGCCGGGTCCGGCCGCCCCGGGCGGTCTCAGGTCTCAGAAGCCATCCGCATTCCGAACGTGATCGTTGGGTTCGGGCTGAGTGGGCATGAACGTGTGCTGCAGCGACTGGTGAATGCCCGTGTCACGGTGGCCGAGGTACTGGCAGAGCCGGCCTCCGCGGTCAAGGAGGAGGCACTCACCGGCCTGGAGAAGCACCGCAACAAGATGCAGCACTTTGGCCTGGCC
Organism: Streptomyces sp. NTH33; assembly: GCF_003236365.1. Classification (GTDB taxonomy): domain Bacteria; phylum Actinomycetota; class Actinomycetes; order Streptomycetales; family Streptomycetaceae; genus Streptomyces. Next base: position 2,513 of record NZ_POTZ01000455.1, read on the forward strand.
GCCCCGGCCCGCGCGGTCGAGGTTAAGGCCGGGGAGGTCCTCGGCTTCCTGATCCGCTTCGTCGACGACGAGCTTCCGCCGCGCCTCGGTCCTGAGGAGAGGACGCAAGCGGCTCACGGACGACGGGCTCACACGGAACTTCCGGACTACGGGGCGGTGCACATGAAACTCATGGATTCCGCGATATGGCGGCAGTCGAAGTATCCGGACCACCTGAGATGTGAGTCGGGCTGTGTACCGGCACCTCGCTGCCACGTGGTCACGTACCGGCCGTTGGAGAACGTCAGGCCCCCCTGCGAGACCTCCGGCTTCTGTTCCAACAAGGTCACCAGAGGCCGCAGCAGGGCTGTGCGGTCCTTTCGCTTCTTCCACATCGCGATGACCTTGTTGGGATCTGCGCCCATGGACTCCGTTATGTCGAAGCCTCCCCGATCCATGGCCACCTCCATGGCGTCGAAGTCGCCTTTGCACGCGGCATCGTGCACAACCTTGATGGAGACCTCCGTTCGTTTCACGCCATCGCCGGTGTCAAAGGTGGTCTGCGCCTTTCCGCAGGTGATCCCCGGCAACACAGAAGGTTTTCCGGACGTACTCCCGCCAGAGGCACCGTCCTGTCTTCCGGTGCCGTCCGGAAGCAGCCAGAAATAGATGAGGACGGCGAAGACAACGAGCAGACCGATCGCCAGCAGCATCCGCCTCCTCCCGCTCCCGGATTTTCCGTTCTGCTCCTCCCGGTTCTCGGGCGGTTCCTGGTGAAGCGGCGGTGCCTGATTGCGTGCGATGCAGATGCTCGCTCCCCGGTCCCGGTTGAGCTGCTGCGGGCGGGGACGGTTCTTCTGCATCAGGGATCGGTCGACGTGGTCGAAGAGATCCGCCATGGTCAGCAGCTCGGGACCACCTGAAACGCCCGCCTCCAGCAAGGCGATGAGCTCACCGGTGAACGCGGGATACTGCTCGCCCTCGACGGCCAGCGCCCATTGGGTGGCAGGAGACGCGGCAAGGACCGAGGTGCCCTGAACATCGGCCAGAAGCGTTGCGTCATCGCCGGACGACAGCGATTCCCTGAGCGCCGTGCCGCTGAAACAGCAGTCGAGGATGACGACTTTGCGTCTGACGTGGACGGCCCCCAGCAGGATTCCGCGGACGTCCTCGTACCTCACGGCCGTGAACGGCTTGTCCTTCGTCGTCTCCGGCACGGACAGATGTAATCCGGTGCTGAACGGATACAGCAGTCCGTGGCCGGCGTAGTACACGACGAGTGTGTCCGTGGCCGCTGCCGCCGCATCGTGCACGGCCCCCAACAGGGCATCCCGTGTGGGCTGCGAGACCACGTGACAGTTCTCACGGTAAAGCCCCCAAACCGCAGGGTCCTGGAACAATTCGGCCAGGCGTCGGCAGCCCCTCTCCACCGAAGGACGCGAGGCGAGATGACGTCTGGGGTCCCGGATCCCGGCGCCGTTCCGGGCGAACTCGTGGGCCTCGATGAGAACGGCCCGGGACTTGGCCGGATCCGACAGCCGCAGTTCCGGCCAACCGCTCTGGATCAAGGCGCCTCATCATCGGGCCGACGCTCATGTGACTCGTCCGTGCGGCCGTCGGGTTCATGCGTGCCCGTCAACTGCTCGAACATCCGGCGCGCGTCCTCTGGGTCGGTATGCTCGACACGCAGCGTGACACCGTCACGTTCGATGCATACCTCCGCCCCCGGTGAACGTCCGTCACGCCAGGAGGCAATGGCGACCAGTAGGTTGGCGAAGACCATGACATTCGAGACGGCGAATTCGATGACCTCCAGACCGCCCAGCGTGTCCGGCTCGTCGTCGAGCGCCAGCACTGGTTCGGCCACACGTAGGACATCGGGATCGCGAGTCAGCCACTCGTAGAGGTCCAAGGCACCTGGATGGCCGTCAGGGACGTCGACTTGAACACTGAGTTGCATGTCTTCCCCGGATCTGTGACTGCTCGGGCGCCGATGCTAACGCCTGCGCCACTCCCGGGGGTAGCACCGAGCTGTCGTACCCTCGGCCTCTCGCGGCACACGACCGCCCCCGTCGCCGGGCCGGGCACCAGCTCCATGACCCCACAAAGCGGCTCGGCCAGTATTTTGGCCACCATCTCAGGCCTCAGGTCTCAGCTCGGCTCAGCTCAGCTCAGCTCAGCTCAGCAGGTCGGGTTCGGCGCGGCTGATGTCCTGCCACAGGGGCTGGTAGTTGATCCAGGCGACCAGGTCCCCGCCCAGCTGCTCCCGGGTCGTCACCGCCAGGTCGTGGCCGATCAGGACCGGCCGACCCGCCGCGCGGGCGGTCAGCTGGACCTGGCTGGAGCGTTCCATGGACAGGAACCACCAGGCCGCCGCGTCCACCGAGTCACCGACCGTCAGCAGTCCGTGGTTGCGCAGCACCAGCGCCTTGCCGGAGCCCAGCGCGGCCGCGATGCGGCGGCCCTCCTCCGCGTCGGCGGTGACTCCGGTGTACGCGTCGTAGAGGGCGTGGTCCTCGTAGAAGGCGCAGCTCTCCTGGGTGATGGGGTCCAGCAGGTCGCCGAGGGCCGCCAGGGCCCGGCCGTGCACCGAGTGACAGTGGACGACGGCCACGACGTCCGGGCGGGCCGCGTGGACCTGGGCGTGCACGGTGAACGCGGCCTGGTTGACGTGGTGGCCGCCCTCGATCACCTGCCCCTCCTGGTTGGCGAGCACCAGGTCGCTCACCGTGACGTGCTTGAACGGCATCCCGAAGGGATTGACCCAGAAGCAGTCGCTGAACTCGGGGTCGCGGGCGGTGATGTGGCTCGATACGCCGTCCTCGAAGCCGTACCTGCCGAAGAGCCGCAGCGCGCCCGCGAGCCGTTCCTTGCGGTGCCGGCGTTCGTCCTCCACCGACTCGTGCATCGGCGGCATCGCGAACCGCAGCTTCTCGGTGGGCAGGGGCGGGGGCGGAGTGGGGCCGTGCATGGGCTGGCTCTTATACACATCTCCGAGCC
>NZ_POTZ01000456.1 GCF_003236365.1 Streptomyces sp. NTH33
CCGCGGTTACGTCTGCGAGAACTACGGCGCTCCCTTCCGTCTCCCCGACCTCGGCCCCATCGGCGCCAACGGCCTCGCCAACGCACGGGACTTCATGGCGCCCGTCGCCGCGTACGAGGACGTGGACGGCCCGGTGGAGGTGGTGAACAAGTTCTGCGGCAACCTGTGGACCGCCACCTACGACCACTCCCCGCTCGACGTCGTCGCCTGGCACGGCAACCACGTGCCGTACGTCTACGACCTGCGCCGCTTCAACGTCATCGGCACGATCTCCTACGACCACCCGGACCCGTCGGTCTTCACGGTGCTGACCTCGCCCTCCGACACCCCGGGCCTGGCCGGCATCGACTTCGTGGTCTTCGCGCCGCGCTGGCTGGTGGGCGAGGACACCTTCCGGCCGCCGTACTTCCACCGGAACGTGATGAGCGAGTACATGGGCCTGATCGAGGGCGCCTACGACGCGAAGACGGCCGGAGAGGGCGGTTTCGTGCCGGGCGGCGGCTCGCTGCACAACATGATGTCGGCGCACGGCCCGGACCGGGAGACGTTCGACCGGGCGAGCGCGGCGGAGCTGAAGCCGCAGAAGGTCGACGACGGGCTGGCGTTCATGTTCGAGACCCGCTGGCCGGTGACGCTCACGCCGCACGCGGCGCGGGCCGAGCACCTGCAGCAGCGCTACGACGACGTCTGGCAGGGCCTCGAGCGGCACTTCCGCCTCTTGCCCTGACCGATTCCCTACCGGTACGGATGGCCCGTGACCTCCTTCGCCCCGGATTCGATCGTCCTGAACCGCAAGCTGCCGTTGTGGTACCAGGTGTCCCAGTCGCTGCGCGCCTCGATCCTCGGCCGCTCGCCCCGGGACCCACTGCGCCTGCCCACCGAGGAACAGCTGGCGGGGCACTACGGCGTGAGCGTGCTGACCATGCGGCAGGCGCTGAAGGAGCTGGAGGACGAGGGGCTGATCACCCGTCACCGGCGGCGCGGCACGTTCATCGAGCCGGACGCCCGGAGGGGTGCCCCGGTCCGGCTCCTCGGCTCGGTGGACGCGATCGTGGCCCAGCAGTCCGGCATGACCACCGAACTGCTGGACCACGGCACGGAGCCCGTGCCCGCCGAACTCGCCGAGTTCTTCCCGGACCTGGGCGAGGTGGCGACGTACCACCGGCTGCGCAGCGACGAGAGGACCGGTGAGCCGACCAACCACGCCCGCAACCACGTCCGTCCGGAGCTGGCCCGGCGCATAGCCGTGGACGACCTGCTGCGGTGGCCGATGACCAAGGTGCTGCGGGACGTGGTCGGCGCGGACATCAGCCGGATCACGGACACCGTGGAGGCGCGGCTGGCCGACCCGGAGACGGCCCGGCTCCTCGAAGTCCCTCTGCTCAGCCCGATCCTGCACTACACGGGGATCACCTACGACGCGGCCGGGCGGCCGCTGGACGTGGCGGTCATCCACTACCGCGGGGACCGTTTCTCCTTCTCGGTCACCCTTGACGCCACCTGAACCGGTCCGCGGACAGGCCGTACGATGCCCGGCGTGACGCACGACGACGCTGTGCCGCTGGCCGACCTCATGCCGTGGTCCGTCGCACCGCCGCGACTCGGGCGGGGGTGGCCGGCGGCGCCCGACGCGGGCTGTCTGAGGGCCCGCTGGGACGCCCTGCTGAAGGCCGAGGGCCCCGATCGGGAGACCCTGTTCGAGCCGACGCGCTCGCGGACGCCGTACACGGCGGTCGGTCAGCTGCCGGGCCGGACCGGCGGCACGGAGAAGCTGGTCCGCGCCTCGGGAGCGTGCCCGGAGCCGGTACGCGTGCTGGTGGCGCCCTTCGACGAACAGTGGCTGATCCCCGACCACCGCCTGATCGACGCGGCCCGCCCCGAGCTGTGGCGGGTGGCGGACGCCCGGCAGATCTTCGTGGCCGAGCCGGCCGCCGCACCCGGCGCCACGGAACCGCTCCTGCTGGCGACCTCCCTGCTGCCGCTGGTCCGGCCGGGCCGTGTCCGCCCCCTGTACCGCCGTCCGGGGGCACGGGAGCCGAACCTGGCGCCCGGCCTGCTCGATCATCTAGCCGCCCGCCTCGGGCACTCCCCCACCCCGGTGGACGTCCTCGCCTGGACGCTCGCGACCGCGCGCCCCGGCCCGGCCGTCCCGCTCACGGCGGACGCCGGTCTCTGGGCGGCGGGAGTGGAGTCGGGCCGCCGGATGCTGTGGCTGATGCGCCGCGACGGCGAACGCCCCAAGCTGCCCGGCGGCCGCCGCCCCTACGTCCGCGCCCCGCTGCCCCCACGCCCGCTGACCCTGCGCTACGACCGGGACGAGGAGACGCTGCACCTCGACGAGGGCCGCGTCTCCCCGGTCCCGCCGGAGGCCTGGGACTTCGAGGCGGGCCCGTCGCGCGTCCTGGAGCAGTGGTTCGCCGCGCGGACCTCGGAGGGCGAACCGGGCACACTGGCGGCGATCCGCCCGGCGGCCTGGCCGCAGGCGTGGACGTCGGAACTCCTCGAACTGATCACGGTCCTCGCACTGCTGGCGGAACTACGGCCCCGCCGGGCCGGGTTGCGGATCACCGCCCCGATCACCACCGCCGAGCTGCGGGAGGCGGGCGTCCTGCCGGTACCGCAGGCGGCCCGCCGCCCGGCGTCCGTGCTGGACCATCACGAGGAGGGCCCGGAAGGCCAGTTCGCGCTGCTGTGAGGGGAAGGGGCTACGCGAACCGAAGGGCTACGCGAACCCGTCGAGCACCCGTTCCAGCATCCGTGCGAAGACCGCCTCCAGATCGATCGGACCGGCGTCTTCCGCGAAGGACGCCGCCAGCCGCGGATAGGCGCCGCTCGCGAGCTGCCGGCCCAGGTAGGCGATCCGTGCCGCGTCCTCCTGCTCCTGGGACCAGGGCAGCGAGCGGGTGCGTTCCGCGGTGGCCAGTTCGTTCGGCCATCTGGGCGCTTCGGCCTTCGTCCTGCCGCTGCTGTCCAACGCCTACATCCCCACCGACGGCCTCACGCCCTGGCTGCGGACGGTCGCCGAGTGGAATCCGATCAGCGCGGTGACCACGGCCCTGCGGCACCTGTTCGGCAACGCTCCGGTCCCCGAGGCCGCCGCCCGGCCCGTGGCCCACCCCGTCGCCGGCTCCCTCGCCTGGTGCGCGGTCCTGATCGCGCTCTGCGCGCCCCTCGCCGTGCGGCGGTACGCCCGCGGGGAGAGGTGACCGGATACCGGACAGCGGTGACCGGCTGGTGACAAGGGCCCCGTTCCCGGGTCATGATCCGGCTCATGGACCGGTTTCCCCTGCCCCTGGAGGGCATCACCGTCGTCGCCGTCGAGCAGGCCGTCTCGGCGCCCTTCGCCACCCGGCAGCTCGCCGACCTCGGCGCCCGGGTCGTCAAGGTCGAGCGGATCGACGGGGGCGACTTCGCCCGGGGGTACGACACCGCGGCCGGGGGGCTCGCCTCGCACTTCGTGTGGTGCAACCGGGGGAAGGAGTCGATAGCGCTGGACCTGAAGGACCCACGGGGGCTGGATGTCGTACGGCGGCTGGTCGCGGAGGCGGACGTGTTCGTGCAGAACCTCGCGCAGGGCGCGGCGGCCCGGCTCGGGCTGGACGCGGCCACGCTGTGCGCCGAGCACCCGCGGCTGATCGCGGTGGACATCTCGGGGTACGGGTCCGGCGGCCCGTACGCGCACAAGCGGGCGTACGACATGCTCGTGCAGTGCGAGGCGGGGCTGGTGTCGGTGACCGGTACGCCGGAGCAGCCGGTGAAGGCGGGGATCCCGGCGGCGGACGTCGCGGCGGCCATGTACGCCTTCTCGGGCGTGCTGGCCGCGCTGGTGCGCCGTGGCACGACCGGGCGCGGCGGGCCGGTGGAGGTGTCGATGCTGGAGGCGCTCGCGGAGTGGATGGGGCATCCGCTGCACCACGCGATGCACGGCGGCGCCGCCCCGGCGCGCACCGGTCTCGCGCACGCCGTCATCGCCCCCTACGACGCCTACCCGACCGCGGACGGCGGGCGCGTGCTGCTGTCGGTGCAGAACGACCGGGAGTGGCGGCGACTGACCGAACAGGTGCTGGAGCAGTCGGGGTGGGGGACGGACCCGGCGTTCGCGACGAACGCGGCACGGGTCGCGAACCGGGAGCGGACCGACGCGCTGGTCGCCAAGGCGCTGGGCGCGCTCGGCGCCGACGAGGCGCTGGCCCGGCTGGAGGCCGCGGGGATCGCCTGCGCGCGCCTGCGGGACCTGCACGAGGTGGCGGAGCATCCGCAGCTGGCGGCCCGGGAGCGGTGGCGGGAGGTGGGGACGCCGGCCGGGCCGCTCAGGGCGCTGCTGCCGCCGATCACGCTGCCGGGCGGGGCCGGGCCCCGTATGGGGGACGTGCCCGCGCTCGGTCAGCACACCGGGGCGCTGCTGCGTGCCGTGGGGATGACGGACGACGAGATCGCAGCGCTGCGCCGGGACGGCGTGGTGGCCTGAGCGCGGGTCCTGGTGAACGGACCGAAGGAGCGCAGGCCGCGCTCAGTGCCCGCCGAACAGCGAGCGGCGGAGCCGGCGCAGCGGCGCGAACAGCGACACCCGGCGGACCCGTGCGCTCCTGCCCGTGCGGTCGTGCGCGTCACGCGCGGTCAGCTCGCGCATCAGCGACGTCGCCTCCGCCGCCTCCTGCTGCGGCACGGCGGGTCCGGCCAGCACCGCGAGATGGCGGTCGAGGCGTGAACTGGTCGCGCTGCTCCCGCAGGTGATCGCAGGGACCCTGGCCCTGCTGCGCACTGTTATCTGCTCCATGTCACTCCCCACCCGTACGAGTCCGCCCGGCCCGGGCAGAGTAACCCTATCGTCCCCCTTGGGGCACTCGTGTAGCGCGGTCACAGGATTTACCTACCCCGCAAGGGGGTTGACGATTACTCTCCGAATCCGACCGATTTCAACGCGAGTTGGGCAAATGGCTGGCTGGTGGGCTGTTCCGATCCCCCTTCGGGTTCGACCGTCACGGCCAGTGACGTAGCCGACTTGGTGAGACCCGAGACGGCCAGGGGCGTGTCACCCGCGAGGAGCCCGAGGGAGCGCGGTTGCGCGCCGGGGCGCATGAGCCAGAGCTGGTGCGCCCGGCCACCGGGCGGAGCCGCGTATCCGCTCAGGGTGACCACGGCCCGGCCCTCGGAAGCGGAAGCGATCACTCCGATACCGCGACCCCGCGCGTCCCGGCCGGTGGTGGCCCGTGCATCGGGCGCGGCCAGAACATGGGCGATCTCACGTGCCCGGTCCCTCTGGGCGTCCAGCTCCTCCTGGGTCCGGTTCGCCTGGACGGCGAACAGCGCGGCGACGACGAGGGCCGCGGCGGCGGTCACGGTGGCGAACGGGACGAACAGGGGGCGCGGCCGGGGCGCGCGGACGCGCGCGGGCGGCGGCTGGGTGCCCCAGACGTGCGGGGGCAGCCGGTTCGTGTGCGCGCGCGCCGGTGCGGGGTCCTGAGGGGTGGTGCGTACGGCGGCCAGGAC
>NZ_POTZ01000457.1 GCF_003236365.1 Streptomyces sp. NTH33
GCTCCCCCACCGCACCGACCGGCACCGCCGCGCCCGAGGCGTCGACCACCCGTACGCGCGCGTTGTCGACCGGGCGGCCGATGGCGATCACCTCGTGGTCCCCGGCGCGCGGGGCTCCGTGGGGTTTGACCGTCTGGGTGGTGCACACCACAGTCGTCTCGGTGGGTCCGTAGACGTTGACCGTCTCGTACGGCGCCTCGGGCCGGGGGCGGGTGCGCAGCACCTCGCCGCCGAGCAGCAGGTGGCGCAGCGGGGGCTGGTCGGACGCGGGCAGCCGCAGCACCTGCTCGCCCAGCGCGGTGGGCAGGATGCTGAAGGTGACGCCCAGCTCCCGGTACCACCGGGCCAGAGCGAGCGGATCCTTGCGGACCGTCTCGTCGGCGACGGCGACGGAGGCTCCCGCGGTCAGCGCCGGCCAGATCTCCATCAGGAAGGCGTCGAAGCTCTGGCTGCACACGGCGGCGGCGCGGTCATCCCCGGTGAAGCCGAAACGGCGGTGGTGCCACTGGCAGAGGTCCACGACGCCGCGGTGCGACAGCATGACACCCTTGGGCACACCGGTGCTGCCCGAGGTGTGCAGGACACAGCAGACCGAGGACGCGTCGGCGGCGACCGCGCCCGGCGCCGCGCCCCGGGGCACGGCGTCGGGCGAGACGGTCCGCACCTTCGGGGCAAGGCCCAACGCGGCCTTGCCCGGTCCGGCGCACACCACGGTCCGAACCCAGCACCCGGTGATCACCTGCGTGGCACGGGCGGCGCCGAGGGACGGGTCGAGCGGCAGGCAGGCGTATCCCGCCTTGAGCACCGCGAGCAGGGCCACCACGAGGTCCGCGGAGCGCGGCAGCCACACGGCGACCACGGTGGGTGAGCTGTCGTCCTCCTGCGGGCCCGCTTCCTCCTCGCGGAGCACGGCGGCGAGCCGCTCGGCCCGTTCCTCCAGCTCCCCGTAGGTCAGCACGGCGTCGCCGCAGACCACGGCGGTGCGTTCGGGCCGCGTTGCCGCCTGCCGGGCGATCCAGGCATGCACCGTGGTCTCTGGAAGGGGCCGCCGGGGCCCGTGCTCCCAGACCGCGGGGACCGAGTCCCCCTCGGCAGGCATAAGGGCGAGCCGGGAGAGCGGCGTCGTGGGTGCCTCGACGGCCGCGGCGAGCAGGTCGCGCAGGACCGTGAAGAACCGTTCGACGGTGCGCTCGTCGAACAGGTCGGTGTTGTACTCCAGGTGACAGCGGATGCCCTGCGGCTGGTCGGTGAAGTAGACGGTCAGGTCGGTCAGGGACTTGTCCGGTCCGGCGTTCAGCGGGGTCGCCTCGACGCCCGGCAGGTCGAACCGGAACGGCTCGGCGGACTGGAATTCGGCACAGACCTGGAACACCGGGGTGCGGTCGGCCGCCCTCGGGGGCGCGAGCTCGCGCACCACCGCCTCGAAGGACGTCCCGGCGTGGTCGTAGGCGTCCAGTGCCACCCCGCGTACGCGCTTGAGCAGCGTGGCGAAGTCGGGGTCTTCGGAGAGGTCGAAGCGCAGCGCCACGGTGTTGACGAAGAACCCGACGAGGTCCTCGGCCCGCTGCGGGCGGTCCGAGACCGGCGTGCCGATGACGATGTCCTCCTGCCCGGTGATCCGGTGCAGCATCGCCGCGTAGCCGGCGAGCAGGGTCATGAACAGGGTGACACGGCTACTGCGGCTCAACTCCCGTAGACTGGAGGAGAGTTCCGCGTCCAGGGTGTGGAAGACGGCCCGGCCGTTGGAGGTCGCCACCGGGGGTCTGGGCCGGTCGACGGGCAGTTCCAGTGCCGGCGGGGCGTCGCCGAGCGCCCGCTTCCAGTGGGCGAGGTCGGCGGGGTCCGGTGCCTCGGCGGCCGCCCGCTGCTCACGGGCGTGGTCGGCGTAGCTCCAGGTCAGGGCGGGCAGGCCGGGGTCGGTTCCGTCCCGTTCGGCCCGGTACAGGGCGGAGAGGTCCCGGGTGAGCACCGTCGCGGAGGCCGCGTCCACCACGATGTGGTGGAAGGAGAGGACCAGTACGCACTCGTCCTCGCCGGTGCGCACCAGTCTGCTGAAGAACAGTGGACCGTCCGCCAGGTCGAAGCGGCGGGCGCTCTCCGCCGCCAGGGCCTCGCGGACCGCCTCGTCGGGACGGGCGGTGCCGTCCACCACGGCGAAGTCGGGCTCGGCGAAGGCGCGGACGATCTGCCGGGCCTCGCCGCGGGCCTCCCGGAAGACGGTGCGCAGCCCCTCGTGGCGGGCGATGAGGCCGCGCAGCGCGACGCGCAGGGCGGTCTCGTCGAGCGGTCCGGCGAGGCGGACGGCCTTGACCTCGTTGTAGGCGGTGCGCCCCGGCAGCAGCCGCTCCAGGAACCAGATCCGCTCCTGGCCCGGCGACAGCGGCGCTCCGGTCTGCCCGGGAGGGGCAACTGCGCGAGCGGTCCGTGTGCGCGCGGGACCGGGTTCCGGTGCGGGGGAGCAGGCGCGCTCCCGGTGGCGCCGGCGCAGTGCGTCCAGATGGGGCAGGCCGGCGCGGAGTTGGTCGGGCGAGACGCCGAAGTCGACCAGTGCGGCCACCTCGTCGACGCCGGCCGCGGTCACCGCGTCCACCACCGGGAGGACGTCGTCCACGGTGCCGATCAGGGACCGCTGGTCGCAGTACCGACCGTAGGCGCGGCGGAAGACGACGTCCAGGTCGTCGTCGCTGAGGGAAGACAGGTCGACCGAGTGGCCCAGGCTGCTGGTGACGCCGCTGAACAGCGACAGCGACGCCCGCATGTAGCGGGACATCGGCTCGAAGGCCTCGGCGCGCACGGTGTCCCGGTCCGTGCCCAGGTGGGTGTGCAGCAGCACGGCCACCCGCCCGGCGTCCGGGTCGAGCCCGTGCCGGGCCCTGGCCCGGCGGTAGCGGGTGATGTTCTCCTCGAGTTGTTCGACGCTCTGGGTCATCAGGTTGGTCACCACGCCCAGGTCGTGGCGTCCGGCGAGTTCGTAGGAGTGCGGGTTGCCGACCACGGCGGCGTACATGGGCGGTGCCTCCTGCACCGGCCGGGGGTACAGCCGCACCTCGCGCTCGCCGTCGCCGGTGGTGCGGCGCAGCGGGCGGCCGCTCCAGAACTCACGGAGCTGCGCGAGCTGTTCGAACATCTCCTCCTTGCGGCGGCCGAAGCGGTCGGGGAAGAAGACGAAGTCGTTGGGGTTCCAGCCGCTCGCCACGCCGATGCCGACCCGCCCTCCGGAGAGGTTGTCGGCCATCGACCATTCCTCGGCCACCCGTATCGGGTCGTGCAGCGGCAGTACCACCGAACCCGCGTTGAGCCGTATGTGCCGGGTCTCCCGGGACAGCGCGGCGGCGAGCACCGCCGGGTTGGGGAAGAGGCCGCCGAAGGAGTCGAAGTGCCGCTCGGGCATCCACAGCGCGTGGAAGCCGTGCTCGTCGGCGAACCGTGCGGCCTCCATCAGCAGCTCGTAGCGGCCCTCACGGGCGTCGGAGAGCGACGCGGAGTTCTCGAACGGCTGGGGGTAGTCGCCGAAGAAGTAGAGGCTGAAGTCCGCGGTGCGGGGCGTCGCGGGCCGCGAAGCCTCCCCGGCCTCGGCGCCGGGCCCGGCCGGCCGAGGAGTGGCCGACGCCGACGCCGCGGGGACCGCCGCCTTCCCGGCGGCCGGGGCGACGGCCGGGGCGGCCGAGACGGCGGGAGCGGCCGGGGCGGTGGAGGCGGCGGCCCCGGCCCGGGACGCGCCGGCTCCCGCCGTGGCGGCACGCGGCACGGCGTGGATCCTGCCGGCCGGGAAGAAGCCCGCAGCCCGCAGTTCGCGCAGCGAACCGCGCACGGCGTCCGCGACGAACTCGGCGTCGCCGTCCGAATGCGCGGTGGAGAGGAAGAAGTTACGCCACTCCCAGACGTACACGCCCCGCAGGATCAGGTGGTGGTACAGGAGTTCCATGTCGGCACGGTGGTCGAAGCGGAACTGGGAGCCGAACCAGCTAGTGCGAAGCGGGAACTCCTCGGCCTCGAAGAACGCGTTGAGCGTGGTGGCCAGTTCGGTCGTTCGGGCGTTGAGCCCCTCCTGGAGGGCGGGCCCCTCCTGCTTCAGCCGGGTCAGCACCGCGCGTGCCGCGGTCATCGACACCGGGTGCTGGAGGTAGGTGCCGCCGAAGAAGGTGGTGTCGGCCGGCGGGGCGCTGTCGTCGCCGTAGGTCCACCAGCCGCCGTCGACGCCGTCCATGATGTCGGCGCGGCCCGCGATGGCTCCGATCGGGAAGCCGCCGCCGAGCAGTTTGCCGTAGGTGGCGAGGTCCGGGACGACTCCGTACAGCTCCTGCGCGCCGCGCTGGGCGGGGCGGAAGCCCGTCAGCATTTCGTCGAACATCAGCACGATGCCGTGTCGGCGGGTCAGCTCGCGGAGCCTGCGCACGAACTCCACCGGCCGTAACGACAGGTTTCGGCTCTGCACCGGCTCCAGGACGACGGCGGCGATCCGCGCGGCGTCGCGCTCGATCGCCTCGAGCGCGGCGTCGCTGCCGTATTCGAGCACGGCCAAATCCGCGACGGCGCTGAGCGGGATGCCCCGGGAGACGGGCACGGTCGCGCCGTCCGCGACACCGCCCGAGGAACGGCCGAGAACATTGTCGGCGTGCCCGTGGTAGGCGTTCTCGAAGATGACGATCCGGTCCCGGCCGGTGGCGGCCCGGGCCAGGCGGATGGCGGCGGCGTTCGCCTCCGTGCCAGAGTTGGCGAAGGCCACCCGTTCGAGACCGGTCAGCTCGGCCAGCAGTTCGGCGGTCTCCCCGGTCTCGACACTGCGGGGGCCGAGCCGGACACCGCGGGAGAGGTGTTCCCGCACGGCCTCGTGGACGAAGTCGGGCTCGTGCCCGAAGAGCAGCACGCCGAAGCCCATGGTGATGTCGACATAGGAGTTGCCGTCGACGTCCTCCAGCCGCGCCCCGCTCGCCCGGCGGGCAGCCAGCGGGTACAGCATCTCCTTGGTCGCCCGGCGGAACCCGACCACCGCCCGGCTGTCGGCCAGCACCCGGCGGTGGTCCTGGGCGATCCGTTTGGAGGTGGCGGTCCTGGCGGTGTAGCGGCGGACCACGTCGTCCAGATGCTCCCGGCGGCCGGGCGGCGAGGCGGCCTGCACCATGCCGGAGTCGGGAGCGACCGTGACCCGGGGTCCGTGCACCCTCGGTGGCTCGGCCGGCGCCTCGGCCCCCAACTGCCCGGCGATGCTCTGCGCAAGCCCGGCCATGGCCGCCAGGTCCCGGTCCAGGGACGCGGTGAGGTACTCGAATCCGCTCATCGGGACGCCTCGCCGTCGAGCCGGCCGGTGACCGCGGTGGTCTGCAGCGCGAGGATCTGGGAGAGCTGGGTCATCATCTGCAACTGGATCGCGGAGAGCTGGCTCACCCGGTGGGCGAGCTCCTCCAGTTCGCGGCGGGTGACGTATTCTCCGGCGCCCTCCCCGGACGCCCGGGCGGGGGCGCCGGAGAATACGTC
>NZ_POTZ01000458.1 GCF_003236365.1 Streptomyces sp. NTH33
GTTCCCGGGCGATCCAGGAGCGCCAGTCGGCGGCCCAGGCGCTCGCTGAGCGGGGCTTCCAGTCGGCCCGGTGGGCACGCCACTTCGCGTCGGCGGCGCGCAGGCCGTCCTCGCCGAGGCGGGCGAGGTGCCCCTGCTGGTGGGCCCAGGCTTCGGTGGCTGGGTCGACCTGCCACTCGCCGGCCGAGGTGAGGGCAGCACCACTCCTGCTGCCTTTACGGTTCACCTTCGGTTCTCTACGGTTCTGGGGGTTGGATTCCGTACCTTGCGGGGTGCGGATTCCGGCACGCCGGGGGGTCGGATTCCGTCGCGAGGGGCCGGATTCCGCACCGGTCGGATTCCGGCGGGAGGGGTCGGACTCCGTACCCTCCTTGGGCCAGATCCCGTGCCGCCAAAGTCGCTTCTCGTCCAGCTCGGGCACCGGGTCGGCCTCGGTTGGCGGCTCGACGTACGCGTCCGGGTCCTCCCGCGTGGCTGCCGCGACCTTGGCCAGCCACGCGGCGGCGCGCGGCAGGCGGTAGGCCGTGGTGCGCTGCGGGCCCTGCAGGTGGTCCAGCACCTTCAGCTCGCCGCTCTGGACGAGCGACGTGAGCGCGTCGCGCACTGCGGTCCGGCTCGCGTTCGTGCGCTCGACCAGGCTGGAGAGTGAGGCCCAGGCGACGCATTGCTCGTCCGGTACGCGGTCGGCGATCGACAGCAGGACCAGGCGCGCGGTCCCGCGGCTGGAGCTGTGCTCCCACACCCACTCGCGGGCCTCGACGCTCATCGGCCGCTCCCGACCATCAGGTGGGAGGGCTGCGCCGGCCCGGCGGCCGGGACGTGTTCACATCGGCGGCGAGTGGAGACGGGGAAGTGGGCGGCTGCCGCGCAGGCCAGGCCGTTGGGCCTTTTGCGCAGGGCGGAGCGCATGCAAGAATCTCCTTCGGTGTTGCCACGCTGAGACGCCCCCTGGAAGGGATCAGCGTGGTGATGGTGGCGATCTCCGCCCTTGCCGGGGCGGTCTGCCGTGAAGCGTTCGGCGTCCGGGAGTTGCCGCTCTCGGGCGCCATCGCTGTATGCGGGCCTACGTGGCCCGGAGTGCGCGCATGCCACTGCTCCTCATGCTCGTCGCGCCGGGCGGGCTGCCCGGGGGACGACGAACATACGCACGACCCTGCGTCAAGATCCAGACTTGGTTCTTAAACTCTCTACAACTCTCTGCTTCGTGTTGATTTGCCCGTTAATGGGCTTGTGTGCAGCCAGCGTCTCTTGCCTCTCGGATGAGGTCGCCCCCGCGGGGGCTGTTTACACCTGTTGACAGTCAGGCAAGATCGTAAGCTGTGAGCGGCGCCATCTGTCAACTGGTGCGGACATCTTCGTCAGCTCTGTGGGTGGGGTGTACGCCTGAGTTGACAGGTTTGGTTTGATGGACCCCTATGTGCGACAGAGAGAGGTCGAGTGGTGGGCGACGAGGTCAGTGAGGAGGGGCGCGCTCTGGCGGAGAAGGTCGACCGGCTGTTTCGGGTAATTCACCCCGAAGGGCGGGGGCCTTACTCGCTGCGCGAAGTGGCCCGAGGTGTGGCGGACATGGGCGGCCCCAGCATGTCGGCGAGCTTCCTTCACCAGTTGCGCACGGGACAACGGGACAATCCGGGCATCAAGTACCTAAAGGCGATCGCGGCTTTCTTTGGCGTGTCGCCGGCGTACTTCTTTGATGACGACGAGGGAGCGCGCGCTCAGGCGGAAGTGACCCTGCTCGAGTCGATGCGCGACAACCAGGTCCGCTCCGTGGCCCTGCGCGCCTCCGGCCTTTCTCCCGAGACCCTCCGCACCGTGCAGGCGTTCATCGAGCGAGCTCGGGAGCTTGAGGGCCTCAACGATGGCAGTCAGTCGGAACAGGGTGTATGACTCTCGTCACTTCCTGCAGGAGATAGGTCCTGTAAGAATTAGGACACTTCTGTCCGGTCGTCCCGAAAATGGCGGGGCTCTTGAGAGCGCTCTGTGTTTGGGGTGGCCACGCAGGGTATCGATCTTGGAAGCTGGAATTCTCCTCTCTGGATCATCATCCCCGGTTCACATAAAGTGCCCGATGGTGCGCCATCGGTGCGCCTGCAGCAAGCAGAAATGAAAGACCAGGGAGGGAATCGTTGCGCTCGCAGCAGCGACTCCGGATGCCGTCCTTCCGGCAACGCCGGAAACCGGCGAAGCCGGACCCACTGTCAGGGATCGAGATTCCTTCCCCCTTCGATCTGCAGAAGTTCTGCGCCGCCGTAGCGGAGCACCGAGGTCGCCCTCTACTCGTCGAGGAAGTCGAAGGAGTGAGCGGAGCAGACGACGAGTTGTGCGGCCTGTGGGTGGAACTCGACACCGCGGACTGTATCTTTTTCGAGGCGTCGACCTCCCCGTTGCACCGAGACCACATCGTCCTGCACGAGATCAGCCACATGCTCCTCGGGCACAGCTCCTCGAGCGACGCGAGCACGGGCGCCAACCTGGGCGAACTGTTCACCACCATCGATCCCCGCACTGTCCGCAGTGTGCTGGGACGGGCGAACTTCAGCAGTCCCCAGGAGCGTGATGCCGAGCAACTCGCCACCCGAATAGCCAAATTGGCAAAACTGACGCCCCTTCCGAAAACCCATGATCCCGAACTCGACCGTATAGCTGCGGCGTTGCGCGGTGACGGCAGATGATGAACCTCTTCACGTTTGTGGTCACCGCACTCCTGTGGATTACCGTTGCATGGCGCGCCGTCAAGGTCTGGCGGAAGGGGCAGGACCGGTCTCTTTGGTGGGCGTTCTTCGGGCTGGCCGTCATGATGACGTTGCGCATGCCACCCGGAAGAGCGCTCGACCAATGGACGGGCGTTACCGACCTCTCCTACTTGCTGAAGCACCTCATCGGAGGGGTGCTCGCACCAGCTGCTCTGCTGGCCTTCCTGCGTAAGGTTTCCGGGGCTTCGGACGGGCCGCGAACCAAGCGGCGGCGCATCACGTTCGCCTGCGCGACGGCGCTCGCCATGGCGATCTTGTTCTTCGCGAAACTCCAGCCGTACGAGACGCCGTTGATATTCGCGGACCCCGTGGCCCATTACGTGTTCCTCGCCTACACGCTTCTCTTCCTCGGCTACCTCACCGCCTCGCTGCTGGGAGGCATGAGGGTCTGCTGGCGCTGGGGACGCAACTCAAGTGGCCGAGCGCTCAGTTGGGGGCTTCGAACCATCGGCGTGGGCCTGGCCGCTGGCGTCGTGTATGCCGTCGCCAGAGCGGCCACGATCGCCACACGCATCCGCGGTGACGGCCTCTTCCCAGGCGCCGTGGACGACTACATCTGCACCGCCCTACTCATGGCGGCCCTCGTCCTCATCGTCGCAGGCACCAGTCTGCCCATGCTCAGCCTGCTCCGCAGCTGGCGGGCCAAGCGGCACGCACTCCTGCGCCTGCGCCCCCTGTGGCGAGACCTCACACAGGCCACACCCTCCGTGCGCCTTCACACTCCACGCGGCGCGGTGACCGAATACCTCAACCCACTCAATGTGCACGACCGTTTGTACCGCCGAGGCGTCGAGATCCGCGATGCCGCACTGGCCCTCAACAACTACGCGTCGCCCGCCCTCCGGGAACGGGCCCAGCAGCACGCCGAGGCCCGCGGCCTCTTCGGCACGCAGGCCGCAATCGCCGCCGAAGCCTGCTGGCTCGCCGCCGCACGCCGCGCCAAGCTCCGGGGCGCAGCACCCGGCTCCAGCACCGAGCACCGCCCCGCGGGCGGCGGGCGAGACCTGCGCAGTGAGATCTCCGCGCTCACCCAGCTGTCCGACGCCTACCACTCCGACCTCGTCCGAGACTTCACGGACTCTGAAGACCGCCTGATGGAGCCACTGGCATGAGCACCTTCGTTGCACCCCCCACCCCCACCTACGCCGAAGCCACCCCGCGGGTGAAAGCGGCGAAGGTCCTCACCGACGTCTTCGCGCCGGCCAACCTGGTCATCGCGCTGCTCCTGCTGATCGGCTGGCACAGCACAAGCAGTTTCAGCGGAGTCGGATGGGGCCTGTTCGCGGCCTTGTTCTGCGGCATCATCCCCATGGGGATCATCCACTTCGGTGTCCGTCGCGGGAAGCTCACCGACAAGAACGTCCGCGTACGCAAGCAGCGCATCGCTCCCCTCACGGCCAGCTTGGCCTCCGTGGTGACCGGCATCGTTCTCCTGAACGTCCTGGGCGCGCCGCAGGATGTCTTCGCGCTCGTCATCGCCATGCTCGTCGGCCTGGCCAGCGTGCTGGCGGTGACGGTGTGGTGGCAGATATCCGTGCACAACGCCGTTGCCGGCGGTGCTGTGATGATCCTCGTTCTGGTCTTCGGCCAGACGCTGGTCCTTCCGGCGGCCCTTTTCGTCGTGGCCATGGGATGGTCCCGCCGCGTCCTGAAGGCACATACCCTGGCTCAGCTCGTCTGCGGTACCGCGTTGGGCTCCACCGCTGCTCTGGTGTTCACGCTTCTGCGGTAACACCCTGGCGGGCGCGCCATGTCGACGCCTGCCTGGCAGCCGCGCGCAGCAGCGGCTGACGGTCACCTTGTCCGATCACGCTGTCGGCGCTGGGTCCGTCTTCGCGGCGGGGTGGATCAGCTGGCCGGAGCGTTCACCGTGACGGGTGAGGAAGACGAGGGCGGCGGCTTCGTTGGCGGCGCGGGCCGGGTCGCTGTAGCGCTTCAGGGGGTACGGCTCGCGTTCGCCGATATACCAGGCGCGGTTGGCCTGACCGGTGGTTATCTCGGTGGCGCCGTCGGGGAGGCGGCTGTCGATCCTCGCCACGGCGGTCAGGCGATGTCGCCGAGGTAGGGGGTGGGAGGCTTGCCGTGGGCGAGGTCGGCGATCGGACCCCGCAGGCCGTGGGGCAGCAGGTTGAGGCCGGGCACCTTCTCCAGCTCCACCCATTCCAGCCCGGTCTGCACGTCGTCTTCGGCGTGGCCGCCGAGCCGGCCCGGGTCGCCTTCGGGCCGGCACAGGAAGATTGCTTCGACCCGGTGGTCCTCCGGGGCGCCGCCGTGGTGTGCACCGATGTACTCGCGCAGCCACAGCAGGCGCTCGGGCGTGACGTTCAGGCCGGTCTCCTCGTGGACCTCGCGGCGGACCGTGGTGCCGAGGGTCTCACCGGGGTGCTGTCCGCCGCCGGGCAGGAAGTAGCAGTCCTGCCCCTCCCAGTGGGCGCGCTGGAGCAGGATGCGGCCGTCGTGGAGGACGACGGCCTTGGCCGCGTTGCGGACGGTCGCGGTGACGGGTTCGGCCACGGGAAGCTCCCACTCATGCATCGGTGATGTCGGATGTCGGGGTGTTCGGCGTTCAGTCTTGCCGAAGCCGAGGCGGCGTCCGGTGGCCTTGGCCCAGATCAGCCGCCAGGGCCCGGCCAGCCGGACGAAGGGCTGGAGCGGGTTGGCCGCGACGAGCGCGATCGGACGCCGTGGGACCGGGCGCGGCGGTGGTGTGGTGGTGGGC
>NZ_POTZ01000459.1 GCF_003236365.1 Streptomyces sp. NTH33
GTGCTGGCCGCCCTGCGCAGAACCCCCGCCGCCCGCGAAGTACCTCTGCACGTCTGGATGTTGGACGATTCGGGGGGGCTGGCCGGCGGCCTGGTGGGCCACACCTGGGCGTCCTGGCTGCACGTGACGTACCTGTGGGTCGACGCCCCCCACCGCGGCGCGGGCCTCGGCTCCCGCCTCCTCGGGCGGGCCGAACGCATCGCCCGCGACAGGCGCGGCTGCACGGCCGTACGCCTGGAGACCTGGGACTTCCAGGCCCCGGACTTCTACCGCCGGCACGGCTACGAGGTGGTCTGCGTGGTCCCGGACTACCCCCCGGGAATCACGGAGTACACCCTGACGAAGCGTCTGGTCTGACACCTGCTCCGACGCCTGATCCGAACCGACGGCGCCCCTCAGAGCGCGTCGAGCGCCTCCGTGGTGATGTCGATGTCGATGTCGTACGGCACGTCGGGCTCGAGCCGGTCGCGGTGGGTGCCGGTAAGGGCGTACGTCTTGGTCAGCGGGTCGAGCTCGTAGGTGCGGACCACCGGGTGGTGGTCGGAGCCGCTCATCTCGACCAGCCAGAAGTGCGGGATGCCCGTTGCGGCGTACTTGTGCGGCTTGGTGTCGTGGTCCCGGGGCGGCACCGGCCAGCGGCAGCCGGGCTCGGCGGTCGGCTCGGCGGTCATGATTCCTCCCATGGGCATGGGCGGCATCCTCGGCCTGCCCGTCCACGGTAACCGCCGCAATCGACGAACGTCATCACAAAGGGTGACGACCGGGCCGGTGAGGTGACTCGGCGGGAGTCAGGCCGGTCCGGTCGCCTCGCCTCGCCTCGCCGAAGGCACCGCCTCGACCACGCGTGGAACCGCGCGGCCCGCCGTGCCGAAGGCTCCTTCGATCGCCGAGCCGCCGAAGCCGTCGAGGTTCTGTGCGACGAGTGTGACGCAGGGACCACTCCGAGCGCCTGGGTGCGGGCCTGACGTCACAACGGACTTGGCGCAGATGTGTCTGCCGGGTCCGCACGGCGGGCTGCTCCGTGTGCTCGCGGCCTTCCGCAACCTGGCAATCAGCCCTGCTCGTCTCGTCAGCTGGAGCAGCAGCGCCGCTGCCCAGGGCCACTGCCGCGACCGCCCGGCCCGGGGGCTTTCGCAAAGGAGGGTCTTGGTGCTCCGTGCGTTTACCCGGGAGGTGATGGCGCCGGTCCCTCGGAGTCGGCGAGAGTGGTGACCTCGCCGCGTCGGTCGTCGGACGCGGTGCCGGAGGGGAGGGATGCCATGTCGTCAGCCGTACCCACGACCACCCGTGCTGTGGTGGAGGAGCTGTTGCGCCGGATCGGCGAGGGCGACCCTGAGTACATCGCTGAGATGTATGCCGAGCAGGGCGACTGGGTCAGTTCAGCCGTCGTGCCCCCGCCGAGGGCACCGCCTCGAAGACGCGCGGGGGTGTGAAGTCCGCCGCCGCGAAGGCATCTTCGATCGCCTTGGTGAGGGGCTGGACGTCGGACTCCTCCGCGAGCACGATCGCCGAGCCGCCGAAGCCGCCGCCTGTCATACGGGCGCCCAGGGCGCCGGAGGTGAGGGCCGTTTCCACGACCAGGTCCAGCTCCGGGCAGGAGACGCGGAAGTCGTCGCGCAGGGAGGCGTGGCCCTCGGTCAGGATCGGGCCGATGGACCTCAAGTCGCCTGACTCCAGGTGGGAGACGACGCGTTCGACGCGGGCGTTCTCCGTTATCACGTGGCGGACCAGGCGGGTCACTTCCTCGTCGTCCGCCAGGTGCTTCAGGGTCGCGTCCAGGTCCGTGTACGGCACGTCCCGCAGGGCGTCCACGCCCAGCAGGGCCGCGCCCTTCTCGCAGCCGGTGCGGCGCTTGCCGTACTCGCCGTTGCTGTGGGCGTGCTTGACCCGGGTGTCGACGACCAGCAGGCGCAGGCCCTCGGCGGCCAGGTCGAAGGGGATCTGGCGCTGGGACAGGTCGCGGGTGTCCAGGAACAGGGCGTGGCCCGGCTCGCAGCAGGCCGAGGCCGTCTGGTCCATGATGCCGGTGGGGGCACCGACGTAGACGTTCTCGGCGCGCTGGCACAGGCGGGCCAGTTGCCAGCCCTTCAGGCCCAGGGCGTAGAGGTCGTTCAGGGCCAGGGCGACCACGACCTCCAGGGCCGCGGAGGAGGACAGGCCGGCGCCCGTGGGGACCGTCGAGGACAGGTGGACGTCCGCGCCCGTCACCTCGTGGCCCGCCTCGCGCAGGGCCCAGAGCACGCCCGCGGGGTAGGCGGTCCAGGTCCGGTCGGACTGCGGGGCCAGGTCGGTGAGCCGCAGTTCCACGGGTGCTCCCGGAGCGTCCGCCGAGTGCAGGCGCAGTACGCCGTCCGACCGGCGCGCGACCGCGGCGAGGGTGGCGTGCGGCAGCGCGAAGGGCATCACGAAGCCGTCGTTGTAGTCGGTGTGCTCGCCGATCAGGTTGACGCGGCCCGGTGCCGCCCAGGTCCCCTCCGGTGCGGTGCCGTACAGCTCGGTGAAGCCTTCCCGGACCTCAAGTGCCCCCACTTACCTCTCCCTTGCGATGTGCTGGGCGAACTCCCAGGCGTCCGCGACGATACCCGCGAGGTCCGCGCGGGACGGGTTCCAGCCGAGCTTCTCGCGGGCGGCGGCGGCCGAGGCGACCAGGGCCGCCGGGTCGCCGGCCCGGCGCGGGGCCACGACCTCGGGGACGGGGTGGCCGGTGACCTGCCGGACGGTCTCGACGACCTCGCGGACGGAGAAGCCGTTGCCGTTGCCGAGGTTGCAGATCAGGTGCTCGCCCGGAACGGCCGCCTTGAGGGCGAGGAGGTGGGCCTCGGCCAGGTCGGCGACGTGGATGTAGTCGCGTACGCAGGTGCCGTCCGGGGTCGGGTAGTCGTCGCCGAAGACGGAGATCGCCTCCCGGCGGCCCTGTGCCACCTGGAGGATCAGGGGGATCAGGTGCGACTCGGGGTCGTGGCGTTCGCCGTACGTCCCGTAGGCGCCGGCCACGTTGAAGTAGCGCAGCGAGACCGCGCCCAGGCCGTGGGCCGCCGCCTCGCCGGTGATCATGTGGTCGACGGCGAGCTTGGAGGCGCCGTAGGGGTTGGTGGGCCGAGTGGGGGCGGTCTCGACGATCGGGACCTGCTCCGGTTCGCCGTACGTGGCCGCCGTGGAGGAGAAGACCAGCTTGCGTACGCCCGCCTCGCGCATGGCGGCGAGCAGGGCCATCGTGCCGCCGACGTTGTTCTCCCAGTACTTCTCCGGCTTCACCACCGACTCGCCCACCTGGGAGAAGGCGGCGAAGTGCAGCACCGCGTCGAAGCTGGAGTCCACCCATTTGGCGGCGTCGCGGATGTCGCCCTCGACGAAGGAGGCGCCGGCCGGCACGCCCTGGCGGAAGCCCGTGGAGAGGTTGTCGAGCACGACGACCTCGTGGCCGGCCTCCAGCAGATGCTGGGCGACCACACTGCCCACGTAGCCCGCGCCGCCCGTCACCAGGTATTTCCCGCTCATGAACCCGCTACCTCCCGCAGTCGCTCGGCCGCGCGTTCGGGCGGCACGTCGTTGATGAACACGCTCATGCCGGACTCGGAGCCGGCGAGGAACTTCAGCTTGCCGGAAGTCCGGCGGATCGTGAAAACCTCGACATGCAGCGCGAAGTCGTCGCGCGTCACCCCGTCGAACTCCTCCAGCGCGCCGAACGGGGCCTGGTGCCAGGCCGCGATGTACGGCGTGGGGGAGTCGGCCTTGCCGAAGATCCGGTCGAAGCGCCTCAGCAGCTCCAGATACACCCGGGGGAACTCCGCGCGTGCCGCCTCGTCGAGGGCGAGCAGGTCGGGGACGCGGCGTCTGGGGTACAGGTGGACCTCGTAGGGCCAGTGCGCCGCGTACGGCACGAAGGTCACCCAGTGTTCGCCCTCGAGGACGACCCGCTCGTCGGCGAGTTCGCGTTCCAGGACGGCGTCGAAGAGGTTCTCGCCGCCGGTGGCCTCCTTGTGGGCCGCCAGCGAGCGCAGCATCAGCGCCGTGCGCGGGGTGGTGAAGGGGTAGGCGTAGATCTGGCCGTGCGGGTGGCCCAGGGTCACGCCGATCTCGGGCCCTCGGTTCTCGAAGCAGAACACCTGCTCGACGGACGGCAGGTGCGACAGTTCCGCCGTGCGGTCCGTCCACGCGTCCAGCACCAGCCGCGCCTGCTCCTCGCTCAGGTCGGCGAAGGAGGCGTCGTGGTCGGAGGTGAAGCAGACGACCTCGCAGCGGCCCGAGTCGCCGGCCAGCGACGGGAAGCGGTTCTCGAAGACCACCACGTCGTAGGACGGGTCGGGGATCTCGCTCAGCCTTCCGTCCCGGGACGGGCACAGGGGGCACTCGTCGGCCGGCGGGTGGTAGGTGCGGCCCTGGCGGTGGGAGGCGACGGCGACCGCGTCGCCGAGCAGGACGTCCCGGCGTATCCCGGAGGTGGTGACCGTGCGCGCCGGCGGGCGCCGGTCGGGCGCGCCGCGCACGGTGTCGTCCCGCAGGTCGTAGTAGATGAGTTCACGACCGTCGGCCAGCCGGGTCGAGGTCTTCTTCACTGTCGGACTCCCTGCCTGGTCCCCGGGCCCGCACCCGTCAGCACCCACTCACCCAATCACTCAACACAATCAAACATAACACATCACAACCGATCATCTGTGGGCATGCCGAAGGAGGGCACGGTGCGTGAGGTGCGACCGCTTGACCGGTTGACGGCTTGACCGGTTGACGGCTTGACCGGTTGACGGGGAGTGCTGCGGCTAGGTCGGGCGCGGCGCCTGGTCCAGCAGGCCGGTGCGGGCGGCCAGGGCCGCCGCTTCGAGGCGGGAGCCCACGTCCAGTTTCATCAGGACGCGCTGGACGTGGGTGCGGGCCGTGCTGGGGGCGATGCCCATGCCGGCCGCGATCAGGCGGGTGTCCTCGCCCTCGGCGACGCGGACCAGGACCTCCACCTCGCGCGGGGTGAGCATCTGGAGCAGGCGCCGTCCCTCGTCGTCCGGCTGGGCGGCGGGGTTCAGCAGCTCGCTGAAGGCGCCCTGGAGCAGTTGCGGGGCGACCGCCGCCTCGCCCGCCCTGGCCTTGACGATCGCCCGCTCGACGCCCTCGATGCGCTCGTCATGGCGTACGTAGCCCGTGGCGCCCGCGGCGAAGGCGGCCGCGATGCCGCGCGGGGACGGGACCGGCCCCAGGACGACCACCGCGACCTGGGGACGCTCCCGTTTGATCTTCACCACCGGGTCGAACGTGCCCTGCTCGGCCGGCGTCGCCGTCCCCAGCAGGCACACCTCCGGCGCGCGGCTGATCACGACGTCGGCCGCGCCGGCGGCCGGCGCCGCCGCGGCCAGCACGCGGTGCCCGCGCAGCTTCAGCGCCGAGGCCAGTGCCTCGGCTAGCAGTCGGTGGTCGTCGACCACCATGAGCCGCACTCCCATCGAGCCCCCAGTCCCCCCAGCGGATTCC
>NZ_POTZ01000045.1 GCF_003236365.1 Streptomyces sp. NTH33
GGTCATCGATGTGACGGGGCTGGTTCCGGGCCCCGTCGACACACCGCAGGGTCCGCTGCACCAGCTGCTGGAACAGGGCCGCTGCCACGAACTGGCCGATGAGGAGGCGCTCCGCGCCGCCCCCCGAACTCCCCAAGCGATCGTGCCGACTCCGCCGTCCGCAACGAGTCCGCTCGAACACGGCGCGGCACTGAAAGACCGACACCGGCTGTGAAACAGCCTCGTGACGAGAGGTTTAGACCATGGAGTATCGCCTGCACCGAACCGGTGTGCTCACCCTGGCCGTCCTCACCTCCCTGGCTGCGCTTTCCGCTTGCGGGAAAGGCGGACCGGGGGTGAAGGCCGGCGAGGTCACCGCCACCGGTGAGACCCTGGAGAGCGCGGCCAAGGAGGAAGGCCAGGTTGCCTTCTACTGTTCCCTGACCCCCGACTC
This sequence comes from Streptomyces sp. NTH33, assembly GCF_003236365.1. GTDB lineage: Bacteria > Actinomycetota > Actinomycetes > Streptomycetales > Streptomycetaceae > Streptomyces. The sequence goes on from NZ_POTZ01000045.1 coordinate 434, forward strand.
GTGCAACGCGCTGGCCAACGGGTTCGAGAAGGAGCACAAGGGGATCACCGTCAAGGTCCTCAGAGCGACCAGCCCCGACCTGTCGGCGCGGTACGCGACCGAGAAGAAGTCGGGAGCCAAGACGGCCGACGTCATCCTGCACGCCGACGTCCCGTTCATCCAGACGGCCCTCAAGGAAGGGCTCGTCACCTCCTTCAAGGACGCCGGGCTGCTGCCGGCCGACCACCCGGAGAAGTGGCTCCTCAACAGCGAGGGGATCACCGGCACGCCCTACATTGTCGACGCCCTCGGCATCGGCATCAACACCGACCTGGTGAAGCCGGAGGACTACCCGAAGTCCTGGGCCGACCTCGGCGACCCCAAGTGGAAGGGCAAGATGAACGGCCCGCACAAGGACGGCGCCGGTTACGCCACCTACTACGGCACGATCGACGACAACGTCGACGGCTTCCTGGAGAGCCTGAGCAAGCAGAAGATCTTCCCCGACCCGGGCGGCATGGTCAGCCTCACCGAGTCGCTGGCCGCCGGTCAGTACGCGATCCAGAGCGTGGCCAGCAAGGCAGCCATCGACAACGCCAAGGCCAAGGGCGCGCCGGTCACCATCGTCTTCCCGGAGCCCGGCGCCACGGGTCCGGCCTTCGCCTACACGCTCAACCCCGAACCCGGACATCCCAACGCCCAGAAGCTGTTCGCCAACTACGTCCTGTCCAAGAAGGCCGACCAGGCTCTGCACGACGTCAACAGCGCGATAGCCACGCCCCACGTGGAGACCGAGTTCACGCTGCTCCACCCCAACCTGGAGTACTACCAGCCCGCCAAGGTCGAAGAGGTCGCCAAGATCCTCAACGGCGGCAAGTGAGCAGGCACGATGAGCGAGAACTCCGTCATCGACGCCGAGCGGACCCCCGCGGCCGCAGACCCTCCACCGGTTCCGCGGCCGCCGGCCCGCACCCCGCGCCGCACGGCCTCCGTCACCCCATTCCGCCTCGTCGTCCTGCTGATGGCGGCCGCAGTGGCACTGCTGATCGGCTACCCGATGCTGCGGATCGTCCTCGGCCTGGTGTGGGTGGACGGCACACTGACCCTCTCGGCGATCTCCGAGACCCTGGCACTGCCCGAGCTGGGTGAGACCCTGCTCGACACGTTCATCGTGGTCGGCAGCTCCGTCGTCCTGGCCCTGGTGATCGGCTCGGCCTTCGCCTGGCTCAACGAGCGGACCGATGCCCGGATGGGCGTGCTCACCGACGTGCTGCCCGTCGTCAACTTCCTGATGCCCGGCATCGCGACGGCGGTGGGCTGGCTGCTGCTGATGTCCTCGAACGCCGGGTACATCAACAAGGCCATCCGCGCAGTGGCCAACGGGGTGTTCGGGGCGAACCTGACCTCGGGACCGTTCACCGCCAACTCCTGGTACACCGTCATCGGCGTCTACACCCTCACCCTCGTCCCGTTCGTCTACCTGGTGGTCTCGGCCGGACTGCGCAACCTGGACTCCCGGCTGGAGGAGCAGTCCCGGATGTGCGGGGCCGGGGTGGTGACCACCCTGGTACGGGTGACGCTGCCCGCGCTGCGCCCGAGCCTGCTCAGCGCCGCCTTCCTGGCGGTGTGGTTCGGCTTCGCGGTCTTCTCGGTTCCGGTGGTGCTCGCCGAGCCGGCGGGAATCCAGATGCTGTCGGTGCAGATCGTCCACCTGCTCACCTCCTCCTACCCGCCCCAGACCGGCGCGGCGATCGGGCTGAGCACCCTGGAACTGCTGGTGCTCGGCGCGATCTGGCTGCTCCAGCAGCGGTCGCTGCGCGGCGGCCGTGCGGCGGTGCTCGGCGGCAAGGGATCGGGCACCGAGCGCATCCCGCTGGGCCGGCTGCGCGTGGCGGCCCGGGCGATGATGCTGCTGTACCTGTTCTGTGCCGTGGTTCTCCCCGTGGGTGCGCTGACCCTGGTCACCCTCAACGGCTACTGGGGCAGCCCCTCCTGGAAGAACTTCGGTCTGGGGTCCTTCTGGTCGATCCTCACTGACCCCGCCAACCAGGAGGCGGTACTGAACAGCCTCCTGTTCTCCCTCGTCACCGCGACGGTCGCGGTCGTAATCGGCGGCGGCATCGCCTGGCTGTCGATGCGCTCCCCGGGAACCGTGGCGAAGGCCGCCGCGGTCGTGTCCAAGGTCCCGGCCGCCATCCCGCCGGTCGTCGTCGCAGTGGGAATGGTGCTGGCCTTCGCCGGAGAGCCGTTCTTCCTCGGCGGTACCTCCTTGATCCTGCTGATGGGCTTCCTGGTGGTTGCGATGCCGGAGGCGTCCATCACCTCGGAGGCCGCCGTCGGCCAGGTCGGCACGGAACTGGGGCAGGCGTCCTCGCTCTCCGGAGCCTCGCAGGGGCGCACCTTCCGATCCGTCTACCTCCCCCTGATGCTGCCGGGCCTGGCCGCGGGTTGGACGCTGATCTTCGTCCGGATCATGGCGGACGTCGAGGCATCGGCCCTCCTGGCGAGCACCGGAACACCGGTGATCGGCTTCCAGCTCCTGGCCATCTTCGAAGGAGGGGGCGGATACGCCGAACTGGCCGCGCTGGCCCTCTTCGTGTCCCTCGTCTCCATGCTGATGGTGGCGGTGGTCCTGAGCGCCACCTCGATGTGGCAGGCACGCAGAAACCGTCAACAGTCCTAGAAGGAGAGCCGCCATGGCGAATGTCGTATCCCTGGGCGCGGACGACGTCACGGCCCTCGAGGCCTCCGCGCACCACCCGGCCCCGGCCGGTCCGGAGCCGGCGCTCAGGATCCGGGGCGTCCGCAAGATGTACCGCCGCAGCGACGGGGAGATGGTGCCCGCCGTCGACGACACCACCCTGGACGTCGCCGAGGGGGAGGTGCTGGTGCTGCTCGGTGCCAGCGGTTGCGGAAAGAGCACCTTCCTGAGGTGCATCGCGGGTCTGGAGAAGCCCGACGCCGGGGTCATCGAGAGCCACGGGAAGATCCTCTCCTCCGCCGAGGACGGTGTCTTCATACCGCCCGAGCAGCGCGACGTCAGCATGATCTTCCAGTCGTACGCGCTGTGGCCGCACATGACCATCTTCAAGAACGTCGCCTACCCGCTGACCACGGGCCATCACAAGGGCCTGTCCAGGAGCCAGGTCAGGGAACGGGTCATGGGCGTGCTGGAGATGGTGGGCATCGCGCACCTGGCGGAGCAGTACCCCGCGCAGATCAGCGGCGGCCAGCAGCAGCGCGTCGCGCTGGCCCGGGCGCTGGTCAAGGACTCCGGGATCGTCCTGTTCGACGAGCCGCTGTCCAACGTCGACGCCCGGGTGCGCGACCAGCTGCGCGCAGAGATCCGGGAGATGCAGAAGCGCCTGGGCTTCACCGCGATCTACGTCACCCATGACCAGGAGGAGGCGATCGGGATGGCTGACCGCATCGCCGTCATCGACCACGGGGTCGTGGCACATGTCGCCGCTCCGCGCGAGGTCTATCTCAGGCCGGCCAACCTCAGGGTGGCGCGGTTCATCGGCAAGCTCAACGAGGTGGAGGGCACCGTCACGGGCATCGAGGAGGGGAGGATCACGGTCGCCACCGCGCTGGGCGAGATCGAGGCCTCCACCGGACAGGACGGCCTGCGGACCGGGCAGGAGGTCGCGGCGGTCTGGCGGCCTGACCGCACGGTCCTGGGCAGTGCCGGGGACGGAGTGAACTCCTGGCCGGGGAGGGTGAGGACCTCGGAGTTCTACGGCTCCTTCACCGACAGCCGGATTGTCCTGGGGGACCATGAGGTCATGCACTGGACGACGGGGGACGTGCCCCTGGAGACGGGCGGCTCCGTGCGGCTCTCGGTCGCGCCGTCCGACGTCCGGGTGCTGGCGCGGTGAGGTGAACGGCAGTGCCGGCAACCGGATCGTCGGCGTTCCGGGAGAGAGCGGCGCCTTTCTCCCGGAACGCCCGCCGAAGGAATTCCGTACACCACTGTACCGATTTTATCGGGCTGTTATTATTCAAGGTCGTAATATTCCATGATCCTCTAGGGGTATGATGCAGCACACGCCACCCCCCGCTCCTCTGTATCAGCGGGTATTCGGGGTGCTCTACCAGCGGATTCGCCAGGGTGACTACCCGGCTGGAAAAGTGTTGCCCACCGAGGACCGGCTCGTCGCCGAGTTCTCGGTGAGCAAGGCGACCATCCGCAAGGCCGTGGACGAGCTCATCGCCCGAGGGCTGGTGTTCCGCCGGCAGGGGAAAGGGACGTTCGTCTGCGCGGACGCGGAAGAGAAGATCGGCAGTGTCTTCCGGGGCTCCTTGCTCGACCTCATCTCCGGTACGCCGCGCATGCCCGTCCATGACGTGGGGGTGGAGATAGGGGCGCACTTTCCCGCCTCGGTCCGCGTGGACCTCGGCACCGAGAGGGCGACCGGCACCGTCATCTGGAACCGGAGGACCGTCGGCGGGACGGTGTTCGTCTACTCGACCCACTATCTGGCCCCGGAGATCGAGCACTTCGCCCGGGACCCGAGACTACGCACCGAAGGACTGCTGTCCCTGCTGCACGATGGCGGGGTGGCCATGGAGGGGGCCGAGCAGTCGGTGTCGGCGCAGCTGGCGGACACCGAGGTGGCCAGGCAGCTGGAGACGGAGCTGGGAGCACCGGTGCTGTTCTCCAAACGGATCCTGAAATCCGCGAACAGCCCCATCGATGTGCTGCACAGCTGGTACCGCGGTGATCTTTATGAATGGCGTTCGCGATTGGATATCAGGAGCGACGGAGGTGTGGTGCTCGTTCCTGAGAAAGGCTGACACAACGCGGCTGCGGTAACGCGCAACAAACGAAACAGCAGACCCTTCTCTATTTTCTGGAAAGGGTGTGCGGGGTAGTCACTACCTTTTCCTGGTGAATTCCAGGGAGTTTTCGGAGAATCGGCGCCGGGCGCCGGAGCCGGAGAAGCGGAGAGAAAAATGACGACGGTGGACAACCGAACCGAGTCCCGAGCGGACTTTTACGAGAGGCTGGCCGGGGCCCATGTGGTGCCCCTGTGGCGGGTCCCGGGCACGGACGCTCCGGAGCCCGAACCGGCCGAGGTCCCGCACGTGTGGTGCTGGCGGGAGCTGATCCCCCTCATGGAGGAGGCTGGCCGCACCATCGACCTGGGCAGTGAGGCGGAGCGCCGGGCGCTCAACGGCGTCAACCCCGCCCGCCGATGGGGCACCACGCACACCATGGTCGCCGGATACCAGCTGGTCCTGCCGGGGGAGGATGCCACCGCGCACCGGCACACCCCCGCCGCGATCCGGCTGATGCTCGCCGGCCGGGGTCACACCATCGTCGAGGGCGAGCCGCTGCTGATGGAGCCCGGCGACCTGGTCCTCACTCCCGGCTGGACCTGGCACGACCACCGCAACGAGGGAGACGAGCCCATGATCTGGCTCGACGGCCTCGACGTTCCCTTCGTCCGCGGTCTGAACGCCCAGTTCTACGAGGACTTCGAGGGCAAGCGGATGCAGCCGCTGCGGGTCCCCGAGGACGACAGCGTGGCACGGTACGGCGCCGGGACCGTACCGGCCGGCCCCCGGCCCGAGCGAGCCCACTCGCCCCTGATGAAGTACTCCTACGCCGCCACCCTGGAGAGCCTGGCGCGGCTGCGGGAGTCGGAGGGCGACCCGGAGCACGGGGTCACCGTCGAGCACACCAACCCGCTGACCGGCGGCCCGGTGATGCCCACCCTGGCCTGTGCCACGCAGCTGCTGCCCGCCGGGCGCCGCACCCTCCGTCGCCAGCACACCTCCAGCACGGTCTTCTGCGTCACCCGGGGTTCGGGCCACAGCGTGATCGGCGGCAGGCGCTACGACTGGGAGCAGAACGACTTCTTCGTCGTCCCCTCCTGGACCTGGTACGAGCACATCGCGGCGGCCGACAGCCCGGACGTCACCCTCTTCTCCATGAGCGACCGGCCGATGCTCGAGCCCTTCGGTCTCTACCGCGAACAGGTCGGCTGACAGATGACGAGCGCAAGAAGTGAGGTCACCATGGCCGGTAAGGGCGGCAGGCCGCACGTCCTCGTGGTCGGCGGCGGAATCGGCGGTTTCACCACCGCCCTGGCGTGCGCCAGGCGCGGCATGTCGGTGCACGTCCTGGAACGGGCGCCGGAGATCAAGGAGATCGGGGCCGGGCTGCAGCTCGGGCCGAACGCCGGGCGAGTGCTCAGCGAACTCGGCGTGCTGAACAGCGTTTTGCGCACCGCCGTGCTCCCGGAGCGGTTCGTGATCCTGGACGCCTACACCGGCCGGGAGCTGTACGAGGCACAGTTCGGGTGGGAGCTCGCCGAGCGGTTCGGGGCGCCGTACACCGTCATGCACCGCGCCGACCTGCTCGACGCGCTGCTGGAGGGCAGCCTCAGCACCGGGCTGGTGAAGGCGTCCATCGGCAAGGAGGTCGTCGGCGTCGAGCAGAACGCGCGCGGTGCCACCGTCACCTGCGCCGACGGGTCGAGCCACTCGGCCGACGTGGTGGTGGGCGCCGACGGCCTGCGGTCCGCCGTCCGCCGCCTGGTGCTCGACGACAGCGAGCCGGTCGTCTCCCGGTACGTCATCTACCGCGGCCCCGGCCCCCGGCCCGAGGGGGTGGAGGACGCGGTCACCCTGTACGCCGGCGACGGGCTGCACCTGATGCAGTACCCGATCCACGGCGGGGAACTACTCAACCGGGTGGCCTCGTTCCGAAGCGACCGCGGTGAGCCGGGCAGCGACACCTGGGGCACTCCGGAGGAGCTCTTCGAGAAGTTCGCCGACGCCTGCGACCCCGTGCAGGAGGCGCTGCGGAACCTGGACCTCGGCAAGAGGTGGGAGCAGTTCGACAGAAGGCCCATGGCCGGCTGGGCGCAGGGTCGCATCGCACTGCTGGGCGATGCCGCCCACCCCATGCGCCAGTACCTCGCACAGGGCGCCGGCCAGGCCATGGAGGACGCCGTCGCCCTCGCCGCCGCTCTTGCCGACGCTCCGGACGATCCGGTCACGGCGCTCAAGGAGTACGAGGAAGTCCGCTTCCCGAGGGCCAGCGCGGTGCAGCACAACACCCGCTTCTTCGGGGAGATGGTCCACCTGGGCGGGGTCGGCGCGGTCCTCCGCGACTTCGCGTTCCGTTCCCTGCAAAGGAACGATTACACGCTCGCCGAGTGGCTCTACGGCACCGGCGGAGCACCCGCTCCGCAGCCCCCGGCCCGGCTCGACGTCTACGCCGAGGTGTGAGAAGTGACCGTGAACCTGACAGTGGCCTGCGGGCCCTACGACCGCACAGCGGCGCTCGCCGACGGCCGAGTGCGCGTCCCCGGGGTGGATCTCACCTGGCTGCCGTTGAGCGCCGAGGAGATCTTCTTCCGGATGGCGCGACACGGCGAGTTCTCCGCCTCGGAGATGTCGCTGTCCTCGTACACGCTGACGTTGGAGCGGGACCGGCCGTTCGTGGCGATCCCGGTGTTCCCCTCTCGTACCTTCCGGCACCACGCGGTGTACGTCAACGCCGACAGCGACTACACCCACCCCGCGCAGCTGAAGGGGAAGACCGTCGGTATCCCCGAGTACCAGATGACGGCTGCGGTGTGGATGCGCGGCATCTTCGCCGAGCACTACGGCCTCCCGGTGGACTCGGTCTCCTACCGCACCGGGGGGCTGCTGGAGCCCGGCCGGATCGAGAAGCTGGCCATCTCCGTCCCCGGCGTGGACATCGCGCCGATCCCGGCGGAGAAGAACCTCTCCGACATGCTGGCGGTCGGTGAGATCGACGCGCTCTACACCGCGCGAATGCCCCGCCACTTCGCCGACGGCACACACCGGGTGCGCCGGCTGTGGGCGGACCCGGCCACAGCCGAGAAGGAGTACTTCGAGCGGACCGGGATCTTCCCGATCATGCACACCGTGGTGCTCCGGCGGGACGTCTACGAGCGCGACCGCTGGCTCGCCAGGACGCTGACCGACGCCTTCCACCAAGCCAAGGAGCTGGCCGACCGGGCACTGGACGAGACCGTCGCGCTGGCCGGGATGCTGCCGTGGGGCCATCTGGCGGCACAGTCGGCGCGCAAGGTCATGGGCGAAGACATCTGGCCCTACGGCCTGGCGCCCAACCACGCCTGTCTGACGGCCTTCCTGCGCTACCTGCACGACCAGGGACTCACCGGGCGGCTGCTGGCCCCGGAGGAGCTGTTCGCGCCGGAGACCCACGAGAGCTTCGTCGTGTAGTGGCCCGCCGCGGGTGCGCCACATGTGACCTACCAGTTTGGAGAAGCCGATGAGCAGCGGTGAGTTCGAAACGCTCCTGAGCCCCTTCACCATCGGTGGCAGAACGGTCCGCAACCGGATCATGCTCACCACCCACAACCCGAAGATGAGCGAGGAGCGCTACCTGAAGTACCTGGAGACCCGAGTCGCGGGCGGGGTCGGGATGGTCGGCATACCAGTCCTCCACGAGGCCATCTCGACCCTGGCCTACGTCACCCCCGGGCAGCTCGACGAAATCTCCGCCCGGGACCTGGACGGCACCGCCGACCCCGAGACGGACGAAGGCCGGGAGTTCTACGACGCCCTTCTGCTGCCGCCGCTGCGGGCCCGCGCCGAGATCGCGCACCGGCACGGAGCGCTGTGCTTCGGACAGGTGGCCAACCGCGGCTCCATCCGGCTGCCCGAGACCTTCCAGGCGATGGTCTCGCCCAGCGGCATACCGGACCCGCACGTCCGCTCCCAGCCGCGCGAGATGACCACCTCCGAGGTGGAGCGGGTGGTGCGGCTGTTCGCCCGGTCCGCCTCGCGCATCCAGCGGGGCGGCTTCGACGGCGTCGAGGTGCACGCCACCCATGGCTACCTGATCGAGCAGTTCCTCTCGCCGTCCACCAACCACCGCACGGACCGGTACGGCGGCTCCCTGGACAACCGGATGCGCTTCCTGACCGAGGTGCTCGAGGCGATCCGCCAGGAGTGCGGACCGGACTTCCCCATCGGGATGCGCATCAGCGGCCTGCAGGCCAACCCCGGCGGGCTGACCACGGACGACATCAGGGCCGTCGTGGCGGCCGTGGAGTCCTCCCTGGCGTACGTCAACATCACGGCCGGAACGATCGGCGCTCTGCACGACGGCGTGGTGCTCCCCTACGTCGCCTCCAGCGAATACGCGCCCGGCTTCAACGCCGACGCCGCAGCCGCCGTCCGGGAGTCGGTCTCCGTGCCGGTGATCCTGACAGGTCGGATGAACGATCCCGCTCTGATGGAGGACGTGCTCCGGCGGGGCGTTGCGGACCTGGTGGGCACCACCCGCGCCCTGATAGCCGACCCGGAGTTCGTGAAGAAGACCGCGGCCGGACAGGCGGACCGCATCCACAAGTGCATCGGGATCAACGAGTGCCACTATCCCGACCGGGTCTCCTCCTGCCCGGTGAACCCGTGGGCGGGCCGGGAGAGCGAGCTGAACGTGCCCGCCCCCACCAGGCGCAAGCGGGTCCTGGTGGTGGGCGGCGGCCCCGCCGGTCTGATGTGTGCCCGCACCGCGGCGAGCCGGGGCCACTCGGTGGTGCTGGCGGAGAAGAAGGAGGTGCTGGGCGGCAAGATCACCCTGCTCTCCCGCGACCCGCACCGCCGGGAGATGGCCTCGCTGATCGACGACCTCGCACGGGAGGTGGCGGAGGCCGGGGTGGAGGTGCGGCTCGGTTTCGAGGTGACCCCCGAGTCCGTCGCCGAGCTCGCGCCGGACGCGGTGGTCGCCGCCACCGGGGCGGTCCCCGCCGTCCCGAACGTGCCCGGCCTGGAGGAGACCCGGGTGTACACCGCCCTGGACATCCTTGAGACGGACCCGGCAGAGCTCGGCGAGAACGTGCTGGTCGTCGGGGGCCTCAACGACCACCTCGCGCCACTTGCCGCCGCCGACCTGCTGGCCAGCCGCGGCAAGCGAGTCGTGCTGCTGTCGGAGTGCATCCTGCCCGGGCAGGCCGCCGAGCCGTCGATCCTGCACCTGCTGACGAAGCGGCTGCTGGAGAAACGCGTGCGGGTCGAAGCCCTCACCCAGCTGGTCAAGGGAGGAGAGCGCCCACAGGTGCGGAACGTCTTCTCCGGGGAGACCTCCGAGCTCGGCGGCTTCGACTCGATCGTGTTCGCCACCGGTGCCGAGCCGGTCGACTTCCCCGAGACCGGCGGCGAGTTCTACCGCATCGGCGACTGCCTGGCACCGCGCCGGCTGGTGCACGCCACGCTCGATGGCGCCCGTATCGGCTCCCGCCTCTGAGGGAGCGCGCCGCAAAGCGGGCAGGGGCCCGACGGTCCCTGCCCGCCTTCCGACACCGGCCGGATCAGCCCTCCCGCGCTCCTGCCGTTCGACGGTGGTGGCGGCGCCATCCAGGGCTAGCGCTCTTTGGTCGCTAACTTCTTCACATCCGTGTCAGGTTTCAGAAGGCCGACGATGACAGCCGGGCGCGGTCGATATAGCTGTCGACGTGGCGGTCGAAAGTGCGCAGGGCCTGCCGGAGCTCGGGCGGGGCTTGGGGTTGGTCGGCGGCGGTGAGAGGAGTGAGGAGCCGGTTGTAGATCTTGGTGTAGAAGACCGCGATGCGGATGCCGTCGCTGGTGAGCTGGTAGCGGTTGCTGTGCGGAAGCCGGCAGATGAGCCCGGCCAGCCGTAGTCGACGCAGGTCGTAGGTCATCTGGCCGGGGCGGTAGTCGCCGCCGAGCAGCCCGGCGATCAAGACACGCAGGTTCTTGTTGGTGAAGCCGGTCGCGACGAGCAGCGTTTGGCACAGGGCGCCGGTCAGGGCCATGACCCGAGGATCACTGAACCGCAGGGCCGGCATCCTGCGCCCCTCCGCGTCCACGGCGGGGCGCGCGATCCGCTCGAAGGCTGGACTCGCGAGGACACAGCCCTGACCGACACGTTCAGCATCCAAGATCCTGCGGTTGGCCGCACGGGCCTTGGCCTGCAGCTCCTCCAGTTTCGGCAGCTGGGCGTTGCAGCCCAGGTTTCGAGGGGCGTTGGCGACGGTCTCGATCCGCATGGCCCGGCCGTCCATCGCGGCAGGTTACGGAGCCGCCTGGTCTCTTCTGGGACAACTGGCATTGGCAGAGCTGGCTGCTTGAAAACAGCTCGTCCACCGCAGTCACTCAACGTGCCTACGGCTGGGTTGGCTTTCGTCGCACCGCTGCCCGTGAGGTCGGTACCCCCTGGGGAGAATCTGGGGAGTATCTGCCCTGCTGGGGAGCGCGTGGGGAGGATCGGCTGTGTAACGCGGCACGAATCTGAAAGACGCTGAAAGACTCATCTGCGCAGGTCAGCTACAGATGTAGCCGCATCGTCGCAGGTCCAGTCCACTAGCTGGACAACTTCAGGACGAACGTCACCGGCTCACCTTGGCGACGGCGGCGGCCCCGGTCTCCGCACCGGCCGAGAGTGCCGCATCAACTTCATCCCTCGGCTCCTCGTCACCCCAGCATCGGCGCCCGTATGAGTGGCCGCACTCCGGCCCGACCAACCCACGACCAAGATCCGGACCATACACGGACCGGCGGCTCTAGCGCTGGACTTACAACTCATCATTCATGCTGGTCAAAGCCGCGCGGGCAGGTGCACCACCAGCAGACGAAGAACCTGCTGACTCCACGAGTCGCCGACGGTAGTCACTCACCGTGCCCGCTGCAGCGAGCCGGACGAACAGACATCCCAGGTCGCCCACCTGCGACACGGGATATCCCTGGGGGGAATCTGGGGAGTATGGGCGGCGCCGGGGAGCACGTGGGGAGAATCGACTGCGTAACGCAGCACAATCCTGAAAGACACTGAAAGACTCATCTGCCCAGCTCAGAGACGGTATTGGGCACATCACCGCAAGTCAGCGTCACCAGGTAGACAACTTGTAGGTGAAGTTCACCGAAGCTCACGCCCTACCTCACGGGCGCCGTGGACCTGGACTGCGGCCCACGCTTGCCCGGCAGGGTCGTCTGCGACTGCGGCGAGGCCCGGTTGCCCGGCGCGCGGGTCCACAGGGGTCAGCCTGGCAACCACGAGTGACACCCGCGTTCACGGGTTCGCGCACGCCTGCGTCGTTGGCTCGTTCGAGTAAGTCGGCGTGCTCAACGGCCGGGTACGTCCTCGGCGTTCACGGCGAGCGCGCGTAGGAGGGGCTCGACGCTTTCCGCGGTGGCGAGCCCGGCGACCTCGGAGACGATGCGGTCGGCGGCGTCCGCGCTCATCACGGGGTCGACGAGCGAGTGGAACTTGGCGACCAGGGCCTCCCAGCGCCGGTCCAGCTGGCTCGCGGGAGTTGGTCGGTTGACGTCGACCTCTGCGACGCGCTCGGTCCCGTCCGTGCAGGTGACCCTCACGATGGAGGACCGGCTGTCGCTGTCGGTTCGGGCACTCACCCGGACGCGGTCGCGCAGCGCCACAACGCGCGGGTCCGCGAGCGAGGCGGGGGTGAACGCCTGCTCGCTCAGGTCGCCTGTCACGAGGGCCATGGCTGTGGTGAACCGCAGGCTGAACTTGCCCTCGAGCGGGGTCGAGGGTTCCGCGATGTCGCACACCCGTAGGTGCCCGGCCGGTACCAGCACCTCGACGGATTCGATTCGCTCCGGCGTCACGCCGGCGTCGCGCATGGACAGCCCGCCCTCGATTGCCGAGTGCGTGAGATAGCACGCGGCGTGATACTTGAACAGGACATCGGTGATGGCGAGGCCGGTCCAGTCCCAGGCCGGCGCGGTGCCGCCGGCGTCGGACTGGGTGTCGCGGAAGCCCTGAGCCGTCCCTAGGACGTCGGGGTGTGCCGTCACCCCCCGGGCGGCCAGGGTCGCGGCGCGCAGACCGTTCTCCGCCGCCATCCCGACCTGCAGCGGTTTGGACATCGTGCCGAACATCGACTTGAGGCCGGCAGCGCGCGATCCGGCGATCCCAAAGGCGTGCGCCCACGCGCGCTGGTCCAGCCCGAGGACGTGCGCGCCGGCTGCCGCCGCTCCGAAGGTGCCGACGGTCGCTGTCGCGTGGAAACCGCGGGCGTAGTGCGAGGGCGACATCAGCCGGCCGACCATCGCCTCGGTCTCGAACCCGGCCACGAATGCGGCGATGAGTTCCTCGCCGCTGGTGCCGGCGCCATCGGCGACCGCCAGGAGGGCGGGCAGGAGGGGCGCCGAGGGGTGGCCCTCCATGAGGGCGCTGACGTCGTCGAAGTCCAGGGCGTGCGCGGCGGTGCCATTGACCAGGGCTGCCTGCGGCCGGGACACCCGCTCGCCGGTGCCCCACAGGGTCGCGCGCGGCGCGCCGCCTTCGTCGAGCGCCTCGCCCCGCACGTGTCTGGTCACGGGCTCGTGAACACCGCCGATCGCGACCCCAAGGGTGTCGAGGATGCAGTGCAGGGCGCTCGTGACCACGTCGTCGCGGCGGTGGTCGATGTTCCGGACGCGCGCGATGACCTGGCTCGTGATCGTCTGCTCGGGCGACCCGTTCGCACCGTCACGAGCCCTGTCCGACCCGTTCATCGCGAGTACTTCCTCAGCGTTCATCGCGAGTACCTCCTCGGCATCACTGTCCTGCCTGTCTGCCTCGAGCCCGTGTCCGCAGGGACACGGAGATCACGAGCCGCGACGCCGCACGAGGGTCGACCGTTCGCCCTCGAAGACGACGACGCCGTCCTGCCTGCGTCCCCAGTGCCGGAACACCACCGTGCCCGCCTCGCTGTCGTCGCTGCCGGGCGCGACCGAGACGACCTCGGTGAAGGCCTCGATGGTGTCTCCGTGGTGCACCGGTGCGCGGAACCGCAGCCGCGACCACCCGAGTTCGGCCACGGCGTGCTCGGCGGTGTCCTGCGAGACCAGGCCGTAGACCAGGGAGGCCGTGGCGAGGCCGAACACGACGCGCCCGTCGCCCAGGGGCGACCCCTTGAGGTAATGGTCGTTGAAGTGGGCCTGCGCGGTGTTCATCACCTGCTTGGCCGGTCCGCTGCCTTCGACCTCGCCGACCGTCGCCGCGCGCGAGTGGCGCATCTGCTGGCCCGGGTGGAAGTCCTCGAACCAGCCCCAAGGGCCGAGCACCGAGTCGTGGTTGTGGGTGTGGTCGTGGTTGTGGTCAACCGTCACTGTCGTCTCCGTCCGTCGCGGGCGAATCCGTCGGGTCGGGGGACAGCGTCGATGCGGACCACTCGTCGAGGATGGCGGACGCGTCGTCCTCGCCGAGCTTGGGACCTCGTCCCCTCACGCCGGATGGCGTGGAGCTGAACTTGATCGGGGTGCCGGCGATCGTCACCGGCGTGTCGGAACCGGGCTGTTCCACCTCCACGAGCATCTCGCGGAGGCGGACGTGCTCGTCGTTGAAGATGTCGGCCGCGTCGTTGACCGGTCCGATCGGCACCCGACCGCCGAGGGCAGCCACGACGGCGGCTGTTGGCTGGCCGGCAAGCCACTCTCCGAGGAGTTGGCGTACCTCGGCGATGTTGGCCAGGCGCGCCGCGTTGTCGACGAAGCGAGGGTCGTCGACGAGGTCGGGTCGTTCCATGGCCTCGGCGAGGATCTTCCAGTGGTTGTTGCTGGGCGCCGCGACGGCGATCCATCCGTCCAGGGTCTGCATGATGTCGAACGGAGCCAGCAGGGGGTGTCCGTTGCCCATGGGACGGGGAACGATGCCGAGGTACGAGTGCTGGTAGACGATGCGCTCGCACAGGGCCAGCACGGCGTCGTACATCGCGACGTCCACGAACTGGCCCTCGCCGGTTCGTTCCGCGTGCCGCACGGCGGCCGCCACGCCCAGTGCGAGCAGGGTGCCGGGGAAGATGTCCCCGATTCCCGGACCCGACTTCAGCGGGGGACCCCCCAGGGGGCCGGTGATGCCGGCGAAGCCCCCCATGGCCTGGGCGACGATGTCGAAGGCGGGCCAGGCTTCGTAGGGGCTCTTTCCCGACCGGGCGTCCCCGAAGCCGCGGAGGGCCGCGTAGACGAGACGGGGGTTCACCCCGGCAAGGGCCTCGTAGCTCAGGCCCAGACGCTCCATGACGCCTGCGGAAAAGTTCTCGACGACCACGTCGGCGACACGGACCAGTTGGAGGAATTCGGCCGCCCCCGCCTCGCTCTTCAGGTCCAGCACGATGCTGCGCTTGCCCCGGTTGACCGACTGGAAGTACCCGCCCAGCGCCTGTTCGGGGTCGTCGCCCACGCGGTGCGGGCCGAGCCCGCGAGTCCGGTCGCCCGAGGGGGGCTCGACCTTCACTACGTCGGCGCCGAGATCGGCCAGGAGCATGGTCGTGAAGGGGCCGGCGAGCATCGCGGTGAGATCGAGCACCTTGATCCCGCTCAGAGGCCCGGAGGCGGCAGCGACCGTCATGCCACACCGCATTGGCGGGCGCGGACCAGGACCGCGTCGAAGATGCGCGCGGTGGCGGCATCGATCATCATGCCCTGGAACGAGGCGGCGCCGAGACCGGCCTCCTCGGCCTCCCGGACGGCGCGGACAGCCGCGGTGGCGCGCTCGATCTCCGTCGGCGTCGGCGCGAAGACCTCGTTCGCGATCGCGATCTGGCTGGGGTGGATGGCCCACTTGCCTACGGCACCCAGCGTCGCCGCCCAGGATGCCTCGCGCTCGTAGCCCTCCGGGTTGGATATCGCGCCGTACGGCCCGTCGACGGCGTCGAGACCGTTGGCCCGCGCTGCCCCGATCATGCGGTTGCGTGCGTAGTGCCAGACATCGCCCGGGTAGCCGTACTTGCCCTCAGCAGCAGCGCCGATGTGGCCCAGGCGGATCCCCTGGCTCGCCGACAGGTCACCGACGCCGAGGATCAGCGCCTCCAGACGTGGCGAGCAGGACGCGATCTCCTCGACACGGGCCAGGGCCTGGGTCTCCTCGATCAGCACTTCGAGGCCGATCCGGCCGACCTCCAGCCCGAGCCGCGTCTCGAGCTGGGTCAGGAGGTCGTCGACGAACCACACGTCGCGAGGAGCCAGCACCTTGGGAATGATCACGACGTCCAGATTCTGGCCGGCCTCGGTAACGATGTCGATCAGGTCGCCGTGGCACCACTCGGTGCTGACGGGGTTGATCCGGCAGGCACGCGTCTTCTTTCCCCAGTCGAGGCCGTTGAGGCCGTCGATGATGTTGCGCCGCGCGGCGACCTTCTCAGAGGCCACGACGGAGTCCTCCAGGTCGAGAAAGACCAGGTCCGCCTCGCTGGCTGCCGCCTTGGCGATCATCTTCGGGCTGTGCCCGGGGGTGGAGAGCTCGCTTCGCCGAAGCCTGCTGTTAGGCATGATCTTTCCTTGCGCTGGAAGTTGACGGACCGTCGCCGCGTGCGGCGACCAAGTTCGTTCGGACGAGTTCAATGACCGGTTCGCCGTGCTGGTTGCACGCCGTGGTGTGCCAGGTGACGATGCCGACGCCGGGCTTGCTCGCGGAGGGCCGCATCTCAACGACGCGAGAGCTGGCCGTGATGGTGTCTCCCGGGTACACCGGGCGCAGGAACACGCAGTCGTCGATCCCGAGGAAGGGACCGCCGCTCTCGCTGAGGTCCTCGACGGACAGCCCGACGGTGGTGCACAGGACCAGCATCGGGTTGATGACCATGTCTGGGTGGCCCTGTGAGCGGGCGTACTCGACGTTGAGGTGCAACGGCAGCCAGGCACAGGTCGCGGTGGAGAAGGCCACGTTGTCGGCTCGCGTCAGCGTCCGGCCCCAGTGGTGCGTCATCGTCTGGTCCACCGCGAAGTCCTCGTACTTGTTGCCCTTGGCGATGAGCGGGAACGAGTCGAGGTCAGGCGCGCCCTTGTCGGTTACGCCCTGTGCTTCTCGCAGATCGGCGCGTGCTCGCCGGGCGCGGCGCGGCTCTTGGACGGCATCCGGCCGGGGTCGAGGTTCCATGGACAACATCATGACGGCAAATTGAAGTTTGTCAACGAACAAGTTTTCTCACCGCTCCTCGAGGAGCAGCCGGCGCGGGGTCTCGAGGTGGCGGATCTGGCCCCATTACGAGACCTGTGAGGGCTTGACAGGGAAAACTAGTTGGCTGTTCAGTCAGCTTTGGGATGGATGCGCTCCGGCACGGCGACGGCGCCACCCCCATGACATCAGCGGGACCAGGACGGCGCAGTCCTGGGAGAGGAGCTCGGCGCGTGAAATTGAATGCCTGTGTCGTGGGTTTGGGCACGAGCGACGTCATCGGCAAGGATCCGGGCCGAAGCCCTCTGCGGTTGCAGTTCGAGTCGTTTCGTGCGGCGCTGCGAGACGCCAACTTGGAGAAGGCGGACGTCAACGGCATCGTGACCGCGTGGGGCGCTCCAAGGGGAGTCGACTACGACGAGTTCGTGGTGGCGGCCGGCCTCAACCTCACGTGGGTCAGCCAGTTGTGGACCCACGGCCGGTGGACGGCCACGGCGGTCCAGCAGGCGGCCATGGCTGTGACGACCGGCGTGGCCGATGTGGTCGCCGTCATCAACAGTCACGTGGCCGGCCAGGGCTACGCCCGCAAGCTGGCCCCGATGAACACGCCGCTCGGCGGGTCGATGGACGAGGCGTTCCGCGACGGCGGCGGACCGTACGGGAACTGGACGCTCCATGGCACGCCCGGCGCCGGCGCCGGCGCGGCACTGGCCGCGCAGCAGTACATGGACCGCTACGGTGCGACGGCCGCCGACCTGGCCACGATCCCGGTGACGCTGCGCGAGTTCGCCCGCAACAACCCGATGGCTGTGCTGCGCGACCAGGAGCTCAGCGTCGAGCAGTATCTGAGCGAGCCCGAGCTGATGGGGCCCCTGCGCCAGTCCGACATCTGCGAGATGGTCGACGCTTCGACCTGCCTGCTCGTGACGACGGCTGAGCGTGCTGCCGACCTGGGCCGCCCGGTCGTGCGCATCGCGGGGATGCAGGGCATCCAGTCCGGGCGCGACAACTACGTGTTCTTCTCCCGCCCGGGTCTCGGCGCCGGAGTGGGAGCGAGCTACGAGTACGTGGCCCCGAAGACCTTCCCAGTGCTCGAGATGGCGGGCATCGCCCGCGACGACCTGGACGGGTTCTACACCTACGACCCCTTCTCGCCCCAGATCTGGATGGCGCTCGAACGCTGGGGGTTCTGTGCCGCCGGCGAAGCGGCCGCCTACTGTCGCGAGAAGGGCATCGGCCTGGACTCGCCGCTGCCGATGAACACCTCCGGCGGGAGTCTCGCCGAAGGCCACCTTTACGGCTACGGGCACATGCTCGAGATGGTCCGACAGCTGCGGGGCGAGGCGGGCCCGCGCCAGATCGAGGGCGCACGGTCGCTGCAATGGGGCACCCCGTGGGGTGACTCGCTGGTGTTCACGAACGAGCAGGTGGGCTGAGATGGCACGACATCGTGGAGGTGGCGACGTGGTCGCGTTGGAGCGGATCGATGCGGCGCCGGGCCCGGCACCGCACGTGCACCCGGACGTCGCCGGTTTCTGGGAGTCGCTGCGCGAGGGTCACCTCTCGCTGCAGCGGTGCGGTGGCTGCGGGACCATCCGGTTCCCCCTCTCGACGCACTGCCACGAGTGCTTGAGCGACGAGTACGCGTGGGAGGCAATCGATCCGCACGGCACGGTCAACGTGGCGATCCGGGCCCCTGAGACGGTCTCAACGCTGCCCGCCAGCGGGGTCAGCCTCCCCGAGCCGTGGCGCAGCATGACGCCGTACCTGACGGGCGCGGTCGACATGGAGGTCGGCGTGCGGCTGCCCGGCCGGATCATCTGCGACTGTGGCCGGGCCCTGACGCCGGGTACGCCGGTGCGGGCGGTGCTGCTCGACGCGGCCGACGGGGCGACCGTCTACGGATTTGTCCACGACTGTGAGTGACGATCACAAGGAGTACTTGATGGGTGTCAGCGAGGGGTCGAGTTCCGCTTCGAGAGGATTTTCGATCGGCATCGACGTGGGTGGGACGTTCACGGACCTCGCGTGCGGTGACGGCGAGTCGTTGTGGCGGGCCAAGTCACCGACGGATCCCCAGAATTTCGGGCGCGGCGTGCTTGGTGCGTGCCAGCTCGTGGCCGACCAGATCGGCCTCGGGCTCGGGGACTTCCTCGGCAGGGTCGAGCGTTTCGGGCTCGGGACCACAGCGGTGACCAACGCCCTGGTCGAGAAGCAGGGGGCCCGGGCCGGGCTGCTGACCACGGCCGGTTTCGAGGACACGATCGCCATGGCGCGCTCTCGTCGCGTGTCGATCGAGGGCTACCTGGTCCCGCCGTGGACCCCGATCGAGCGTTCGTCCGTCGTCGGCGTCCAGGAGCGAGTGGACCGCAACGGGAACGTGCTGGTCCCGGTGGACCTCGAGGCGATCCGTGCCGCAG
Source organism: Streptomyces sp. NTH33 (assembly GCF_003236365.1). GTDB lineage: Bacteria > Actinomycetota > Actinomycetes > Streptomycetales > Streptomycetaceae > Streptomyces. The sequence continues at coordinate 19,703 of NZ_POTZ01000045.1, forward strand.
TCACCGACCTGCTCGAGACACAGCGGATCGAGGCGCTCGCGGTCTCGTTCCTGTGGTCCTTCAAGAACTCCGAGAACGAGCTCTCCGTGGTGGAATTCGTCCGGCGCGAGTTCCCTGGCCTACCGGTGTTCAGCGGCGCCGAGCTGCACCCGAGCATCCGTGAGTACGAGCGGACCCTGGTTGCCGTCCTGAATGCCGTGACCAGCACGGCGCTGGACGGCATCGAGGCCCTGGCGCAGCAGCTGGCCGACACCGGTCTGCGCGTCCCGCTGCTGCTGCTGCAGACCAGCGGCGGGACGGTCACCCTGGCCGAGGCCCGCCGTGCGCCCGTCGTCCTGGTGGCGTCCGGGCCCGCGGCAGGAGTCATGGCCGCGGCGGAGGTGTGCGCCGATGAGGGCATCACCGACGCCATCTGCGGCGACATGGGCGGAACCAGCTTCGACCTCGCCGTGATAGCCGGCTCGCAGCCGCAGCGCTCCGAGCGCGGTGAGCTGCACGGAATGATCCTCGCCCAGCCGCGGGTGGACACGCTGTCCATCGGCTCGGGCGGTGGATCCATCGCCTGGGTGGACGGGCGGGGACTCCTGCGGGTGGGCCCGCGCTCGGCCCGGGCGTGGCCGGGGCCGGCTTGTTACGGCAACGGCGGGCAGGACGCGACGATCACCGACGCACTGGTGGTCCTCGGCTACATCGATCCGAGCAGCTTCCTCGGAGGCACGAAGACCCTCGACCGCGAGGCGGCCCTGCGCGTGTGCGCCACGCTGGGCGAGTCCCTGGGCCTCTCGGCAGAAGAGACCGCCTGGGGCATCCGGGAGATCGCCCTCGCCGAGATGACGAAGGCGACCCGGCTGCACGCCGGGTCCAGTGGTCTCGACCCGCGCCACCTGTCGCTGATTTCCTACGGCGGCAGCGGGGGGCTCTTCACAGCGAGCATCGCGGCAGCGACGAACATCCCTCGCGTGGTCGTGCCGCCGGCGGCATCCGTCCTATCCGCCTTCGGCGCAGCCTCGGCCGACGTGCGGCGTCAACGGATCAAGTCCGCGGACGTGTTGCTCGGCAGGGCCGACGCAGAGGAAATCAGCGCCGAACTGAAGAGACTCGGCTCGGGCGTCTTCCAGGACGTGGGCGACGACGGGGTTCCCGAGGGCGATCGCGTCGTGGCCTACGACGTCGGTGTCCGTTTCTTCCGGCAGACCTCCGAGGTATCGGTCCCGCTCGAAGGGACGACCTTCGACGCGAAAGCAATCCGCGCCGCCTTCCTCGAGCAGTACGCGGCCCGCTACGGAGTGGGCGCCATCGGCAGGGATGCACAGCTGGAGGTGACCTTCCTGCGGGCCGTCGCCACCGGGCGCCTGCCGCGAGCGACGTTCCCCATCGACACGGCGTCGAGGACCGACAAAGCCCCGGAGCCGTCGTCCCACCGCCCGGTCTTCCTCGACCGTGATGGCAGCGAGCAGGTCCCGTGCTACCGGACCCCTGATCTGGTCCCCGGAGATCGCATCCACGGGCCTGCCCTCGCTGACGACGTCGACACCACCGTCTTCATTCCGCGCGGCGCCGTGCTCACGGTTGGTGCGCACCGCTCTCTTCGATTGGATGTGACTCCCGATGCAGCTTGACAACATCGCGCTCGAGGTTCTGCGCCACCAGCTCGACGCGGTCTGCGGCGAGGGCGCCGCGACGATCAAGCGCACGGCCGTGAGCCCGCTGGTGGTCGAGGGGGGCGACTACTCCTGCACCCTGCTCGACGGCAAGGGACAGCTGCTGGCCGGCGGAGGGCACATCGCCTACCACTTCTACGCGGCGACCAACGCGATCGCGGGTGTGTTCACCGAGCACGGGGACCACATCCACGACGGAGACGTGTTCCTCGCCAACGACCCACACCGCGGGGGCGGACTCCATGCGCAGGACGTGTTCATCATGCGGCCGGTGTTCGCCGAGGGGCGCCTGGTCGCGTGGGTGGCCAACTCGGCACACGTGGTGGACGTCGGCGGCATGCAGCCCGGGTCTTTCGCTCCCAGCGCCACCGACTGCTTCCAGGAGGCCATCCGGCTGCCGGCGGTGAAGATCATCGCGCAGGGAGTCGAGCAGCGCGACACGTGGAACATCCTCCTCAACAACGTCCGCATGCCGCATCTTGTCGAGATGGACATCCGCGGGCTGACGGCCGGCGTCGACGTCGGAGCGGCAAAGCTCCAGCAGCTGGCGGAGCGAATCGGTGCGGACGCCCTCCAGGAGGGTTTCGACGAGCTCAACCGGCGGACGGAAATGGCCGTGCGACGCGAGATCGCGCTCATCGAGGACGGCTGCTACCGATCGACCAGCTGGGCGGAGTGGAACGACGAGCGCTTCCGCATCCCGTGCACGACGACGGTCGAGGGCGACTCCATCCGGTTCGACTTCACCGGCACGGCACCCCAGACCACTCACTTCTTCAACTCGAAGGAGTTCATCGTCAAGGGCAAGATCGGCGTCGAGCTCCAGCGCCTGATCGGCCGAGACCTCCCGCTCAACCAGGGCTACTACGAGGCGTTCGACGTCCACTGCCCAGAGGGGAGCCTGCTGAACTGCACGCACCCGGCGCCCGTCGGCGCCGCGCACATCATCGCAGCGCACGACGCCAGCGAGGCGGCTCTGCGCACCTTCCACCAGGCGGTCGCCGCCTCGCCCGGAAGTCCGAGCCGCCCCTACCTCTCCAGCTCGCAGACGATGTCGGCGAACTCCGTCGTCACCTTCTCCGGTCAAGGCCTCAGTGGCGCCACCGACTCGTGGATCATGATCGACGGCACGGCGGTCGGCTCGCCGGCCGGCAACGACCGAGACGGCACCGACTTCAACTTCTACCTGGTCGGTCAGCAGTCGGCCATCCAGACCAACGACGTCGAAGTCAGTGAGTCCTGGTACCCGATCCGGTTCGAGTACCGGCGCCGCTCCTCCGGCGTTTCCGGCGCGGGGCGTTACCGGGGTGGCTGCGGGGTGGATTTCGCGTTCACCGTCGACGGCTCACCCGAATTGACCGGGGCGAGCATCGGTGGCCACGGTCATATCCCGATGCCGGGCACGGCCGGGGGAGCACCCGGGCGTCCCACGTCGATCGAGCTGCACGACCCCGATGGCGGGGTCACCCCGATCGGGACGCTCACCCAGGGATTCAGCCTTCCCGAGGGGCACAGCTACGCGGTGAAGGCGGCCGGCGGCGGAGGCTGGGGCGACCCCCTGGACCGCGAAGTCGCCGCCGTCCAGAAGGACGTCGAGAGCGGGCTCATCTCGGCCGAACAGGCCCGGGAGGTGTACGGCGTCGACGTCACGGACGGGACGACGTCTCGCCGCGCCGAACTGCTGCGTGAACGGTTGGCCAAGGCGAGTCCGGCCGCGATCGAGCCGAGTCGGGTGGACGCGGACGAGTTGGCGTCGACGCCGGCGCTCCCGCTCGCTCCCGGGGTGGAGCAGCGGGGCGGCGTCGCCGTGAGCGCTCGTTCCGGTGCGGTCCTGGCGCACGCGCCGAGGCACTGGTCCGATGGCTGCCCAGTGCTGGTGGAGACGGTCGCTGAGGGCGTCGAGACCCGCAGCTACCTCGATCCGGCCACCGGGCACATCCTGCACACCGAGGTCGCGACAGCCGGGGAACCCAGGAGCTTCGAGTCGAGTCCGCTCCGCTGGAGCGCCTGGACGAGCTGAGCGCGGAGGAGAAGTTCGTTGCACATCCACATCCCCGTACGACGGCGATCCGTCATCGCCGAGCCTCTGCGGTCAGTCGTCCGGTGGCGGTCGTGAGCCTGATCGCGACCGCGTGCGCCGGTTCCGACTTGACGATCCACGCCGGCCTGGAGAAGTCATGAGAATCGGAATCCTGGGCGCCGGCAGGATCGGCGGGACCATCGGCCGCCGGCTGAGCGCGGGCGGACACGCGGTGAAGCTTGCCAACTCGCGAGGGCCGGAGACGCTCCGCGACCTCGCGGAGGAGATCGGGGCGACGGCCGCGCACGCCGCTGGTGCCGTCGAGGACGCCCAGGTCATCATCACCTCTGTCCCGTTCCCGCGGGTGCCCTCGCTCCGCGGGGTCATCAGCAGCGCCCCCCAGGACGCGATCGTCGTCGACACCTCGAACTACTTCTCGTTCAAGGACGGCCTGATCCAGGCCGTAGAGGACGGGCAGGTCGAGAGCGAATGGGTGCAGGAGCAGCTGGGCCGGCCCATCGTGAAGGCGTGGAACAACATTCTCGCCGGCAGCTTCATGACCAAGGCGACCTCGCCCGGCACGCCGGGCCGGATCGCCCTCGCCGTGTCCGGCGACGCCCCCGAGGCCCTGGCCAAGGCGATGGAACTCGTGGACACCACGGGCTTCGACCCCGTCGACGCGGGACCGATCGCCGACTCGTGGCGCCAGCAGCCGGGTACGCCGGCCTACTGCACCGACCTCACCGCGGACGAGCTTCGTGAGGCCCTCGCCGCGGCGGACCGCTCGATGATGACAGCGCGGCGGGATCGGATGGTGGCCGAGATGCGGCAGCTCGACGGGACCCCGACCAACGACGAACTCCTGGGCCTGAGCCGCAAGCATTACCTCAAGCCGTGACCGGAGCCGCTGGTCGTCCCGGTGGCGACGCTGCGCAGCGACAGGCTGCCGGGACGGTCCCGTGCGTCGGGACCACCATGCACAGTATCGAGACCATCATGCACAGGAGGACTGGATGGACAAGAAGGTCATCGTCGTGGGAGGAGCGAGCGGCGTGGGCGCGGCCTGCGTGCGCTCGCTGGCAAGAGCAGGTGCCTCGGTCGTCTCGCTCGACCTCTCCGAGGAGATGGGCAGGAGCGTCGCCGAGGAGGCCGGTCAACGTTTCCACCAGTGCGACATCACCAACCGCGACCAGGTGTTCTCCGTGGTCGACCAGGCCGCCGGCGAGCTGGGAGGCCTGGACGCGCTCGTCCACACCGCGGGCATTCTCGTGCAGGGGCCGGCCGATGAGCTCACGGACGAGGACTGGGCGCGCGTCATGGACGTCAACGCCCGCGGGCCGATGCTGACGAACCAGGCGGCCTTGCCGCATCTCAAGAAGGGTGAGCGAAGCAGCATCACGAACTTCGCGTCCTCGGCCGCGCTGACGGCGTACCCGAACGGCGCCGCCTACGCAGCGTCCAAGGGCGCAGTGACGGCGTGGACGCGGACGATCGCGGTCGAGTGGGCACCGTTCGGCATCAGGGCCAACGTGCTCCACCCGTCGGCGGCGACGCCGATGTTGGAGCGGCACCGCAACAAGCTGTCGGAGGAGGAGAAGGTCGCCTACGACGAGCTGTTGCGCCAGAAGGTGCCGCTCGGCGGCAAGTTCGGCGATCCCGATCGCGACATCGCACCGGTCATCACGTTCCTGGTCAGCGATGGCGCACGGTTCGTGACAGGTCAGAACATCGCCGTCAACGGTGGTTACTACATCTGAGGCCGGCTGACCCCGCCCGGCTCGAGGAGCCGGGCGTCCTGGGGAAGAAAGTCACGCCGCGCCGGGACGCCCACGGCTCGAACAAGGACGGCCGCCGCAGCGGGGCTTCAGTGTTGTCGCTTGGTGCCCGTTTCCTGATCAAGTGAGTCCGAGAAGGATGAGCAGTCTGCTGGTATCGCGGGCGTTGCGTCGGAGGTTGGCGGCGATTGGTTTTCCCGGCGAGGCGGAGTACGCCGATGGCGGGGTTACGCCGGGTGGCCATGGCGCTGGGTGCGGCGCCGGTCCGCAGCTGAGAGGCGTCCTCGGCGAACGTACATCCCTGACATGGTGCAGAGTCCCGGTCTTCCAGTGGCCGCGGATCAAGGTCGCGAGCTGGGCGGGGCGGCCTGCTCGACGGTCAGGCTGGTGGGGCCTTCCCCAAGGCCGGGTAGCTAGCGTTTTCGCAGGTTACGCAAGGGGTGTCGACGTGGGGCAACGGAGCTCGTTGGTACAGGCAGTCGTCCAAGACAGCTTGTCCCGCAAGGAGCTCCGTTGCCTGTTCATCGTGTCTCGCCGCCGGCGCTGACGGCCATCACCCGTACGGTGACTGTGGCCGCGGGCCGGTTCGCTCCCGGACATCTGGGAGAACTGACGCCGATCATGCCGTTCGAGCTGGTCGACGCGGTCTTGTCGGAGACCAGGACCGTGCAGCGGCGGTTGCGTGGTCTGCCCTCGCGGGTCGGCGTCTGCTTCCTCCTGGCGGTGTGCCTGTTCCCCGAGGTCGGCTACCGGCTGGTCCGGGACAAGCTGACCGTCGGCCTGTCGGGGATGCCGATCGTCTGCCCGGGCACGAAAGCGCTACGTGATCTGTGCCGCAGACTCGGCAGCGCGCCGGTGCGGGCGTTGCGGTGTCGGCGTACGGGCTTTTCTCTCCAGGTGCGTACAGACGAACGTCCCCAGCTGTCAGGCCACGTCGGTCTCTCGCTCGATGGCCTTGAGGCGGTTCTTGAGCCGGTAGCTGGGGCCATTGATGGCGATCACTTCGCAGTGGTGCAGAAGGCGGTCAAGGATCGCGGTGGCCAGGACCTCGTCGCCGAAGACCTGGCCCCACTCGCTGAAGGTTTTGTTCGAGGTCAGGATGATCGAGCCCTTCTCGTAGCGCTTGGAGATCACCTGGAAGACCAGGTTCGCCTCGGCTCGTTCCAGGGGCTGGTAGCCGACCTCGTCGACGACAAGGACGCCGGGCCGCAGGTAGGTGCCGAGTTTGCTGGTCAACCGGCCTGCGGCCTCGGCGGTCTTCAGACTGCGGACCATGTCGTCGAGGCTGGTGAAGTAGATCGAGTAGCCGGCCCGGCAGGCCGCGACCGCCAGAGCGACGGCGATGTGTGTCTTGCCCACTCCGGGCGGGCCCAGCAGGGCGGCGTTCGCCTTGGCCTCGACGAAGGACAGGGTGGCCAGGTCCTTGACCTTGCGCGGGTCGAGGTCGGGCTGGAAGGAGAAGTCGTACTCATCCAGCGTCTTGTGGTGGGGCAGCCGGGAGAGCCGCAGGCCCTGGCGGAAGCGGCGGTCGTCGCGGACGGCGAGTTCCTCGGACAGCACCAGGTCGAGGAAGTCGAGGTAGCCCATCTTCGCTTCGTCGGCCCGGCGGGTGTACTCGTTGATGGTCTCCGCCAGGTGGGGCAGGCCGAGCTTGGCGGCCGTGGTGCGGATGCGGTTGCCGGTCAGCTCGCTCAAGAGGACTCCTTCGTTGCGGAGTTGGTGGTGAAGGGGCGGGTGCCGGTCAGCTCGTCATAGACCGACAGCGGCCGGCGGCCGACCTCGATGCGGGTGGCCGCGGCCCGGTTCAGCAGGGCCTGCAACGGTCCGGCCTGATCGTCCGCCGACGGATTGGTGCGGGGCCGAGGCACCACGTCGCCGGTGGTGGTCCGCCGACCCTTGCCGGTGGGCAGGCCGTCCCAGTGCGTCTGATCGACGACCCGGACCCCGCGGCCGACCGCCCGCGGGTGCATGGCCAGCAGCGTTTCGCCGCTGGCGTCTGTGACGGTCGAGTGCAGCATGACCTGCGACTTCGTGGCCCGGATCTCCACCAGCTGGCGGGGGCGGACCCGGCGGGCGGGCACCGAGTAGAGGTTGCCGCCGAAGGCGACCAGGCAGTCCTTGCCGACCGGCCGCAGATGCCGCTCGGCCACCAGATACGGGGTCGGCGGCAGCGGCCTGAGGGCCGCATGGTCACGGGCCGCCCGCTCGCCGATGACCTCCCGGTGCGTCTTGTGGATCTGGCCGCGTCGCTGCGGCACCCAGGCGGTGAAGGCGGCGTCCATCTCCTCGAGGGAGGAGAAGGCCCGGCCGGACAGGACGTGGTCGCGGACGATCAGCACCTGGCGTTC
>NZ_POTZ01000460.1 GCF_003236365.1 Streptomyces sp. NTH33
GGTGGAGCGGGCGCGTATTGATCCTCTGTCGTTGAGGGGGAGTCGGACGGGGGTTTTCGCGGGGGTTATTCATAATGGTTACGGTCCGTTGTTGCATGAGGCTTCGGATGGTGTGCAGGGGTTTTTGCTGACGGGTAATACGCCGTCTGTCGCGTCGGGTCGTATTGCGTATGTGCTGGGTGTGGAGGGTCCGGCGTTGACGATTGACACGGCGTGTTCGTCGTCGTTGGTGGCGTTGCATCAGGCGTGTGTGTCGTTGCGTCGGGGTGAGTGTGATCTGGCGTTGGCGGCGGGGGCGACGGTGATGCCGCATCCGGGGATGTTCGTGGAGTTCTCGCGGCAGCGGGGGCTGGCTGCGGATGGGCGGTGCAAGCCGTTCGGTGCGGGTGCGGACGGGACGGTGTGGGCCGAGGGCGCGGCGTCGTTGGTGTTGGAGCGGTTGAGTGACGCGGTGCGGCGGGGCCATCCGGTGTTGGCGGTGGTGTCCGGTTCGGCGGTGAATCAGGACGGTGCGAGCAATGGGTTGACGGCGCCGAGTGGTGGGGCGCAGGAGCGGGTGATCGCGGGGGCGTTGGCGGATGCGGGGGTGCGTGCGTCCGAGGTGGATGTGGTGGAGGCGCACGGGACGGGGACGGCGTTGGGGGATCCGATCGAGGCGGGTGCGTTGATCGCGGCGTACGGGTCGGGGCGTCGGCGTCCGTTGTTGGTGGGGTCGTTGAAGTCGAACATCGGTCATTCGCAGGCTGCTGCGGGGTTGGGCGGTGTGATCAAGACGGTGATGGCGATGCGGGCGGGTGTGGTGCCTGCGTCGTTGTATGCGGAGGAGTTGTCGGGGCATGTGGACTGGTCGTCGGGGGTTGTGGAGGTGCCTTCGCGGTCGGTGGTGTGGCCGGAGACGGGTCGGCGTCGGCGTGCGGGTGTGTCGGCGTTCGGGATCAGTGGGACGAACGCGCATGTGATCGTGGAGGAGGCGCCGGGGGCCCGTGAGGGGGGCGACGGTGTCGTGCGTGCCGCGGTGTCGGTGGGTTCGGTGCAGGCGGCTGCGGGCGCGGTGGCCGGGTCCGGTTCCGTGCGGGCCGGTGCGGCGGGGCCGGTGGCGTGGTGTGTGTCGGGTGCGTCGCGGGAGGGACTGCGGGCGCAGGCGGCGCGGTTGCGGGTGTTCCTGGAGGAGCGGCCCCAGGCGGGGCCGGCGGAGGTGGGGCGTTCGCTGGTGTCGACGCGGGCGCTGCTGGACCACCGGGCGGTCGTGGTGGGCGACGACCGGGCCGAGCTGCTGGCCGGACTCGACGCCCTGGCCCGCCAAGAGACCACCGCCCACGTCGTGACCGGCACCGCCGACCGGGACGTCGGCACCGTCTTCGTCTTCCCGGGCCAGGGCTCCCAGTGGGCCGGCATGGCGCGTGAACTGCTCGACACCTCAACGGTGTTCGCCCGGCGCATCGACGACTGCGCGAAGGCGCTCGCCCCGCACACCGACTGGTCGCTGCAGGACGTCCTGCGCGGTGCGCCGAACGCCCCGGGACTCGACCGTGTCGACGTGGTCCAGCCCGCGCTGTTCGCGGTGATGGTGTCCCTGGCGGAACTGTGGCGCTCGGTGGGCGTCGAGCCCGACGCGGTCGTCGGGCATTCGCAGGGCGAGATCGCCGCCGCCCACGTGGCGGGCGCGCTCACCCTCGACGACGCGGCACGGGTGGTCGCCCTGCGGTCCCGTGCCATCGCCGCGTGGACGGGCGGCGGCGGCATGGCGGCCGTCGCACTCGGCGCCGCCGCACTGCGCCCCCTGGTCGAGCGCCTGCGTGGACAGGTGTATGTGGCGACCGTCAACGGCCCCGCGTCGACCACCGTCGCTGCCGACGCGGACGCCCTGGAGGAACTGATGGCCGCCTGTGCCGCGGCCGGCGTGGACGCCCGCCGGGTCGCCGTCGACTACGCCTCGCACTCCCCGCACGTGGAGGCACTCGAGGACGAGCTGATGAAGGTGCTGGACGGCATCACGCCCACCTCCTCCGCCGTCCCCTTCTACTCGACGGTGACCGGCGGACTCCTGGACACGGCGGCGCTCGACGCCTCGTACTGGTACCGCAACCTGCGGCAGACCGTGCTGTTCGAGCAGGCCACCCGGGCTCTGCTGGCCGACGGCCACCGCACCTTCGTCGAGGTCAGCCCGCACCCGGTGCTGACCGCGGCCGTCCAGGACACGGCGGCCGACGCGGCCGGCGCCGGCCGGGAGCCTTTGGTGACCGGCACCCTGCGGCGCGACGAGGGCGGGCGGCGGCGGTTCCTGCTGTCCGCCGCGCAGGTCCACACCCACGGCACCGCCGTCGACTGGAACGCGGCCGTGCCGGGCCCCGACACCGGGACGGTGGAGCTGCCCACCTACGCCTTCCAGCGCGACCGGTACTGGCTCGACAGCGCCTCCGCGGCCGCGGATGTGAGCGCCGCCGGACTGACGGCGTCGGGCCATCCCCTGCTGGGCGCCGCGGTGACGCTCGCCGACAGCGGCGACCTCGTCCTCACCGGTGTCCTGAAGCCCGCCGACCTCCCCCGGCCGGACGGCACGGAACCGGCGGACTCCTTCATGGACGCGGTGCTCACCGACCTCGTGCTGCACGCCGCCGAGCACGCGGGCTGCCCATGGACCGACGAACTGACGCTGCACACCCCGCTCGTCCCCGACGCGGGCGCCCCCTGCCAAGTGCAGGTCACCGTCCGCGCCGCCGGCCCCGACGGACGCCGGCGGGTCGCCGTGCACACCCGCCCGGACGATGGCGAGGACTCCGAGTGGACCCGCCACGCGGAGGCCACCGTGGGCCCCGAGGGCCCCGACGCCGACGACGACACGGCTCTCGTGGACGGCGCATGGCCGCCCCCCGCGGCGACAGCCCATGTCCCGGCCCCCGGAGGCGACGGGGCCGACGCGTGGGAGGACGCCGCCGCCCGGGGCGTCCGCTCGGCCTGGACCCTCGGCCGCGACCTGTACGCTGAGATCGAGCTCACCGGCGAACTCCGGGAGGAGACGGCCGGATTCGGCATCCACCCCGCTCTGCTGGACGCCGCCACCTGTGCCCTGGCCGCCCTGTCCGCGGACAACCGCCCTGCCAGGCACAGGATCTCCTCCTGGAACGGGCTCCGGCTGAACGCCACCGGGGCCGTCTTCCTGCGCGTACGGCTGACGTCCCTGGGGCCGGACCGCTACGGGCTGCTCGCAGCGGATCCGTCCGGACGGACGGTCGTCGCCGCGCAGAGCCTCACCCTGACCGCCGCTCCCGCGGTGCCCCGGGTCCGGCGGAGCGACAGCCGCATGTTCCAGCTGGCCTGGCCCACGGTGCCCGCCCCGGCCGCGGCAACGCGGCCCGCCACCTGGGCGCTGCTCGGCGAGGGCGTGAACACCCTGCTGCCCGTGATCGAGGACACCGGTGCGGTGGCACGGACGTACGAGGGCCCGGCCGCCCTCTCCGGCGCCCGTGACCCCGCGCCCGCGGTGGTGCTGTTCGCTCCCGCGGGCACCGGCGGCACCGACAGCGGCACCGCCACCGGGGAGCAGGGCGGCGGCCCGGCCGAACAGGCCCTGCGGGCCGCCGAGGACGTCCTCGGTCTGCTGAGGGCATGGCTGACGGACGGCGACGACGGGACCCGGGACGACACCCTCCTGGCCCTCCTCACCCGGCACGCCGTCGCCACCCACCCCGGCGAGGACGTCAGCGGCCTCGCGGGCGCGGCCGTGTGGGGACTGGTCCGCAGCGCCCAGGCCGAGCACCCCGGACGGCTGGTCCTGGTCGACACCGACGGTACGGACGCCTCGCTGCGCGCCCTGCCCGCCGCCCTCGCCACCGGCGAACCGCAGACCGCCGTACGCGAGGGACGGCTGCACGTACCCCGCCTGACCCGGGGGCTGTCGGAGCCCGAGCGGCCGGTCGCGGCGCCGGACCCCGACGGCACGGTCCTCGTCACCGGCGGCACCGGCACACTGGGACGGCTCCTCGCCCGCCACCTGGTGACCCGGCACGGAGTCCGCCGGCTGCTGCTGACCAGCCGCACCGGCCCGGACGGCGACGGGGTGGGTCCGTTCCTCGCCGAACTCGCCGCCGCGGGCGCCGAGGCGAGCGCCGTCGCGTGCGACGCGGCCGACCCGGACGCCCTGCGCGCGGTCCTGGACACGATCCCGGCGGACCGCCCGCTCACCGCCGTCGTCCACGCGGCGGGCGTGCTCGACGACGCCACCGTCCACGCCCTCACCCCCGGCCACCTCCGCCGCGCGCTGCGCCCGAAGGCCGACGCCGCCTGGAACCTGCACCGGCTGACCCGTGGGCTCGACCTGTCCGCCTTCGTGCTGTTCTCCTCGGTCACCGGGATCATCGGCACACCCGGGCAGGCTAACTACGCGGCCGCCAACGCCTTCCTCGACGGGCTCGCCGGCCACCGCCACGCCGCCGGACTGCCCGCAACCTCGCTCGCCTGGGGGTACTGGGAGGTCGCCACCGGCATGACCGGCCACCTCTCCCGGACGGATGTGGCCCGTATGGCCCGCACCGGTGTGGAACCGATGCCGACCGACGAGGCGCTGGCCCTCTTCGACGAGGCGCTCGCCGCCGGCCCGCCACTCGTCGTACCCGCCCGGATCCCCACTCGCGCACTGCACGATCTCGCAGGCGGCGGCCCCCTCCCGGCGGTCCTCCGGAACCTGGTGCGCACCCCGCGGCTGCGGCAGGCGGCCGCGGCCGGCACCCCGTCGTCCGGACCGGAATCCTGGGCACGGCGGCTGGCCCCGCTGCCGCCGGCCGAACAGCAGGCGCTCCTGCTCGACATGGTCGGCACGCACGCCTCCGTCGTCCTCGGCGCCGCCCGCCGGTCCTTCGACGCGGACCGCGCCTTCAAGGAGCTCGGCTTCGACTCCCTCACCGCCGTCGAACTGCGCAACCGGCTCGGGGCGGCGACCGGCCTGCGCCTGCCCGCGACCGTGGTCTTCAACCATCCGACGGCCGCCGCGCTCGCCGCCCATCTGCGCACCCTGCTCCTTCCGGCGGCCCCGCCCGTCGACGACGCCTCGCCCCTGGCGCGGCTGACGTCCCTGGAAACAGCGGTGGATTCGCTCGACCCCGCGGACACGGACACGCGCGACACGATCGCGGCACGCCTCCAGGCCCTGCTGCGGGTCGTCGAACGGCCCGGCGACCTCGCCGTGGAGCGTTCCGGCGACCTCACGGACGCCATTCTGTCGGCGACTCCGGACGAGATCTTCGCACTCATCGACAGCCGAATCGGCCGGCCCTCCGAGACCGATTCCGACAACCAGGGGGACCGCTCATGACGAACGAAGCGAAACTCACCGAATACCTCAAGCGCGTGACCCTGGACCTGCACAAGGCCGAGCGGCGGCTGCGCGACATCGAGGAACGCGCTCATGAGCCGGTGGCGGTGGTGGGCATGGGGTGTCGTTTTCCGGGGGGTGTGG
>NZ_POTZ01000461.1 GCF_003236365.1 Streptomyces sp. NTH33
CGGCACCGGCAACGCGAGCAGCCGGCAGCACACCACCACGGTCATCCAGTACGGCACGGGCCTGCGGAGCCGGGCCGAGACGGTCGCCGAGCTCTTCCCGGGTTCCGCGCTCAAGGCCATCGGCGGGCCGTGGTGCCGTGTCTACAAGGTGGCACGACGTGGTGCCTGCGGCTCACCACGCACACGTCTGCGAAAGGTCCGGGGGGTCCCGCAGCAGGCGAAGGAAGCGACGAACACGCGCACATCTGCGTGTGGGGGGATGACTCATGACGACCACGCCGAAAGGCGTCGGGCAGGACTTCGATCCTTCCCGAACGGCCCAACTCCGATTGCCGTGGCAGCGCAGCGGCCACACCGGCACCCTGCGCAGAATCAAGAAGACCCTGCCGAGATACGACTACGAGCACTACAGCCGCCTGGCAGGTCCCCTCACCCAGCCCGACCCGGACAAGCCGTACAAGGTGCAGTACCGCTCGCTGATCTCCCAGGAGCCGCACCGCATCCGGGTCGCGCTGATGCCGGCCGCCGCGCCGCTGCTGTCACTGGTCCTGCTGGCCTGGCTGCTGCAGCCCGAGCACTGGACCGAACGCGACTACCCGGCCTACGACTTCCTGCCGGCCCTCGACGTGGTGATGCTGGTCTCGATCGGCCTGATCGAGTTCTTCCGCTGCATGAACGTGCTGTCCAACGCGCACGCCACCCTGGTCGCCCGCGACCCCGTACCCGTGGTGCCCGAGACCGGCACGAGGGTCGCCTTCCTGACCTCCTTCGTGCCCGGCAAGGAGCCCCTGGAGATGGTGACCAAAACCCTGGAGGCCGCCGTGCGGCTGCGCCACCGGGGTCTGCTGCACGTCTGGCTGCTCGACGAGGGCGACGACCCCGAGGTGAAGGAGGTCTGCGCGCGCCTGGGCGTCCACCACTTCAGCCGCAAGGGCGTCGCGCGCTGGAACCAGGCCAAGGGCCCGCACCGCGCCAAGACCAAGCACGGCAACTACAACGCCTGGCTCCAGGCCCACGGCGACGGCTACGACTTCTTCGCCTCCGTCGACACCGACCACGTACCGCTGCCCAACTACCTGGAGCGGATGCTGGGTTACTTCCGCGACCCGGACGTCGGCTTCGTCATCGGCCCGCAGGTCTACGGCAACTACGACACGTTCGTCACCAAGGCCGCCGAGTCCCAGCAGTTCCTCTTCCACGCCCTGATCCAGCGCGCCGGCAACCGCTACGGCGCCCCCATGTTCGTCGGCACCTCCAACGCCGTACGGATCAGGGCGATCCAGCAGATCGGCGGCCTGTACGACTCGATCACCGAGGACATGGCCACCGGCTTCGAGATGCACCGCGCCACGAACCCGGCCACCGGCCGCAAGTGGAAGTCGGTCTACACCCCGGACGTGCTCGCGGTCGGCGAGGGCCCGAACGCCTGGACGGACTTCTTCACCCAGCAGCTGCGCTGGTCGCGGGGCACGTACGAGACGATCCTCAAGCAGTACTGGAAGGGCTTCGGCACCCTGCCGCCGGGCAAGCTCTTCAACTACACCATGATGATCATCTTCTACCCGATGTCCGCCCTGAACTGGATCCTGGCGGCGCTGAGCTGCGCGCTGTTCCTGGGCCTGGGCGCCTCGGGCGTGAACATCGACCCGACCGTGTGGCTGATGCTGTACGGCAACGCCTCCGCGCTCCAGATCGGCCTGTACGTCTGGAACCGCCGGCACAACGTCTCCCCGCACGAGCCGGAGGGCTCCGGCGGGGTGGCCGGCATGGTGATGTCGGCGCTGTCGGCGCCGATCTACGCCCGCTCGCTGATGGACGCCGTACTGCGCCGCAAGAGCAAGTTCGTGGTGACCCCGAAGGGCGAGTCGGCGAGCCCCGACACGCTGTTCGGCACGTTCCGCATCCACTGGTTCTTCATTCTGGTCTTCGGCGGTTCGCTCGCCGCCGGTTTCGCCTTCGGGCACTCCCACCCGGCGATGGTCACCTGGGCCACGTTCGCCATGCTCGTCACGGCCGCACCGATCCTCGCCTGGCGGTGGACGCTCCGGCAGGAGCGGAAGAAGGGCACGGGCCCGGGCCCGGTCACCATGCCCCAGCCGCGGGACGCGGCCCCGGCGCACGCGCACCGGGCCCACACCCCGGCCCAGGGGACGCCGGTCCCCGCGGCGGAGGTGCCACCGGGACCCGCGCCGCACACGGCGCGGCAGCAGCCCACCTGGGCGGCGACGGACGGAGCGGCCGACGGAACGACGGGCGAGCACACCATGCAGATCGCCCTCGGTGGACTGGGGGGACATAAGGAATGAGGGACCAGGCCGGCCTCCGTCGCGCCCGACGGCTCGGGATCGGCGCGGTGGTGGTAGTCGCTCTGGCCGGGATGAACGGGCCGTGGCTCTACCGCTTCAGCACGGAGCGCTACCACCAGTACAAGATCAACAAGCCCGAGTACAAGGCCGAGAACGGCCACTGGGAGATCGTCGAGTTCCCGAAGGAGTACCGGCAGAACACCATCCACGCCGTGCTGCTGCACACGGGCAAGGTGCTGATGGTCGCCGGCTCGGGCAACAACAAGAAGAACTTCGACGCCCGGCGGTTCGACACCCGTATCTGGGACCCGGTCAAGGGCACCGTCAAGAAGGTGCCCACGCCCGAGGACCTGTTCTGCACGGGTCACACCCAGCTCGCCGACGGCAACATCCTGATCGCCGGCGGTACCAAGCGTTACGAGAAGCTCCAGGGCGACGTCACCAAGGCCGGCGGCCTGATGGTCGTCCACAACGAGAACCCGGACAAGCCGATCACGCTGCCCGCGGGCACGAGGTTCACCGGCAAGGGGAACGGCAAGACGTTCGTCTCCAAGGACCCGGTGCTGGTGCCGCGCGCCAAGAAGAACTTCGACGCCACCGGCAGGTTCACCGGCAACACCCCGGGCCTGGGCCGTGTCTACGTCGAGGCGCAGAAGAGCGGCGCCAGGTACGAGACCGGAACCCAGGACAACTACCGGATCCAGGGCATGACCGGCGCCGACGCCCGCAACACCTACGGCATCGCGGAGAAGCTCGCCCTGGACAAGAAGGACTTCCAGGGGATCCGGGACGCCTACGAGTTCGACCCGGTCGCCGAGAAGTACATCAAGGTCGACCCGATGAACGAGGCCCGCTGGTATCCGACGCTCGCCACCCTGAGCGACGGGAAGATCCTCAGCGTCTCCGGCCTCGACGACATCGGCCAGCTGGTCCCGGGCAAGAACGAGGTCTTCGACCCCAGGACCAAGAAGTGGACGTACACGCCGAAGGTCCGTCAGTTCCCGACCTACCCGGCGATGTTCCTGCTGCAGAACGGCAAGCTGTTCTACTCGGGTTCCAACGCGGGCTACGGCCCGGCCGACGTGGGCCGCGACCCGGGCGTCTGGGACGTGGACAGCAACAAGTTCACCCAGCTGCCCGGCCTGAGCGACGCCGACATGATGGAGACCTCCGGCACGGTCCTGCTGCCGCCCGCGCAGGACGAGCGGTTCATGGTGATCGGCGGCGGCGGGGTCGGCGAGTCCAAGCTGGCCAGCAACAAGACCCGGATCATCGACCTGAAGGACGGCAACCCGCGCTTCACCGACGGTCCGACGCTGGAGAAGGGCACCCGCTACCCGCAGTCCTCGATCCTGCCCGACGACTCCGTCCTGGTCTCCGGCGGCTCGGAGGACTACCGGGGCCGCGGCGACTCCAACATCCTCCAGGCCCGGCTCTACGACCCGAAGTCCCACACCTTCAAGCGGGTCGCCGACCCGCTGGTCGGCCGCCACTACCACGCCGGTTCGATCCTGCTTCCGGACGGCCGGGTGATGTTCTTCGGCTCCGACTCGCTCTTCGGCGACAAGGCCAACACCAAGCCCGGCACGTTCGAGCAGCGCGTGGAGATCTACACGCCGCCGTACCTCTACCGGGACGCGCGGCCCTCCCTGTCGGGCGGCCCGCAGACCATCGTCCGGGGCGCCTCCGGGACGTTCACCTCGCAGCACGCCGGCACGGTCAAGAAGGTCCGGCTGATCCGCCCGAGCGCCTCCACGCACGTGACGGACGTCGACCAGCGCTCGATCGCGCTGGACTTCACCACGTCCGGTGACAGGATCACGGTGACGGTGCCGAAGAACCGGAACCTGGTGCAGTCCGGTTGGTACATGCTGTTCGTGGACGACGACCAGGGGACGCCGAGCACGGCGCAGTGGGTGAAGGTGCCGTAGCCCGACGGCTCCCGAGGGGGCGCCCTCCGCCGCCTTTACGGCGGTGGGGGCGCCCCCAAGTCGTCTTTGTGTAGGGCTACTTGCTGGCCTTGGCGAGTTCGAGCGCGTACTCGGCCCACCAGTCGCCCGCGTTGGGTCCGCCCTTGCAGGTGCCGTCGGACTCGCCGGGCCGCTTGACCCACAGGTAGGCGTCGACGAGGGGGTCGGCGGTTCTGGTCGTGGGTGTCTCGCCCAGCGCCCGGCCGGGCGGGTTGCACCAGCGCTCGCCCGGATCGCCGCCGTCGTAGGGGCCGTTGCCGTTGCGGCTGGTGTCGACGACGAAGTGCTGGTTCCCGAGCTTGGCGGACAGTCGCTTGCCGTAGGCGATGGAGTCCTCGGTGGAGTAGAAGTTGGAGACGTTGACCGCGAAACCGTCGGCCCGGTCCACGCCCGCCCGCCGCAGCGGCTCGAAGATCTGGTCGGGGTGGCCCCAGCCGGCGTTGCCCGCGTCCAGGTAGACCTTGGTGTTCTTCAGGGACTTGAGCCGTTCGACCGCGCCCTTGAGCAGGTCGTAGCGCTCGTCCTGGAACTCCTTTGGGGTGCAGCCGTCCACCAGGTGCAGCACGGCGTCCGGCTCCAGGATCACCGTGGCCGCGCGGTCCCCGATGCCCTTGGCCACGCCGTCCACCCAGGCCCGGTAGGTGTCGCCGTCACCGGCGCCGCCCTGCGAGTACTGGCCGCAGTCGCGGTGCGGGATGTTGTAGAGGACGAGCAGCGCGGTGCGGCCCGCCCGGTCGGCGGCCTCGGTGAACCCGCGGGCCTCCTGCTCGGAGTTCTCCGGCCCGATCCACTCGCCGGTCGGCTGCTCGGCGATCTTCCGGATCTGCTCGGCGTCGGTCTTCTTCCCGGCCTTGACGTACGCGGCGACCTGCCGGGCGGCCCTGCTGTCCGGGTTGACCCAGAACGGGTCGGCGCCCTTGGGCTGCTGGGTGGGGGAGGCGCCGTCGTCCTTGCCGTCACCGCCGCCCGAGGAACACCCGGCGGCCATCAGCGCCGCCCCCAGCACCGCCGCGGACGCCCGGACTCCCGCCGAAGAGGCGCGCGAGAGTGCCCCTTTCCTGCTGCCGTACATGCCTTCCCCCCTGGTGCGTTCGGCCACGCCTCATGCTGACACACGGGCGGCGCGGCCCTCACACACTCCGCCGGCGCCTGTCGGGGACCTGTTACGGCG
>NZ_POTZ01000462.1 GCF_003236365.1 Streptomyces sp. NTH33
ATCCGGCCGGAGACGGGGTATCAACATATCTGGCGTTGATTTTTGGCACGCTGTTGAGTTCTCAAGGAACGGACGCTTCCTTCGTACTCACCCTCGCGGGCTTTCCTCCGGGCGCTTCCCTTCGGTGTTTCCGACTCTATCAGATCTTCCCGACCCGATTTCCTCGGCGCTTTCCGGGTTCCCGCTCTCGCGTTTCCCTTTCCGGCGGACCCGACTTTACCAGAACTTTTGAGTCGGTTTGACCGACCGCCGTTCCGATTCATCGGGAGGGGCTTCTTCGCGATCGACATCGTCGTCGCCTTCTGAAGCAGACAGATGCTCACTGCCGCCCATCTGGACCAGGTCCAGCTCCAGGCAACTGTTCGAATCTACCTCCCCACCCGATCCGTGTCAACGGCTCCGGTGGGGCGAAGAGGAGACTAGCAGCTCAGCAGACGTAAACGCACATCAGGCGGCCGTCGGCACGGTGGCGCTTCGCTCGACTGCCTCCACGTCCCCGGTCTCGCCGGCCCGGGCCGCACGACCGCCGAGGACGAAGACGTACACGAGGAAGGACAACTCGACGACGACGCCGATGCCTATGCGAGCCCAGGTGGGCAGGCCCGAGGGGGTGACGAAGCCTTCGATGGCGCCGGAGACGAAGAGGACCAGAGCCAGGCCGATCGCCATGCCCACCGCGGCTCGGCCTTCTTCGGCGAGGGCGGTGCGTCGGGAGCGGGGACCGGGGTCGATGAGCGTCCAGCCGAGACGCAGTCCCGTACCGGCGGCGACGAAGACGGCCGTCAGCTCGAGCAGGCCGTGCGGCAGGACAAGACCGAGGAACGTGTCGAGTCTGCCGGCCGAGGACATCAGGCCGATGCCGACGCCGAGATTGAGCATGTTCTCGAAGAGGACCCACAGGACAGGCAGGCCCAGGAAGACTCCCAGGACCAGGCACATGGCGGCGGCCCGGGCGTTGTTCGTCCACACCTGGGCGGCGAAGGAGGCCGCGGGGTGGCTGGAGTAGTACGCCTCGTACTCGCCGCCGGGTCGGGTGAGCTCCCGCAGCTCGCTGGGGGCCGCGATCGCGGCCTGCACCTCGGGGTGCGTACCGATCCACCATCCCAGAAGTGCCGCGACAGCAGTGGAGAGGATCGCGGTGGGCACCCACCAGTAGCGGGTCCGGTAGACCGCCGCGGGGAAACCCTCCAGCAGGAAGCGGGTGACGTCTTGCCACGAGGCACGGCGGGCTCCCGTCACGGCACTCCGCGCGCGTGCCACGCGCTGGCTGAGCCAGCTGGTCAGCTGAGGGTCCGGAGCACTGGACTGGATCAGGGAGAGGTGGGTCGCCGCGCGCTGGTAGAGGACGACGAGTTCGTCGGCCTCCGTGCCGGTGAGGCGGCGGCGACGGAGCAGGGCGTCGAGGCGGTCCCACTCGGCTCGGTGGGCGGAGACGAAGACGTCCAGATCCATCGGGTCTGCCTGCTCCTCGGCTGGTTGTTCGACGGCGCGTCGGCTGCGTCAGCTTGTCTTACCGCGGCGCGATTGCCCTCAGCTTGGCAGACTGGCCGTTCTCATGGGCAGGTCAGGGGAAGGACGACGGGTGTGAGTGAGCTGGTGACGGGCGAGGCGGTGGCGCTGGAGTTGCGCCCTGCGAGGCTGCCCAGCAGGGCGCTGGCGGTACTGCTCGACCTCCTCCTGGCCGTGGCGGTCTACGTCGCCGTGACCGTGGCCGTGGTCGCTGCCACGGCTTCCCTGGACGAGGCGGCGCGGATGGCGCTGTCGATCGCGACGTTCCTGCTCGTGCTGGTGGGGGGACCGATAGCCGTGGAGACGCTCAGCCACGGGCGGTCTCTCGGGAAGGTGGCGTGCGGGCTGCGGGTGGTCAGGGACGACGGCGGGCCGATCCGGTTCCGGCATGCGCTGGTGCGCGGTGCGATCGGTGTGGTCGAGATCCTGATGACCTTCGGGGTGATCGCATGCATCGCCTCGCTGGTGTCGGCGCGCGGGCGTCGGCTGGGTGACGTGTTCGCGGGCACTCTGGTCGTGCGGGAGCGGGTACCGGCCGGGCCGACGGCGTTCGTGCCTCCGCCGCCGCCCTGGCTGGCGGGGCGTTTCTCGGCACTGGACCTGTCGGCGGTCCCCGACGGCCTGTGGCTGGCGATCCGGCAGTACCTGACACGGATGCAACAGCTGGACCCGCAGGTCGGCTGGGGCATGGCGGAGCGGCTTGCCGCCGATCTCGCCTCCCGTACCGGGACTCCGGCGCCGGCGGGGGTTCCGCCGGCCATGTATCTGGCGGCGGTGCTGCAGGAGCGGCAGACCCGGGAGGCCCGGCGCGCGTTCGGTAAAAGCCCGGCGTCGGAAAGGACCGCCGACGGGGGCGATGCCCTGCCCGGTGCGCCCGGCTTCTCCGCACCGCAGCCGCCCACCACGCCTCCGCTGTCGTATCCGGCCGAAGCCCGCCCTGAGACCTCGGCATACGGCACCGGCGGGCACCCGGAGACTCCCGCCCCCGGCACTGCGCGGACTGAGCGCCCGAGCACTGGGTTCGTGCCGCCCGCCTGAGCCAGGCGAGCCCGGCCGCCGGCCTGCCCGGTCCCTGCCGCCTCGCGTTCCCTCGTGTTTCCTCGCGTTCAGCGCTCAGGAGCCGAAGGCCGACGGCGGCGACTGGAGGTCCTCGAGCTCGATGCCGGGGGCCGCCAGGACCACGTCCCCGGCGATGTGCACGGTGTGCTGTTCGCCGGTGTCCAGGGCTGTGACCTGGTATTCGTCCACGATCAGGGGGCCGTTGTCAGTGGCGTGTGTTTCTCTTTCCACCAGGGCCCAGGACTGGTCCACAGTGCGCGGGGCGAGGACCGGTTCCGTGAAGAGGACGAGGCGTACACGGGTCGCGGCGGCGGAGGAGGTGAGGCGCAGGAGACGAGCGGTGGCGACGAGGAACGCGGGGGACGTGCCGGTGAAGGCGTGGGCGCGCGCATTGCCTTCGGTTGCCTGGCTGCCAGTGGGGTCGGTGCGGACCCAGGTAACCCCGTCGAGGGCGGCGCCGCGCACCTGCCAGCTCCCCGCGTGGAGTTCGAGGCGGATGGGGCGGCCGAGTTCGTCGAGGGCGAGGTCGACGGAGCCGTGGTGGTCGCCCGAGGGGGTGGTCAGCTGGGAGACGTAGCGCCAGCCGGAGGGCCCGGGGGCGCATTGGAAGTGCTCTTCTGCGTAAGGGGCGTGATCGTGCGGGTCGTGAAGCGAATATCGGCCGCGGGGCATGGGGGTCCTGGGTTCTGAGGGCTGGTCCGGCGAAAGGGGCAGGCCCCCGGCACGGGGGTGCGGGGGCCTGCCTCGGTTCGGAGGACCTGGCTGAGACGCGGGGCTGCGGCTCGGTACCGGTCAGTAGCGGTAGTGGTCCGACTTGTACGGGCCGTCGACGTCCACGCCGATGTACGCGGCCTGCTCGGGGCGGAGCCTGGTCAGCTTCACGCCGAGCGCGTCCAGGTGGAGGCGGGCGACCTTCTCGTCGAGGTGCTTGGGCAGCACGTAGACGCCGGTCGGGTACTCGTCGGGCTTGGTGAACAGCTCGATCTGGGCCAGGGTCTGGTCCGCGAAGGAGTTGGACATCACGAACGACGGGTGGCCGGTGGCGTTGCCCAGGTTCAGCAGGCGGCCCTCGGACAGCACGATGATCTTCTTGCCGTCCGGGAAGGTCCAGGTGTGGACCTGCGGCTTGACCTCGTCCTTGACGATGCCGGGGGTCCTGGCGAGGCCGGCCATGTCGATCTCGTTGTCGAAGTGGCCGATGTTGCCGACGATCGCCTGGTGCTTCATCCTCGCCATGTCGGAGGCAAGGATGATGTCCTTGTTGCCGGTGGTGGTGATGAAGATGTCGGCCGTCTCGACGACCTCGTCCAGGGTGGTGACCTGGTAGCCGTCCATCGCCGCCTGCAGGGCGCAGATCGGGTCGATCTCGGTGATGATCACGCGGGCGCCCTGCCCGCGCAGGGACTCCGCGCAGCCCTTGCCCACGTCGCCGTAGCCGCAGACGACGGCGGTCTTGCCGCCGATCAGGACGTCGGTGGCGCGGTTGATGCCGTCGACCAGGGAGTGCCGGCAGCCGTACTTGTTGTCGAACTTCGACTTGGTGACGGAGTCGTTGACGTTGATCGCCGGGAAGAGGAGGGTGCCGTCGCGCTGCATCTCGTACAGGCGGTGCACGCCGGTGGTGGTCTCCTCGGTGACGCCGCGGATCTCGGAGGCCAGCTGGGTCCACTTCTGGGGGTTCTCGCCCAGGGTGCGGGTCAGCAGCTGCAGGATGACGCGGTGCTCGTCGGACTCGGCGGTGTCGGGCGAGGGGACCTTGCCGTCCTTCTCGTACTCGACGCCCTTGTGGACCAGGAGGGTGGCGTCACCGCCGTCGTCCAGGATCATGTTCGGGCCGCCGGTGGGGCTGTCCGGCCAGGTCAGCGCCTGCTCCGTGCACCACCAGTACTCCTGAAGCGTCTCGCCCTTCCAGGCGAAGACCGGGATGCCCTGCGGGTTGTCGGGGGTGCCGTTCGGGCCGACGGCGATGGCGGCGGCCGCGTGGTCCTGGGTGGAGAAGATGTTGCAGGACGCCCAGCGGACCCGTGCGCCCAGGGCCACCAGGGTCTCGATCAGGACGGCGGTCTGCACGGTCATGTGCAGGGAGCCGGTGATGCGCGCGCCCTTCAGGGGCTGCGCGGCGGCGTACTCCTCACGGATCGCCATCAGACCGGGCATCTCGTGCTCGGCGAGGGAGATTTCCTTGCGGCCGAACTCGGCCAGGGACAGATCGGCGACCTTGAAGTCCTGTCGGCTGTCGACAGTCGTCATTACGGGCTGCTCCTCGGGGTTGGGTCGAGGTGGGTACGGCTGACCTGCGCGGCGGCGGACACAGGGGTGCCCGAAGAGGACACAGGCATGCCCGCGTGCGCGCAGCGCAGTCCGTCGGAGGCCCTCTCTCCCTCGGCCGGTCCGTCTGCGGACCGCCCGACCGCCATCAGCAGCGACGTCTGGCTCCGTCCCAAGCTACACCGGAGAGCGGGGCCGCCCCAGTCCGCCTCCGGACACTTCGTTACCCTCTGCGCCGCGGACGGGCCGCACGGGGAGGAGACGGATGTCCGGCAGAGGGCGGGGACTCGCGGCTGCGGCGCTGGTGCTGGGGCTGGTGGGTTCGGTGGTGGGCTTTGGCTCCTTCGGGTATGCGAGGGCGGCGTACGGGGGATCCGTCATCCGGGGTTCCAGCATGTCGCCGACGTACGAGCAGGGAGACCGCGTCATCTTCGAACGTGTCGACGGCTCCCAGGTGCGGCGCGGCGACGTCGTGCTGTTCTCCGCACCGGACCGCTACGGCTTCACCTCCGACGTGATGAAGCGGGTCGTCGGGGTGGGCGGCGATCGCGTGGTGTGCTGTACGGGTG
>NZ_POTZ01000463.1 GCF_003236365.1 Streptomyces sp. NTH33
GTCACGGGGGCGCTCCTTGGTCCGGGGCGGGGCAGGTACTGCTCCCAAGAGCGTACCTAGCTGCGGTATGGTGGGTACGCAGCGGGTCGGAAAGATCTTTCGATTCGCAGGAGCTCCGGTAGTCCAATCGGCAGAGACGATACCCTCAAAAGGTATTCAGTGTGGGTTCGAATCCCACCCGGGGCACTTTTCCTTCTTTTCCAAGGTCACGCTTACTAAGCGGATGTTCCCATTCTGGTGAATGTCCGCCTTTTGTCGTACGCGGTCGCGATCACCTGCACACAGTGGCCACATGTACGACATGGATACACGCAAGCGAGCGTTGACCCTGGTGGCGCAAGGCCGCAGTCTGAACTCCGTCAGCAAGGAGACCGGCATCTCCCGCGCTGCGATCCGCTCGTGGCAGACACGCATCGAGCCTCTGGGCCGGCACCGTGCAAGACCCTGCCCTCGCTGCCGTGACGTACCAGGAAAACCTGAAGACATCGCGGCCTACGCCTACACGCTGGGCCTGTACCTCGGTGATGGCTGCATCAGCTCGCTGTGCAAGGGCGTGTACTTCCTTCGCATCACGTGCGCAGACGCCTGGCCTGGCTTGATCGACGCCTGCGCCGAGGCCATGCAACGCATCCGTCCCGACCACAGAGTGTTCCGCGTCCAGCGCCAGGGCTGCCAGAACGTCACCTGCTACAGCAAGCACTGGCCCTGCCTCTTTCCCCAGCACGGTCCCGGCAAGAAGCACGAGCGGCGGATCCTCCTCGAGCCCTGGCAGCAGGAAATCGTCGATGCCCACCCCTGGGAGTTCATCCGGGGGTTGATCCACTCCGACGGCTGCCGTATCACCAACTGGACGACTCGCCTCGTCGGCGGTGAGCGCAAGCGCTACGAATACCCCCGGTACTTCTTCACCAACACGTCGACCGACATCGTCCAGCTCTTCACAGACACCCTCGACAAGGTCGGCGTCGAGTGGCAGCCGCTCAACCAGAGCCGCGCCGCCGTGACGATCTCCATCGCCCGCAAAGCCTCCGTAGCCCTCATGGACGCCCACGTAGGCCCCAAGCACTGAAGAAGATCCCCTACCGAGGACTGTCGTCCTCCCCGACGTGGTGCACCCGGACCAGGTTCGTCGAGCCCGGTACCCCCGGTGGGGAACCCGCCGTGATCACCACCACGTCGCCCTTCTCGCAGCGGCCGTGTCTCAGGAGCAGTTCGTCGACCTGGTCGACCATCGCGTCGGTCGTGTCGACGCGCGGGCCCAGGAACGTTTCCACGCCCCATGTCACGCTGAGCCGGGAGCGGGTCGCCGGCTCCGGGGTGAAGGCCAACAACGGGATCGGGGAGCGGTAGCGGGAGAGGCGGCGGGCCGTGTCGCCCGACTGGGTGAAGGCGACCAGGAACCTGGCGCCGAGGAAGTCGCCGATCTCCGCTGCCGCGCGGGCCATCGCGCCGCCCTGGGTGCGGGGCTTGCTGCGGTCCGTCAGGGGTGGCAGGCCCTTGGCGAGGATGTCGTCCTCGGCCGCCGTCACGATGCGGGCCATCGTCCTGACCGTGTGCACCGGGTACTTGCCCACGCTGGTCTCGCCCGAGAGCATCACCGCGTCCGTGCCGTCGATCACCGCGTTGGCCACGTCGGAGGCCTCCGCGCGGGTCGGGCGGGAGCTGTCGATCATCGAGTCGAGCATCTGGGTGGCGACGATCACCGGTTTGGCGTTGCGCTTGGCGAGTTTGATCGCGCGCTTCTGGACGATGGGGACCTGTTCCAGGGGCATTTCCACGCCCAGGTCGCCGCGGGCGACCATGATGCCGTCGAAGGCCGAGACGATGTCCTCCATGGCCTCCACCGCCTGGGGTTTCTCGATCTTGGCGATGACGGGGAGGCGGCGGCCCTCGTCGTCCATGACGCGGTGGACGTCGAGGATGTCCCGGCCGCTGCGGACGAACGACAGCGCGATGACGTCGAAGCCGGTGTGCAGCGCCCAGCGCAGGTCGTCCTCGTCCTTCTTGGACAGGGCGGGGACGGAGACGGCGACTCCGGGGAGGTTCAGGCCCTTGTGGTCGGAGATCACTCCGCCTTCGATCACCCTGGTGCGGACCCGGGGGCCGTCGACCGCGGTCACCTCCAGGCCGACCCTGCCGTCGTCGACGAGGATGCGTTCGCCGGGGGTGACGTCGTCCGCGAGGCCGGCGTGGGTGGTGCCGCAGATGTGGCGGTCACCCTCGACGCCCTCTTCGACGGTGATGGTGAAGGTGTCGCCGCGTTCGAGGAGTACGGGTCCTTCGCGGAAGCGGCCGAGCCGGATCTTCGGGCCCTGGAGGTCGGCGAGGATTCCGACGCTGCGGCCGGTCTCGTCGGCGGCCTTGCGCACGTGCTGGTAGAGCTCCTCGTGCTCGGCGTGGCCGCCGTGGCTGAGGTTGAGGCGGGCGACGTCCATTCCGGCGTCGACCAGGGCTTTGATCCGGTCGTATGTGTCGGTGGCGGGTCCGAGAGTACAGACGATCTTTGCTCGGCGCATGATGTGACCCTAGGCCTTACCAGTCGGTAGTGGATTGGTGCGACGTGACTGCTCAACAACCTTTGATCGAAGGGACGTTGACGACTGTTGAAGGGGACGTGGCCGATGTGGCTGACGTGATTACAGTTTGGGCGGTTTTATGGTGAATCGCGCGTCGAGTTGCGCGTACACGTGCTGTCGTTCCGGTTCGAGGTCGAGGGGTGCGGCCTCCTCCTGCGGTGCGGGTGCGCCGTAGGCCGTCATCGCCCGCATGCCGCCCGGGGCCGGCGGCACGAAACGGGCGTTCTCCGCGCCGATGTCGGCGATTTCGACGAGGGCGGCGAGTGTGGTGCCGAGTGCCTCGGCGTACTCCCTGGCCCGCTGGACGGCCTCGCGTACGGCCTGCTGCCGTGCCTGCCGGTGGGCGGGTGAGCCGGGGCGCAGCGCCCACCAGGGTCCGTCCACCCGGGTGAGTTCCAAGTCGGCCAGTCGGGTGGTCAGTTCACCCAGGGCAGTGAAGTCGGAGAGTTCGGCGGTGAGGTGGACGGTGCCGCGGTAGGTGCGGACGCGTTCGCCGCGGCCGCGCCGGGCGAGTTCCGGGGTGATGGAGAAGGCGCCGGTCTCCAGGTGTTCGACGGCTTGGCCGTAGGACTTGACGAGGTCGACGATACCGGCGTTGCGCCGGGTGAGGTCGTCGAGGGCGGAACGGCGGTCCTTGCCGCGAGCGGTGACGGTGATGCCGATGCGGGCGATCTCAGGGTCGACTTCGAGGTGGGCCTCGCCGCGGACGGCGATGCGAGGCGCGTCGGGGGTGCCGTAGGGAACGGCGGATCCGGGTCCGGGTCCGGGCGCTGACGTCATACGCCCCACTCTGTCACCGTTGCCCGGCCTGCCGCCCTCGTCGGTCATCGGATCGCAACCTCCCGGGGGTGTTGCGGTTCGCCGCGGGCCGCCAGAATCTACGCGCGTCATCGACCTTTCACCAGGAGAACCAGACATGCCGCTGAACCGCCGGAAGTTCCTGACGAGATCCGCCGCGACCGGGGCGGGGGTGGCTCTGGCCGGCGCGGCGGCCCCGGCGGCCGAGGCCGCGCAGGCCGCGGGCCCCGCCGCGGCCGGGAAGCCCCAGAAGCCGGGCAAGCGCTGCTCGCTCACCGTCATGGGCACCACCGACCTGCACGGGCACGTCTTCAACTGGGACTACTTCAAGGACGGGGAGTACACCGACGCGGCCGGCAACGCCCAGGGCCTGGCCCGGATCTCCACGCTGGTGGACCAGGTCCGCAAGGAGAAGGGCCGTGGGAACACGCTGCTGCTGGACGCCGGCGACACCATCCAGGGCACGCCGCTGACGTACTACTACGCGAAGGTGGACCCGATCACCGCCAAGGGCGGCCCGGTGCACCCGATGGCCAAGGCCATGAACGCCATCGGGTACGACGCGGTGGCGCTCGGCAACCACGAGTTCAACTACGGCATCGAGACGCTGCGCCGGTTCGAGCAGCAGTGCGACTTCCCGCTGCTGGGCGCGAACGTGGTGGACCACCGGACCCAGAAGCCGGCCTTCCCGCCGTACTTCATCAAGAAGTTCCACCAGCCGGGTCTGCCGCCGGTGACGGTCGCCGTGCTGGGTCTGACCAACCCGGGGGTCGCGATCTGGGACAAGGCCTACGTCCAGGGGAAGTTGGACTTCCCGGGGCTGGAGGAACAGGCCGCGAAGTGGGTGCCGAAGCTGCGGTCGATGGGCGCGGACGTGGTGGTCGTCTCGGCGCACTCGGGTACGTCCGGCACCTCCTCGTACGGTGATCAGCTGCCGTGGGTGGAGGACGCGGCGGCGAACGTCGCCCGGCAGGTGCCCGGTATCGACGCGATCCTGGTGGGCCACGCGCACAAGGAGATCCCGGAGCTGAGGGTCGCCAACGAGAAGACCGGGAAGACGGTCGTGCTGTCGGAGCCGCTGTGCTACGCCGAGCGGCTGACCCTGTTCGACATCGAGCTGGTGTTCGTCAGGGGCAAGTGGGAGGTGGAGTCGGTCTCCGCCTCGCTGCGCAACTCCAACACGGTCGCCGACGACCCGAAGATCACCAAGCTGCTGTCGGACGAGCACGCGAAGGTCGTGAAGTACGTCAACCAGGTGGTCGGCCGGGCGACCCAGACCCTGACGACGGTGGACGCCCGCTACCGGGACGCCCCGATCATCGACCTGATCACCAAGGTGCAGGAGGACGTGGTGAAGGCCGCGCTGGCGGGCACGCAGTACGCGGCGCTGCCGGTCATCGCGCAGGCCTCGCCCTTCTCGCGGACCTCGGAGATCCCGGCCGGCGAGGTGACGATCCGGGATCTGTCGAGTCTGTACGTGTACGACAACACGCTGGTCGCCAAGCTGATGACGGGCGCCCAGGTGCGGGCGTACCTGGAGTACTCGGCGGAGTACTTCGTGCAGACGCCGGCCGGTGCGCCGGTCGACGTGGACAGGCTGACGAACGCGAACAACCGCCCGGACTACAACTACGACTACGTGTCGGGGCTCCAGCACGACATCGACATCGCCCAGCCGGCCGGTTCGCGGATCAGGAACCTGACGTACGACGGTGCCGCGCTCGACGACGCCCAGCAGTTCGTGATGGCCGTGAACAACTACCGGGCCAACGGCGGCGGCGCGTTCCCGCACGTGGCCTCGGCCCAGGAGCTGTGGTCGGAGTCGACGGAGATCCGCACCCGGATCGCCGAGTGGGTGACGGCGAAGGGCGTACTGGACCCGAAGGACTTCGCGTCGGTGGACTGGAAGCTGACCCGTAACGGCACGCCGGTGTTCTGACCGGCTCCCCGCGCGGGGGTGTGAAGGGACGGCCTCAGATTCCGTCCGCCAGGAGTGCTTTGATCTGGCGGGTGGGCGGGATC
>NZ_POTZ01000464.1 GCF_003236365.1 Streptomyces sp. NTH33
GTTCCAGGAGGCGTCGACGGGGTGCGGGCGCGCGGATCGCGGGGGCTCGCCGAGGGAGCGGTGATTCATGGTCTGCCTCCCGTCCCGACCCGCGTCATGATCTCGCACAGGGCCCGGTCGTCGAAGATGCGCGAGGTCGGGATCCGCACGGTGGTGCGGTGCCGGCCGGTGACGGGGTGGTCGGCGAGGTTGACCCAGTAGCAGCAGTGCCTGAGGTCGAGCCGGTCGTGGCCGGCGCGCAGCCACTGGTCCTGCGACCGGGGCACGATCATGACGACGAGGATCTTGTGCACCGAGACCGGGGTGCGGGCGAGCTTGGCCAGGTGGGCGTTGTCGAGGGTGAAGGAGAAGGACCGGCCCGGGGGGTTGGGCGGTATCTGGTAGGTGCACTTCAGCTGCACCTTGATGGTCACCTCGTCGTCGACGGTGTGCCCGGGGGCGCTGTGGCTGACGTGCCAGTCGATGCCGTTGTCGGGGAAGGGCTGGGACAGCGAGCAGCCGGCCGCGGCGGCGACCGCGTGCAGGTAGCCCACCTGCAGTGTCTCCATGCAGGCGGTGGTGGCGAGTGTGCCCCGTGGGGCGTCCGTGTGCTCGGGCAGCAGCCCGCTCCGCTCGGGCTGCGCCATCACCATGACCAACAGCCTTCCACGCTTGGTGAATCCCCGCTGCGGGCCCGTGAACTGCAAAGACCCGTACTCCTGTTGTGTCCTTCCGGCGTACGGCGCAAACAGCCCGGGTATCACCAAACGGGCAGAAGACGGTGCGTCGGCTGCCATGGGTGAGCGAGGGGTTGTGGGGCGTATGGCGTGCTGGTACGAGGGGCCTCTGGCCGCGTTCGACACGGAGACCACGGGTGTCGACGTCGAGACCGACCGCATCGTGTCGGCCGCCGTCGTCGTCCAGGACGCCCCGGGTCTCCGGCCGCGGGTGACCCGTTGGCTGGTGAACCCGGGCGTGCCGGTGCCCGGGGCGGCGACGGCGGTGCACGGGCTGACGGAGGAACACCTGCAGCGCAACGGGCGTTGGCCGGCGCCGGTGATGTACGAGTTGGCCGAGCAGTTGGCGGAGCAGGCCGCGCGGGGCCGTCCGCTGGTGGTGATGAACGCGCCGTTCGATCTGACGCTGTTCGACCGGGAGTTGCGCCGTCACCGGGCCTCGTCGCTGCAGCGCTGGTTCGAGTCCTCGCCGTTGTGCGTGCTCGACCCGCGGGTGCTGGACAAGCACCTGGACCGCTATCGCAAGGGGCGGCGGACGCTTGCCGATCTGTGCGCGCACTACGGGGTCGAGCTGGCCGACGCGCACGACGCGGCGGCGGACGCGCTGGCCGCGCTGGAGGTCGTGCGGGCGCTGGGCCGCCGCTTCGCGGCCCGTCTGGAGCATTCGACCCCGGTCGAGCTGCACACCCTGCAGGCCGGGTGGCACGCGGCCCAGGCCCATGGGCTGCAGGCGTGGTTCGCGCGCAGCGGGACGGAGGAGACGGTGGATCCGTCGTGGCCGCTGCGTCCGGAGCTTCCGGCGGCGGCCGCGTAGGCGTGTACGCGAAAGGCCGGTCCGCTGCGGCGGACCGGCCTTTTCCCCGGGTGGGCGATACTGGGTTCGAACCAGTGACCTCTTCGGTGTGAACGAAGCGCTCTCCCACTGAGCTAATCGCCCGGGAACGCACTGAACGATACAGGTCCCGACGGGCTTCCTCCAAACCGCTTCGGTGAGGGAGCACCGTCCCCCGTGCTGCGGCGCTCCCCCACCACTCGCTTCCTCACCCCTCGCTCGTCACGAAGGCATCCGGTCACCGAGCAGCGCCAGGTTCTCGATGGCGGCGAGACCGTAGAGCGCGGTGTCGTTGGTGGACACCCAGGCGGCCTCGCTGCCCGGAACCAGCGTGTCCGGTCCGCTCAGCTTCTCCGTCCGCCACGGCGAGGACTCGGTGCAGCCGTCGGAGCCGTAGACCTTCGCCCAGGCGCGCCGGGCGAGTTCCTCGTCGCCGGCCTGGACGGCGGCGTACGCGTCCATGCGCGAGTGTCCCTGGAAGAGGATGAGCGAGCCGAAGTCGGAGCCGTAGCGCGCCGCCTGTTCGGCCTTGCTCCCGTTGAAGTAGCGGCAGTAGTCCAGGGAGGCCTCCTTGAACTCGGGCATGTCGACGAGGTCGACGAGTTCGGCGCACAGTTCGTTGAGGCCGAAGACGCCCGAGAGGTGGGAGACGTCGACGACCGGTTCCGGGGCAACGGCGAACCTGCCCGTGTCCAGGTCGTACAGGCCACTGCCCTGTACGAAGCCGTTCGGCTGGGCGGCGATCGTCTCCATGGTGGACAGCACGCGTGCCCTGGCCTTCTTCCACTGGGGCCCTTGCGCTCCCACTCGGTGAGCCAGGCGGAGACCAGACCGCTCCAGTCGGTGCCGAAGCCGATGGACAGGGCGTGCCGGGCGGGCGTGTACGGCTCGGTGCGGATCTTGCGGAGCGAGTCGAGGGCGAGGAAGGTCTCGTCGGAGTCGACGTTGGCGTGCATCAGGTCGCCCACGCGTTCGTCGGCGGTGAGGAAGCAGGAGAAGCGCCGGTAGGTGGTGTTGGCGATGCGCTGCTGCTTGGCGCTGTCGGCGAAGTGCTGCGCGCCGTGCCGGGTGCCGAGGCCGGCCCAGGTGCCGAGCTGCTTGCCGTCGACCTCGCCGACCTCGGTGACACCGGCGCGGAAGTCGTCCAGGTTCGGATTGCCCGCGTCGCTCTGCGGTTTCAGATCGAGCAGGACTCCCCTTTTGTCGTACTTCCGAAGAAAAGTGACGGCGTTTTGGAAAACATCCGGGGGATTTCCGCCGGAGGCCTGCGTCTGGAACTTCTCCCAGAAAGACTGGTAGGTCTGAAAGTCGATCTTCACCCTGATCTCCGGGTACTTCTTCTCGAAGAGCGCGATGGTCCGGTCGATCCTCTTGGCGCGTTCTTCGGCGCCCCACCACGAGTAACGGATCGTCACCGTCCCGTCCCCGGAACTGCTTTCTCCCCCGCACCCGGTCGTCGCGCCGAGCCCGAGCACGGCCGCCGATGCCCCGGCCGCCTTCAGAACCGTCCGCCGCTCCATGCTCCTGCCGATTCCCACAGTCGGGCCCTCCCTGCGACGTCACCCCTGGTTGTGAATCGTTTCAAGCAAGCGCTTGCTGACACAAGGCACGGAGGGCCCGGAGGCGCGTCAATGATTCGGACAGGAATTTCTCACCGGGTGCGCGATGGCGCGGCGGCCTCACCCGGTTCACACCCGGACGGTCGCGGACCGGCGCGACGAACGACGGCGGCCCGCCTGCGTGAGCGCAGGCGGGCCGCCGGTTCCGGGTGGGCGATACTGGGTTCGAACCAGTGACCTCTTCGGTGTGAACGAAGCGCTCTCCCACTGAGCTAATCGCCCGGGCACGAGGAGAACATTACCGCATGTCAGGGACGCCCGGGGCCAGGGACGGCGACCGGCCGCCCGGAACCGGCCCCGATCACCGGTGCGCGATGTCCCAGGGCACCGTGAGGCCGAACTCCCGGACGTACACCCCGGCCAGCACCGCGGTGATCACCAGGCCGGTCACGGTCAGGGCGATGTTGCGCCGGCGCACCCTGGGGTCGAGGGCCCGCTGGGCCATCGCGGTGACCTTGCGCTTGGTCCAGCGCAGCGCGAGCTGGGCCCACACGAACTCGGTCGCCCAGATCGCCATGCCGCCGAAGATCACGACCCAGCCCGGTCCGGGGAACGCGAGCATGACGATCCCGGCGACCACGACCGCGAGGCCGACGACGAAGACCCCGGCCTGCCAGCTCAGGTGCAGCACACGGCGCGACCGGACGAACGCGGGGGCCCGTGACCCGAGTCCCCGCCGGTCCCGCGCCCGGTCGGTCTCGGCCTCGGTCCTCGCCGGATCCGGTGTCACGGCCGCCTCATCCGGCTCGTCACTGCCCGTATTCATATGGTCAAACACTACCGGAGAGAAACCAGTCACCGGATTGGACGTACCGCGCGAACCGACTCTCGGCCGGAAGAGTTACGTAAAGCCAGGCAAAACCCTCAGAGGGGTTTACAACGGCACCGTAGGTGGCATGTCGATTTCGCCGACGTGCGAATCCCCGAGCGCACACTGAGCGAAAGGCCCTGGCGCTTATGAACACCACGGTCAGCTGCGAGCTGCACCTGCGCCTCGTTGTGTCGAGCGAGTCCTCCCTGCCTGTCCCCGCAGGCCTGCGGTACGACACGGCCGACCCCTACGCCGTGCACGCCACCTTCCACACCGGAGCCGAGGAAACCGTCGAGTGGGTGTTCGCCCGCGACCTCCTCGCCGAGGGGCTTCACCGTCCCACCGGCACCGGCGACGTCCGAGTCTGGCCATCGCGCAGCCATGGGCAGGGCGTCGTATGCATCGCCCTGAGCTCCCCGGAGGGCGAGGCCCTGCTCGAGGCCCCGGCGCGGGCCCTGGAGTCCTTCCTGAAGCGGACGGACGCGGCCGTGCCTCCCGGCACGGAACACCGGCACTTCGATCTGGATCAGGAGCTCTCGCACATCCTCGCGGAAAGTTAGCGACAGGCCTCTCGAGGCCCCGCAGACCGCCCGTTGCCGTCCACTCGGGGAGACGGCTCGGGCCGGGACAACCGCATACAGGACACACCGGCACCGGCCCTCCCCCGGCGGGGGCCCGGTGCCGGTGTGCCCGCGTGGCGCGGCGGCACCGTCGGTGCTCGGGTGTGCGCGGAGCCACTACCATCGGCCTGCATCGGCGGGCGTGTGCCCGATCCCCAGGCCAGGGAGCGAAACGTGTTGATCACCCACGACACCCGGTGCGCGCTGGACACCGTGGTGGATCTGGTGAACACCGCGCCGGAGGACGATGCGGCGCCGGACGGGCTGACGGACGTCGCGGCACTCGAGGATTTCGTACGAAACCACAAGATGAGTGATGTCGGGACACTGTCGGAGGTCGATCTCTCGGCGGTGCGCGGGATCCGCGGCCGGTTCGCCGGAATCTTCGCGGCCCCGGACTGCCGGACCGCCGCGTGCATGATCAACGAGCTGGTCGCCGCCGCCGGCACCACGCCCCGGCTGACGGATCACGACGGGTACGACTGGCACATCCACTACTTCGCGCCCGGCGCCTCCGTGGCCGACCACCTGGCCGCCGACGGCGGCATGGCGCTCGCGTTCTTCGTGGTGGCCGGGGAGCGGGAGCGGCTGCGGCGCTGCGAGGCCCCCGACTGCCGGCGTGCCTTCGTCGATCTCTCCCGCAACCGCTCGCGGCGGTACTGCGACAGCCGTACGTGCGGCAACCGTCTGCATGTGGCCGCCTACCGGGCACGCCGCAAGGAGGCGACGACGGGCTGAGCGCCACGGCCGGGCGCCATGGGCCGGGCGGCGGCCGGTCGCGGGCGGGAGGGGGG
>NZ_POTZ01000465.1 GCF_003236365.1 Streptomyces sp. NTH33
TCCCACCCCCCCCCTTCCGAGGAAGGCCCTTCGGGCCCTTTTTGATCTCCGGTGTGCACGACGAACGTCCAGTACGCTCCCCGCTCGCCCTCCAGCAGCCGCCGGAACAGCGCCAACGCGTCGGCCCGCCCGAACCCCGGGATCCGGCCCTCGTACGTCCGGCGGATCACGAAGTTCGCGCCCTCGCCCGCGCCGATCTCCTCGCGCAGCACACGCCCGACGATCCGCGCGTACTCCTCGTCGCCCACGTCGAAGCCGCCGCCCTCCACGCGCACCCCGTGCGCGGGCAACTGCTCCAGCGCCTCGGCGAGCGGGAGGGCGTACGTCTCCTCGGGCGTCAGCACCAGCAGCGGCGTGCCGTCGTCGCGCACGTCGAAGCCGCGCTCCCGGATCTGCCGGAACGGGACCAGCGCGAGGCCCTCGTCGGGCAGCTCGGCCAGGCGGTCGCGGGCGGTCACCGGGCCGAGCAGCACCTCGACCAGATCGTGGTCGTGCCCCGGGGCGCGGCGGCGGAGCAGGGCGAAGGGGCGGGGATCGTGCAACAGCCGTACCAGATCCATGGGTCGGTTCCTCTTCCGTCGATGTTTCCGTCGATGTCGGTGAGGAACGGCCCGAGCGCCCGAAACGCCGAAGACCGCCCCTCGGGCGGCCTTCGCGAAGTGTGGGATGCGCGCAGTCGGCGGGCCGCCTAGGAAGCGGTCCACCACCAGTTCTGGTTCAAGTGCGCGCGCATGGACATGCCCGCACCCTACCGCACGCACGAGGTCGCCCGGACGCACCACACGGCGGTTTCCGGGCCGGGCGGCTGGTGGAAGGTCGCACATGCTGCGCCCGACCGAGGAGTACGTCATGTCCGTACCGCGTTTCCCGCGATCGTCACCCCCGGCACGGCGGGCGCTTGCCGCGCTGGCCGCCTGCGCGGTCCTCGGGGCCGGTTCGCCGGCCGCCGCCCGCACGGCGTCCGATGACGCCACCAGGACGGTGGGGTACCGCGGTCACACGTTCACCGTTCCGGCCGACTGGCAGGTCGTCGACCTCGGAAAGGATCCGGCGGCCTGCGTCCGCTTCGACCGGCATGCCGTCTACCTCGGCGAGCCCGGGGAGCGGCAGGACTGCCCCGCCCGCGCCACCGGGCGCACCGAGGCCCTATGGGTGCAGCCCGCGGCGGCGACGAAGGCCTCCGTCACCGAGGACCGTACGTCCCGCGTCTTCCGGGCGACGGCCGCCAACGAGGGAATTGCGGTCACGGCGCCGTACGGCGAGGACCGCGCGACCATCCAGCGGGTGCTGGGCAGCGCCGGGCTGCCGGTCGCCGCCGCCCGCGCCGAACGGCCGGGCGGGACACCCCCCGCCCTCGCCGTGCCCGCCGGCGCGACCGCCTACCGGGGCAGGGGCTTCGACACCTGCACCGCCCCGAGCCGGACGGCCATGAACGCCTGGAGGGCCGGCTCGCCCTACCGGGCCGTGGGCATCTACATCGGCGGCGTCAACCGGGCCTGCGCCCAGGCCGGGCTGACCTCCGAGTGGGTGCGGACCCAGTACGCGGACGGATGGCGTTTCTTCCCGCTCTACGTCGGCCCGCAGCCCGCCTCCGGTGCCGGCAGCTGCCAGAACCGCTGCGTGTCCATCACCGACCCGGAGCCGCAGGGCAGGGCCGCCGCCGAGGACGCGGTCGCCCAGGCCGCCGCGCTCGGTCTGGAGAAGGGCTCGGTGCTCTACAACGACCTGGAGCAGTACACGCGCGGCGGCGCCCTCACCACGCGGGTCCTCGGCTACCTGGGGGCGTGGACCGAGCGGCTGCACGAGCTGGGCTACCGCTCCGGCGCGTACGGCGGCGTCTCCTCCCTGGTCCCCGACCTGGTCGGCAACACCGCCAAGGCCACCCTCCCCGACGTGATCCACTTCGCGCACTGGAACGGCGAGGCCACCACCGACCACCCGAGCCTGCCCGCCACGATGTGGGCGGACCGGCAGCGCATCCACCAGTACGCGGGCGACAGGACCGAGACGTACGGCGGAGTGACCATCAACATCGACCGCGACCAGCTGGACGTCGGCACCGGCACGTGACCGGCACCTGTCTCACGCCGCCTGTCTCGCCCCGCCTGTCTCACACCATCTGTCTCATTTGATGAGCGGAAGAGCAGGTCCGCGAGGCGAACCCGTAGTGTGGAGAACGTGACCGTGAACGCTAAGACCAGCGCGAGCGCCGGCAACACCTGGCGAAACCTGCCCGCGGCGCAGCAGCCCGAGTACCCCGACCCCGAGGCTCTGCGCGCAGTGATCGCGGACCTCGAGTCGTATCCGCCGCTCGTCTTCGCGGGCGAGTGCGACCAGCTGCGCGCCCGGATGGCGGCCGTCGCCAGGGGAGAGGCGTTCCTCCTCCAGGGCGGCGACTGCGCCGAGGCGTTCGACGCGGTGTCCGCCGACCACATCCGCAACAAGCTCAAGACCCTGCTCCAGATGGGCGCCGTGCTCACGTACGCCGCCTCGGTGCCGGTGGTGAAGGTCGGCCGGATCGCCGGCCAGTACTCCAAGCCGCGCTCCAAGCCGACCGAGACCCGCGACGGCGTGACGCTGCCGACCTACCGGGGCGACTCCGTCAACGGCTTCGAGTTCACCGAGGCCGCCCGCGTCCCGGACCCGGAGCGGCTGAAGCGGATGTACCACGCCTCCGCCTCCACGCTGAACCTGGTGCGCGCCTTCACCACCGGTGGCTACGCCGACCTGCGCCAGGTGCACGCCTGGAACCAGGACTTCGTGAAGTCCTCCCCGTCCGGCCAGCGCTACGAGCAGCTCGCCCGGGAGATCGACAACGCGCTCAACTTCATGCGGGCCTGCGGCACGGACCCGGAGGAGTTCAAGACGGTCGAGTTCTTCTCCTCGCACGAGGCGCTGCTGCTCGACTACGAGTCGGCGCTGACCCGCGTCGACTCCCGCACCGGGCGGCTGTACGACGTCTCGGCGCACATGGTGTGGATCGGCGAGCGCACCCGGCAGCTGGACCACGCGCACATCGAGTTCGCCTCGAGGATCCGCAACCCGATCGGCGTCAAGCTCGGCCCGACCACGACGGCCGAGGAGGCGCTGCGGTACATCGAGCGCCTCGACCCCGAGCGGGAGCCGGGCCGGCTGACGTTCATCGTCCGCATGGGCGCCGACAAGATCCGCGACCGGCTCCCGGAGCTGGTGGAGAAGGTCACGGCCTCGGGCGCGACCGTGGCCTGGGTGACCGACCCGATGCACGGCAACACCTTCGAGGCGGCCTCCGGCCACAAGACCCGCCGCTTCGACGACGTGCTCGACGAGGTCAAGGGCTTCTTCGAGGTGCACAAGGCGCTGGGCACGCACCCGGGCGGCATCCACGTGGAGCTGACCGGTGACGACGTCACCGAGTGCGTGGGCGGCGGCGACGAGATCTTCGTCGACGACCTGCACCAGCGCTACGAGACGGCCTGCGACCCGAGGCTGAACCGCAGTCAGTCCCTGGACCTGGCGTTCCTGGTCGCGGAGATGTACCGGGACCAGTGAGGCGGCCGCCTCTTCGGGGCGTGTGAAGAGGGGCGCGGATCGCATGCGATCCGCGCCCCTCCCGCCTTGTGCGCCTCCGGTGCGGAAGGTGAGGTCGGGCTCGGCCCACCGGGCTCGCCCCACCGGGCTTGTCCAGCACCTCCGAGGGCAGGCTGCGCCGCATGATGTCGCCGGCGCACCCCACCGTCCATCAAGTGGCGACTTGGCGGTATTTGCCCTGATCGGCCCAGGGCTGGTCATGTGCACCCTCTTCCGTCTGTCAGGATGGAGTCATGGGTCAGCCGGTGGAACGCGCGTCCGGGAACGCGTCTGGAGCAGTGCCGTCAGGAGCGGCACAACCGGAGCTTCCGCCGGGACAGCGACCGCAGCGGGGCTGGCCGGTCACGCACTACGGGCCGGTGCCCAAGTTCCGGCCCGAACGCTGGGACTTCCGGGTCTTCGGCGCCACCGCCGACGGCGAGAAGCGCTGCTGGACCCACGAGGAGTTCACGGCCCTGCCCTACACCACCGTGGTGGCCGACCTGCACTGCGTCACGAGGTACAGCATGCTCGGCGCCGAGTGGGGCGGCATCCCGGCCCGCACGATCCTGGACCTCGTCCCGCCCGCCCCGGACGTCACCCATGTGATGGCGTGGGCGGAGTACGGCTACAGCGCCAATCTGCGCCTGTCCGACTTCGCCTCCGAGCACACCCTCTTCGCCACCCACAAGGACGGTGAACTGCTCACCGCCGAGCACGGCTTCCCGCTCCGCCTGATCGTCCCCCACCTGTACGGCTGGAAGGGCCCCAAGTGGGTGCGCGGCGTGGAGTACATGACCGCCGACCGCCGCGGCTTCTGGGAGGAGCGCGGCTACCACAACCTCGGCGACCCGTGGAAGGAGCAGCGGTACTCCTACCAGGAGGAACCGGGGGACGGGCCGGAGCTGTGACGCCGGGGCCGCTCAGCCGTCCCTGAGCTTCTTCAGCCGGGCCACGTCCGCCGCGTGGCCCTCCTTGCCGCCCGGGGTCTCGATGATCAGGGGCACGCCCTCGGTGGCGGGGTGGGCCATCAGGGCGCGGAAGGGGTCCTCGCCGATGTGGCCGGCGCCGATGTTCTCGTGCCGGTCCTTGTGCGCGCCGGCCACGTCCTTGGAGTCGTTGGCGTGGATCAGCCTCAGCCGCCCCTCGCCGACCGTCTCCACCAGCTGGTCCAGCGTCTGGTGCATGCCGTCCGGGCCGGTCAGGTCGTGCCCGGCGGCGAAGATGTGGCAGGTGTCCAGGCACACGCCCAGCTTCGGATGGGCGTCCAGCGCCTCGAAGTATGGCCCGAAGTCCCAGGTGCGGGAGCACAGGGAGGCGCCCTGACCCGCGGTCGACTCGAGGAGCAGGTACGGGTCGTCGTCGTGGGTGAGCTCGTCGAGCAGCGGCAGCAGGTGCTCCCGTACCTGCTTCAGCGCCACCGACCGGTGCCGGCCGCCGGTCGCGCTCCCGGTGTGCACGACGACGCCCAGCGCGCCGATCTCCCGCCCGCGCCGCAGCGAGTGCCGCAGCGACTGGACCGACCGCTCCACGGTCGCCTCGGTGTGCGAGCCGAAGTTGATCAGATAGGGCGCGTGGACGTACGCCGGGATCGACTCCGCGGCGCAGGCCGCGCGGAACTCCTCGTCCTGCCGCGGACTGCCGGCGGGCGTGGCCCAGCCGCGCGGGTTGGCGACGAAGACCTGCACGGTCTCGGCCCGCAGCTCACGGGCGTAGGACAGGCCCACCGAGTGCAGCCCGCCGGCGACGGGCACATGGCTGCCGACGGGGTTGCGGGCGGGCTGCACTCGGTGGGCCTGTCCTACGCCCGTG
>NZ_POTZ01000466.1 GCF_003236365.1 Streptomyces sp. NTH33
ATTCTGGTCACCGCCGAAGCCGGACTGCCGGGAGCGGTCGGCGCCCCACGCCGACGCCGGTTCGGGCCGGCTGCCGCGCCGGTCCTCCGCCGGGTCGGGCTCGGGGACGGGGGCATCCTCGTCGAAGAAATGGGGACCCGTCTCCTCGACCGCCGGGACCGGCGCGGGACGCGCGCCGGGCGGCGGGCCGAGCGGCTCGCCGTCGGCCGGCGCCGGCCGGCTGGTGCCCGGCACCCAGGCGGAGCCGTTCCAGTACCGGACGTATCCAGGGATGGACGGGTCCGGGTAGTACCCCTCGCGGGGCCTGTCGTCACCGGGTTCCGGGGTTGGGGCGCTCATGTCCGTCGTCCCGTATCTGCTCGGGGGTCGTGTTGGGTGCTCCACATCTACCAGACCGGGGCACCCGCCACCGCCGGTCCGGCCGGACCCACTCCTTTCCGGGCAACCTCGTACATGTACTTCACAGTCGTGATCAGAACAGTTTTCCGGGGTTGAGGATGCCCAGCGGGTCGAAGGCCTGTTTGATCGCCTGCTGCATCTCGACCCCCACCGGGCCGATCTCCCGCGCCAGCCACTCCTTCTTCAGCACGCCCACACCGTGCTCTCCGGTGATCGTGCCGCCGAGCCGGAGGCCGAGGGCCATGATCTCGTCGAAGGACTCACGGGCGCGCCGCGACTCGTCGGGGTCCCGGGCGTCGAAGCAGACCGTCGGGTGCGTGTTGCCGTCGCCGGCGTGGGCGCAGACCCCGATGGTGAGCTGGTACTTCTCGGCGATCCGTTCGATGCCTTCGAGCATCTCGCCGAGCCGGGACCGCGGCACGCACACGTCGTCGATCATCGTCGTGCCCTTGACCGCCTCCAGCGCGGTCAGCGACAGCCGCCGCGCCTGCAGCAGCATCTCGGACTCGGCGGCGTCGTCGGCGGGCACGACCTGGGTGGCGCCGGCCGCCTCGCACAGCGCGCCGACCGCGGCGAGGTCGGCGGCCGGGTCCGGGGTGTCGAAGGCGGCCAGCAGCAGCGCCTCGGTGGTCTCCGGCAGACCCATGTGCGCGAGGTCGTTGACGGCCTTGACCGTCGTACGGTCCATGAGCTCCAGCAGCGAGGGCACGTGCCCTCCCGCCATGATCCGGCACACCGCGTCGCAGGCGGCGGCCGCGGAGGCGAACTCGGCGGCCAGCACCAGCTGCCGCGGCGGCTGCGGCCTGAGCGCCAGGACGGCCCGTACGACGATGCCGAGCGAGCCCTCGGAGCCCACGAACAGGCGGGTCAGGTCGTACCCGGCGACGCCCTTGGCGGTGCGGCGGCCGGTGGACATCAGCCGCCCGTCGGCCAGCACCACCTCCAGGCCGAGCACGTACTCCGCGGTGACCCCGTACTTCACGCAGCACAGACCGCCGGAGCCGGTGCCGATGTTGCCGCCGATGGTGCACATCTCCCAGCTGGAGGGGTCCGGCGGGTAGTACAGGTCGTGTTCGTTCACCGCGCGGGACAGCGCGGCGTTGACGACGCCCGGTTCGACGACCGCGACCCGGTCGACCGGGTTGATCTCCAGGATGCGGTTCATCTTGGTCAGGGACAGCACGATGCAGCCCTCGGAGGCGTTGGCCGCGCCGGACAGGCCGGTGCGGGCGCCCTGCGGGACCACGGGGACGCGCAGCTCGGTGGCGACGCGCATGACGTGCTGCACCTCTTCCACCGTGCGCGGCAGGACGACCACGGCCGGGACGCCGGACGGGCAGAAGCTCGCCATGTCGTTGGCGTAGGAGGCCGTGACGTCGGAATCGATGAGCACCGCCTCGGCCGGCAGGCCCGCGAGGAGCCGGTCGGTGAGGTTGCCCTGGGTTTCGTCGGGTGGGGCTTGAATTCGGCTCATGATCACAGCGTCGCACTCCCGGCCATCGGTGTGAACCCGTCGGCCGCGCCCCTCCGCCTCCCGGGTGGCGATAGTCGTACTGGCGCACCGTGTGCGCCATGGAGAACCCACTGCGGAGCCCGGCCACGTCGTTGCCGACCGAGCCGCGGCGCCGGTCCCGCCTGCTGCTCCGGGTGCGCCAGGTGCTCCTCGGACTGGTCGTGGCGGCCGGCGCGCTGGGCGCGGTGCTGCTGTCGCTGCCGGCCCCGCGGCCCGTGACGAGGGCGCCCGCGCCGGCGCCCGATGCGGCGCCCGGGGCGGCGGCGCCGACCGCGGTGGGCGCCGGGGCGCCGGCTTCGCTGCCCGGTCTGGCGGCGCTGATCGCCGAGCGGGAGCGGCATCTGCGGGCGCAGCCACGGGACGCGCGGGCGTGGGCGATGCTCGGGGCCGCCTACGTCGAACAGGGGCGGCGCACGGCCGACGCGGCGAACTGCCCGAAGGCCGAGGACGCGCTGCGCACCTCGCTGCGGCTGCGCCCGGAGGGGAACGCTCAGGCACGGGAGGGGCTGGCGGCGCTGGGCGAACCGCCGGTGGCGGAGGCGCCGGGGGACGTCACCGGGCGGCGGCGCCGGTGAGCGCCACCGCTGCCGGTGACGGCGGCCCGCCCGCCGCGCGGGTGGCGCGGCGGGCGGGTCCACCGGTGTGTGCGGGCTTCGGGCTCACAGGTTGCCGCGGCGCTCCTGCTCGCGCTCGATCGCCTCGAACAGGGCCTTGAAGTTGCCCTTGCCGAAGCCCATCGAGCCGTGCCGCTCGATGAGTTCGAAGAACACGGTCGGGCGGTCCTGGACCGGCTTGGTGAAGATCTGCAGCAGATAGCCGTCCTCGTCGCGGTCGGCGAGGATCTTCAGCTCGCGCAGGGTCTCGACGGGCACGCGGGTGTCGCCGACCCACTCGCCGAGGGTGTCGTAGTAGGTGTCGGGGGCGTCGAGGAACTCGACCCCGGCCGCCCGCATCTGACGGACCGTCTGCACGATGTCGTTGGTGTTCAGCGCGATGTGCTGGACGCCGGCGCCGCCGTAGAACTCCAGGTACTCGTCGATCTGGGACTTCTTCTTGGCGATCGCGGGCTCGTTGATCGGGAACTTGACCTTGAGCGTGCCGTCGGCCACGACCTTCGACATCAGCGCGCTGTACTCGGTGGCGATGTCGTCGCCCACGAACTCCTTCATGTTCGTGAAGCCCATGACCTTGTTGTAGAACTCCACCCACTCGTTCATCCGGCCGAGTTCGACATTGCCGACGCAGTGGTCGACGGCCTGGAACATGCGCTGGGCGGGCGGCTCGACCATGGGCTTCGCGGCCGCGTAGCCGGGCAGGTACGGGCCGTCGTAGCCGGTCCGCTCGACCAGGGTGTGGCGGGTCTCGCCGTAGGTGGCGATCGCGGCGAGGACGACGGTGCCGTGCTCGTCCTTCATCTCGTACGGCTCCACCACCGAGCGGGCGCCGTGCTCGACGGCGTAGGCGTACGCGGCGCGCGCGTCCGGGACCTCGATGGCGAGGTCGACGACGCCGTCGCCGTGCTCGGCCACGTGCTGGGCGAGGAAGTGGCCCCAGGTGGTGGCGGGCTTGATCACCGAGGTGAACACGAACCGGGCGGAGCC
Source organism: Streptomyces sp. NTH33 (assembly GCF_003236365.1). GTDB lineage: Bacteria > Actinomycetota > Actinomycetes > Streptomycetales > Streptomycetaceae > Streptomyces. The sequence goes on from NZ_POTZ01000466.1 coordinate 3,514, forward strand.
GCTCTCCAGGACGTAACTCGCGGTCTCGCGGCTGCCGTTCTCCGGTCCGGAGTAGGCGACCAGCTTCATGCCGAAGGCGGTGGAGTAGTAGTGCGCCGCCTGCTTGGCGTTGCCCACGGCGAAGACGACCGCGTCCATTCCCTTGACCGGGAAGGGGTCGGCCTGCCGGGCGGTCTCGTCGGGAGTGTGGTGTGTGGTCTGCGTCATAGCGGAAGGGTCACCTGGTCTCGCAAGGTGCGCAATAGTTCGCGTATTCACTGGGCAACATGACCAGTGAAAGCGGCGCACCTGCGGGCTTTCTGTACAGGATGACCACCCGGGAGGCGGGACGCGTGGCGATCGATCATCTGGACGGCCGCATCATCGTGCTGCTGGCGCGCGAGCCGCGCATCGGCGTACTGGAGATGTCGCGGCGGCTGGGAGTGGCGCGGGGAACGGTCCAGGCGCGGCTGGACCGCCTGCAGTCGGGCGGGGTGATCCGCGGCTTCGGCCCGGAGGTGGACCCGGCGGCGCTCGGCTACCCGGTGACGGCGTTCGCGACGCTGGAGATCCGGCAGGGGCAGGGGACGGACGTACGGGCGCATCTGGCGGCCGTGCCGGAGGTGCTGGAGCTGCACACCACCACCGGGTCGGGCGACATGCTGTGCCGGCTGGTCGCCCGCTCCAACGCCGACCTGCAGCGGGTGATCGACCGGGTGGTGGGCTTCGAGGGGATCGTGCGCGCCTCGACGGCGATCGTGATGGAGAACCCGGTGCCGCTGCGGGTCATCCCGCTGGTGGAGCAGGCGGCGGGAGGGGAGTGAGACCGAATTCCAAAGAACTCGTTGCAAAGACTGCTTTGCAACGCTATCTTTGTACGCATGAACGAGTCCTGGGCCCAGCCAGTCCGCCCACTTGACGCCCGCTCCCTGCGGGGCCTCGCCCATCCCCTGCGCATGCGGCTGCTGACCGCGCTGCGGCGCAGCGGGCCGGCCACCGCGTCCCAACTGGCCGCGAAACTGGGCGAGTCCAGCGGCGCCACCAGTTACCATCTGCGCCAGCTCGCCGCGCACGGCTTCGTCGAGGACGCGCCCGAGCACGGCAAGGGGCGGGAGCGCTGGTGGCGGGCGACTCACGGAGGCGTGAGCTTCGACGAGACGCTGCTGAAGGACTCCGACCCCGAAGTGCGCGGCGCCGCGGACCTGCTCCTGCACGAGGTCGCGAACCAGCACACTCAGGAGCTGGCGACCTGGCTCGGCACCAAGAACGAGTGGTCCGAGGAATGGGCCCGCGCCTCGGACATGAGCGACTTCACGCTGCGTCTCACCCCCGAGCTGGCCCTCGACCTCGTCGAGAAGATGCACGAGCTCGTGGAGAGCTACCGGGCCCTGGCCCCCGGCGACGACACCCCGGACACCGAGGTAGTGCGCGTCCACACGCACGTCTTCCCCACCCGCACGGACTGAGAGGCCGCCCCATGCATGCCGAGACCCAACTCATCCTGCACCACACCCGAGCCGCCGAACTCCGCGCCGAAGCCGAAGCGCATCGGCTGGCCGCCCAGGCCGGGCGCCCCGGCGTTCTTCGCACCCGGCTGGGCTGGACCCTCGTGGAGGTCGGTCTGCGCCTGGCCGCCGCGCCGAGGACGGCCCCCGCCGTCTAGCCCTCTAGCAACTGGGGACGGAGCCCTTCCCCTTCTCCAGGGCCACCAGGGCGTCGACGGCGCCCTGCGCGGGCATCGCGGTGCGTGACGTGGTGACCAGGGAACCGATCGCGGTCCTGAGCATCTGCTGCTGGCGCAGCCGGCTTCCCGCGTCCGTGGGGAGCTGGCTGGCGAACGCGGTCACCATGACC
>NZ_POTZ01000467.1 GCF_003236365.1 Streptomyces sp. NTH33
GGCGGGGCGAGGCCGGGGGTGGTCCGCCGGGATGAGGCGGCCCCGGCCTAGGGGATGACCGGGACCGCCGCGGGCGCTCGCGCAGGCGATGCCCGACCGAACACCCCGTGCGCCGACGCCGGCGGGAGGCGGCGGCGCGGGGCACCCGTGTGCGGGGGTGGATGTGTGCCGGGCGGTGAACCGGCCGTGATCCGTGAGCAGTATTTATATATGCCGTTCGCTTTGCAAGACGTATGAAAAAATTCTTGCCTGCTGTGAACGGCGCCCTCACCTCGGGTGACGCCGGGCCCGGGCCCCGTCAGTCCCGGAGGAAGAACTGGTGCTGGTCGGCGATCTGCTCGTACTCCTCCAGCCGCGCCTGGGTCCGCTCGGGGTCGGCGTCGGCCATGGCCTGCAGCAGCGCCGCACACATCACGCCGGACGCCGCGTAGGAGTCGAAGACCAGGCGGGAGCCGGTGCCGGTGGCGAAGGTGACGTCGGCCTCGTCGGCGACCGGCCCGAGCGCCAGGTCGGTGATCAGGGCCACCTTGAGTCCGGCCTCGCGGGCGACCCGTACGGCGGCCAGGGTCTCGTGGGAGTGCCGGGGCATGGAGAACGCCAGCACCCAGGTGCCGCCGGCCTCGCGGGACTGCAGCAGCGCGTCGTAGGCGACGCTGCCGCCGAGGGTCACCAGCCGCACGTCCGGGTGGATGCGCCGCGCCGCGTAGGCGAAGTACTCGGCGAGCGACACCGAGATGCGCAGGCCGAGCACGGTCAGCGGGGCCGACCGCGACAGCCTGCGGCCGGTGTCGATCACGAGGTCGGGGTCGGCGAAGTCCCGGCGCAGGTTCTCCAGGTTCTCGATCTCCGCGTCGACGGCCGCCTGGAGTTCGTTGCCCCGGTCCTCCTCGGCCGCGCCCGGACCCCCGGCCAGCGTCCTGAGGGCGATGGACTGGAGCTTCTCGCGCAGCGCGGGGTAGCCGCTGAAGCCGACCGCCGCGGCGAACCGGGTCACCGACGGCTGGCTGACGCCCGCCCGGTCCGCCAGTTCCGTGATCGACAGGAACGCCGCCTCGGCGATGTTCTCGATCAGGTACTGGGCGATGCGGCGCTGCCCGGGAGACAGGTGCGGTCCGTCGAAGAGCGCTCTGAGCTGGGACGCCGGGGCGGCCTGAGCCCGCGGCACGGTCTTCCCCGTCTTCCTCGAGGTGATCGTGGACGCCTGTGCGCGAGCCTGCTGCGGCGATGGCACCGAGGTGCCTCCTTTGTCTCCCACAGCCGCCCAACATAGCCCACCCACCGCCGTGACCAGGGCGGGTGCGGACACCCGGTCGAACTCCTCGACATGCTGCGCCGCGCGTGCGACGCCGGCGCGGAGGGCTTCCGACACCCGCCGCCGACAAGGGACTTGTGGTCGGTCACCGCCGGTAGAGGGTGATCGAGTGGCCGACCTCGTCGACCGGCCGGCCGGAGCCGATCAGCTCGGCCAGCCGCCCCTCGGCCTTGGCGGCGGCGGAGTCGGACACCACCAGCAGCCCGCGCACCCGCCCCGGGGGCACACGACGCGGGTCGGCCGCACGGCTCACGCCGCGCGACGGCCGGACGGCACGGCCGCCTCCGGCACGACCAGGTCCGCGCGGTCCCGGGTCGCCGCCACCAGGTCCGCGTTGCGCTGGTCGGTGCCCAGCACCCAGTCCACCGCCTCCTGGTGCGCCTTGCCGAACTCCTCGTGGCGGGCGACGAGACGGCGGACGCGCTCGTCCTCCTCCAGTTCGCAGAACCACACCTCGTCCAGCTCGCGCCGCACCCGCGCCCAGGGACCGGTGCCCAGCAGCAGGTAGTTGCCCTCCGTCACGACCAGCCGGGCCGACGGCGGCACCGGGATCGCGCCCGCCAACGGCTGTTCCAGGACCCGCTCGAAGCCGGGCGCGTACACCGTCTCGTCCCGCTCCTCGCGCAGCCGGCGCAGCAGCGCCGCGTACCCCGCCGCGTCGAAGGTGTCCGGCGCGCCCTTGCGGTCCAGGCGGCCCAGCCGGCCGAGTTCGGCGTCGGCGAGGTGGAAGCCGTCCATCGGGACGTGCGCCGCCCACGGCCCGCCGTCGCCGTTCAGGGCCCGCACCAGGTGCTCGGCCAGGGTCGACTTGCCCGAGCCGGGGCTGCCCGCGATGCCGAGGAGCGCGCGGTGCCCGGGGCAGGTCAGGGCCCGGGCACGGGCGAGGAGGTCGTCGAAGGTCGGCTTCACACGCCACAGTGTGGCACCCGGGCGGTGACGCGTCCCGGCGTGCCGTGGGGATCCGCCGGTCGGAAAGAGCGTCAGATGTGGTACTCGACACCCTCTCAAACCCGCCACGCGGGGAAAGGTGCCCTGTATGACACAGCTTGGTCTGCCCGAAGACATCACGGTGTGCCTCTTCGACCTGGACGGGGTGATCACCAGGACGGCCGTGGTGCACGCGGCCGCCTGGAAGGAGACGTTCGACGCGTTCCTGCGTGAACGGGACGGCGCGGACTTCCGGCCGTTCGACCCGGTCGCCGACTACGACGAGTACGTCGACGGACGCCCCCGCGCGGACGGGGTGCGCACCTTCCTCGCCTCCCGCGGCATCCGTCTGCCCGAGGGCAGTCCCGACGACCCGCCGGACGCGCAGACCGTCAACGGTGTCGGCAACCGCAAGAACGAACTCCTCCTGCGGAAGATCCGTACCGACGGCGTGGAGCCGTACGAAGGCACCCTGCGCTACATCGAGGCCGTCCGGGCCGCGGGGCTGAGGACCGCGGTCGTCTCCTCCAGCGCCAACACCCGCGACGTCCTGCACTCCATCGACGCCGAACGCCTCTTCGACGTCCGTATCGACGGAGTGGTCGCCCGCGAGCGCGGCCTGCCCGGCAAACCCCGCCCCGACACCTTCCTGGCCGCCGCCCACGACCTCGGCGCCGACGCCAAGCAGGCCGCCGTCTTCGAGGACGCCCTGGCCGGCATGGAGGCGGGCCGCTCGGGCCGCTTCGGATACGTCGTCGGCGTCGACCGCGTCGGCCAGCGGGACGCCCTGTACGCGCACGGCGCCGACGTGGTGGTCGAGGACCTCGCCGAACTCCTCGCCGCGGGGGGTGCCGCATGATCACCCACGGTGCGTACGCCGTCGAGCCGTGGACCGTGCGCGAGACGGAACTCAGCCTCGGCGTCCTCGCCCAGAGCGAGTCCGTCTTCGCGCTGTCCAACGGGCACGTCGGCTGGCGCGGCAACCTCGACGAGGGCGAACCGCACGGCCTGCCCGGCTCCTACCTCAACGGCGTGTACGAGGTGCACCCGCTGCCGTACGCGGAGGCCGGCTACGGCTACCCCGAGTCGGGTCAGACCGTCATCAACGTCACCAACGGCAAGGTGCTGCGGCTGCTCGTCGACGACGAGCCGTTCGACCTGCGCTACGGCCGGCTCGTCTCCCACGAGCGCGTCCTCGACCTGCGCCGCGGGGTGATGGAGCGGACCTGCGAGTGGTGCTCCCCCGCCGGGACCCGGATCCGGGTGCGCGCCACCCGGATGGTCTCCCTCACCCAGCGCTCCATCGCCGCGGTGGCCTACGAGGTGGAGCCGGTCGACTGCCAGGCGCGCGTGGTCGTCCAGTCGGAGCTGGTGGCCAACGAGCAGCTGCCCGAGCCCAACGGCGACCCGCGGGCGGCACTGGCCCTCGAGTCCCCGCTGGAGCCGGAGCAGGACTTCGCCTCCGGTCACCGGCTGCGTCTGGTGCACCGCACCCGGCGCAGCGGCCTGAGGGTGGCCGTGGCCGCCGACCACGTCGTCTCCGGCCCCGAGCACACCACGACCGGCAGCGAGAGCCACCCCGACCTGGCCCGGCTGACGGTCGCCTCCGCCCTGGAGCCGGGGCAGAAGCTGCGGGTGGAGAAGCTCGTCGCCCACGGCTGGTCCGGCGTCCGCTCCCTGCCGGCGATGAGCGACCAGGTGGACGCCGCCCTGGCGGCCGCCGCGCGCGTGGGCTGGACCGGCCTGATCGACGAACAGCGGTCCTATCTCGACGACTTCTGGGCGCGCGCCGACGTCGAGGTGGACGGCGGCGAGGAGATCCAGCAGGCCGTCCGCTTCGGCCTCTTCCACGTGCTGCAGGCCGGTGCGCGCGCCGAGGAGCGGGCGATCCCGGCCAAGGGGCTGACCGGCTCCGGCTACGACGGGCATGCCTTCTGGGACACCGAGATGTTCGTGCTGCCCGTGCTGACCTACACCTCGCCGGACGCCGTGGCCGAGGCGCTGCGCTGGCGGCAGAACACCCTGCCCGCCGCCCGGGAGCGCGCGGCCCAACTGGGCCTGCGCGGCGCCGCGTTCCCGTGGCGGACCATCGAGGGCCAGGAAGGGTCGGCGTACTGGCCCGCCGGGACGGCCGCCTTCCACGTGAACGCCGCCATCGCGCACGCCGCGGTGCGCTACGTGGCGACGACCGGCGACGAGGACTTCGAACGCGACACCGGGCTCGAACTGCTCGTGGAGACCGCCCGCCTGTGGCGCTCGCTCGGCCACCACGACCACCGCGGCACCTTCCACATCGACGGCGTCACCGGCCCCGACGAGTACAGCGCGCTCGCCGACGACAACACGTACACCAACCTGATGGCCCGCGCGAACCTGCTGGCCGCCGCCGACGTCGTCGAACGCCACCCGAAGGAGGCCGAACGCCTCGGCGCCGACGACGAGGAGAGCGCCGCCTGGCGGGACGCCGCCGAGGTGATGAACATCCCGTACAACGGCGAACTGGGCGTGCACGAGCAGAGTGCGGGCTTCACCCGCTACCAGCGCTGGGACTTCGCCGGCACCCGCGCCGACCAGTACCCGCTGATGCTGCACTTCCCCTACTTCGACCTGTACCGCAAGCAGGTGATCAAGCAGGCCGACCTGGTGCTGGCGATGTACACCTGCGGCGCCGAGTTCGACGAGGAGCACATCGCCCGCAACTTCGCCTACTACGAGCCGCTGACCGTGCGGGACTCCTCGCTGTCGGCGTGCGTCCAGGCCACCATCGCCGCGCAGGCGGGCCATCTGCGCCTCGCCTACGACTACACGACCGAGGCGGCCCTGATGGACCTGGAGGACCTGGAGCACAACACCCGCGACGGACTGCACATCGCGTCGCTGGCCGGCACCTGGATGGCGCTGGTGGCCGGGTTCGGCGGCACCCGCCGGGTCGGTGAGACGCTGCGGTTCTCGCCGCGGCTTCCGGAGAAGCTCAGCCGCCTCGCCTTCATACTGCAGTTCCGCGGACGGCGGCTGCGGGTGGAGATCACCCAGCAGAGCGCCACGTACGCACTGGTGGACGGCCCGCCCCTGAGGATCCGTCACCACGGCACCCCGGTCGTGCTC
>NZ_POTZ01000468.1 GCF_003236365.1 Streptomyces sp. NTH33
GGTCGGCGGGGTCGGCTGGGCCGGCTTGGGCGGCTTGGACGGTGTCGGAGGATTCGGGCTCGGGCTCGTCGTACCGCCACCGCCCGGCTTCGCCGGCTTGCCGGGTGCGGGGCTCGACGTGCCGGAGGACGGGGCCGGTGACGGGCCGGCGCCTGCCCAGGCCGTCTCGTCGCTGCGCCGGGACGGCAGCGTACCCGTGCCGTCCGGCACCGAGTGGGAGCCCTTGCGGTAGTACTCCAGCCAGGACAGGACGGTGTTCAGGTAGTCCCGCGAGTTGTTGTAGCTGAGGATCGCGCGCTCGAGGTCGGCGGCGCTGGACAGGTCCCAGCCGAAGCGGCACAGGTAGTGGCCGGCGGCGAGGGCGGCGTCGTAGACGTTGTTGGGGTCCTTCGCGCCGTCCCCGTTGCCGTCGCGGCCCGCCCAGGCCCAGGTGGACGGGATGAACTGCATGGGGCCGACCGCGCGGTCGTACGCGCTGTCGCCGTCGTAGGCACCGTGGTCGGTGTCGCTGATGTGGGCGAAGCCGTTGCCGTCGAGGCGGGGGCCGACGATGCGGGAGACGGTGGTGCCGTCCGCGTCGACGTTGCCGCCGCGCGCGTGGCCGGACTCGACCTTGCCGATGGCGGCGAGCAGTTGCCAGGGCAGGTTGCAGCCGGGCTTGGCGGCGCGCAGCTTCGCCTCGGCCTTCTTGTAGGCGTCGAGGACGGTGGCGGGTATGCCGGCCTCGGCCGGTCCCTGGACGACGGGGGTGCCGTCGGGAGTGCCGTCGGGAGTGCCGGTGGTGGGCGCCGGGCTGGGGCTGTTGAGGGGCGGCAGTTCCGTGTAGTACGGCGAGTTGCCGGTCGCGGCGCCGTCGGTGCCCGCCTCGGACCCCGTGGGGGTCGCCTCGGCGGCGGACTGTCTGCCGTGGTCGTCGACCGTGACCCCGGGAGCCTGGGACGCGGAGAGAGCCGCGACCGCCGCCGCGGCCACGGCCGTGGTCGTCGCTCCCTTGCGCAGCCTGCTGCCGAAGTGCGCCGCCATATACAGTGACCCCCTCCCGTGGACGCCTGGCGTCCGTCTGTGCGGTGACCCTACGACAACTTGCTTTCCCTCGGCACCCGTTCGTGCCCGATTTTCACCGATTGGGCACGATGTTTTGCGTGAGGTGTTACACGGAGGCCACATCGGGGTGTCCCGCATACTGGGACGCCAACAGCCTCTGAAGGGAGCTTCGTTGCCGTTCACACTGAGTCATGCGGCGGCCGTGCTGCCCGTGGTGCGCGGCGACGGGACGGGGCGGGGCCGGCTGGTCCCGGCGGTCCTCGTCGCGGGTTCCTTCGCGCCCGACATGACCTATTACGCGGCGAGTGCCGTGTCCGGCGCGATGACGTTCGGTGCGGTCACGCACTCCCTTCCCGGGGTGCTCACGCTCGATGTGCTCGTCGCCTGGGTGCTGGTGGGGCTGTGGCTGGTGGTGCGCGAGCCTCTGGTGGCGCTGCTGCCGCGCTCGCTCCAGGGACGTACGGCGGCACTGGTGCGGTGCGGGGCGCCACGCACGCGCGTGGAGGCGTCCTCGGTGCTGTGGTGGTACGTCTCCGCCGCGCTGGGCGCGCTGACGCATGTGGTGTGGGACGAGTTCACCCACCCCGACCGGTGGGGAATGCGGCAGTTCCCGCTGCTCGGGCAGCTGGTGGCGGGCCTGCCGGTCTACACGTACCTGCAGTACGGCAGCTCCGCGGTGGCGGCGGTCGTGATCGCCGCCTTCCTGTTCCGCGCGCTGCGGCGGGCGCCGGCGGGTGAGCCCGCGGGGGTTCCCGTGCTGTCGGTGCGGGACCGGCGGCGGGCCGGGGCCGTGATCGTCGGCTGCGCGGCGGCCGGGGCCGTGCAGCGGCTCGCCAGGGCCTGGGCCTTCCTGAGGGAGGCCGGGGCCGGAGCCGGAGTCGGAGCCAGGGTGAGGGACGTGGTGCCGACGCTGTGCTTCGGTGCGGGCGCGGGCCTGGTGGTGGGGCTGCTGGTGTACGCCGCCGCGGTCAGGGCGTGGCGTCCGGCTCGGGACCCTGCCGGTGATCCCGGTCCTGACGGGGCCGGTGCGGAGGCAGGTCTTCGGAGCGGTCGCTGACGGGGGCGGGGGCCGTGGTGGCGACGAAGACGGTGACGTGCCGCGCCGGGCCCGGCCGGGGCAGGCGGGCGAGGAGGAGCGCGAGGTAGCCGCGGGCGACGTCGGCCCACAGGCACCAGGGGGGTGTCTCCCCGAGGGCGGGCTCGCCGCGCGTCGGCCGGCGGCGGAGGTCCCGTGCGGCGCGGCGCAGGGTCGTCGTCAGATCGGTGGGGACGCGGGCGGTGCTCGCATCGGCCGCGAAGGGCCGGACCGATGGCGGCGGCTCGGCGGAGGGCTCGCCGGTGTCCTCCCGGATCACCGCCGGCCGGTGGTTGAGCATGCGTATACCCATGCCCGCATCCTGGCGGGCATGGGTGACGACTGCGTTTCTGCGGGGGCCACGTGAGTGACGGGCCCCCGCGGTACGGCTCCGCCGGCGCCGTCGGCTAGTGCGCCGCCGACTCCCAGTCCGGGCCCACGCCCACCGAGACGTCCAGGGGAGCCCTGAGCCGGACCGCGCCGGACATCTCGCGGCGGACGATCTCCTCGGTGGCCGCGCGCTCGCCGGGGGCGATCTCCAGGACGATTTCGTCGTGGACCTGCAGCAGCATCCGGGAGGCGAGGCCGGCCTCGCGCAGGGCCCGGTCCACGCGCAGCATGGCGATCTTGACGATGTCCGCCGCCGTACCCTGGATCGGCGCGTTGAGGGCCATCCGCCCGGCCATCTCACGGCGCTGGCGGTTGTCGCTGTTGAGGTCGGGCAGGTAGCGGCGGCGGCCGAAGAGGGTCTCGGTGTAGCCGGTCGCCCGTGCCTCGTCGACCACGCGGCGCAGATAGTCCCGTACGCCGCCGAAGCGCTCGAAGTAGGCGTCCATCAGGGCATGGGCCTCGGCCGCCTCGATGTTCAGCTGCTGGGAGAGGCCGAAGGCCGACAGCCCGTACGCCAGGCCGTACGACATCGCCTTGATCTTGCGGCGCATCTCCGGGTCCACGGCCGAGCGGTCGACGCCGAAGACCTGGGAGGCGGCCGTGGTGTGCAGGTCCTCGCCGGAGGTGAACGCCTCGATCAGGCCCGCGTCCTGGGACAGGTGGGCCATCACGCGCAGCTCGATCTGGCTGTAGTCGGCGGTCATCAGGGACTCGAAGCCCTCGCCGACGACGAAGCCGCGGCGGATGGCCCGGCCCTCGTCGGTGCGCACGGGGATGTTCTGCAGGTTGGGGTCGGTGGAGGACAGACGGCCGGTGGCGGCGACCGTCTGGTTGAAGGTCGTGTGGATACGGCCGTCCGCGGCGATGGTCTTGATCAGGCCCTCGACGGTGACGCGGAGCTTGGCCTGCTCGCGGTGGCGGAGCATGATCACCGGCAGCTCGTTGTCCGTCTGGGTGGCCAGCCACGCCAGGGCGTCGGCGTCGGTGGTGTAGCCCGTCTTGGTCTTCTTCGTCTTCGGCAGGGCGAGCTCGCCGAAGAGGACCTCCTGGAGCTGCTTGGGCGAGCCGAGGTTGAACTCGTGTCCGGCCGCCGCGTGCGCCTCCTTCACGGCCTGCTGCACCGCACCGGCGAACATCTGCTCCATCGCTTCGAGGTGGGCGCGGTCGGCGGCGATGCCGTGCCGCTCCATGCGGGCGAGCAGCGCGGAGGAGGGCAGCTCCATGTCGCGCAGCAGCTCCGCCGCGCCGACCTCCCGCAGGCGGTCCTCGAAGGCCTCGCCCAGGTCCAGGACGGCGCGGGCCTGGATCATCAGGGCCTCGGCCTCGGCGCCCTCGTCCGCGCCGAAGGCGAGCTGGCCGTCGGCCTGGGCGGCGGGGGCGAGCTCGCGGTGCAGGTACTCCAGGGACAGCGCGTCCAGGGCGAAGGAGCGGCGGCCCGGCTTGACCAGGTAGGCGGCGAGCGCGGTGTCCATGGTGACGCCCTCGACGCGCCAGCCGTGCTCGGCGAGGACCCGCATCGCGCTCTTGGCGTCGTGGAAGACCTTGGGCCGGCCGGCGTCGGCCAGCCAGTCCGCGAACGCGCCCTCGTCGGCCTCGTCCAGCTGGGACGGGTCGAACCAGGCGGCCGCTCCCCCGGGCGCGGCGAGCGCGACCTCGGCGACGGAGCCCGCGCCGAGCGCCCAGGCGTGGACGGTGGCGACGGCGAGGGTCTGCGCGCCGTGCTCGGCGAGCCAGGGCGCCAGCTCGCCGGTGCCGAGCACGGCACCGTCCAGTTCCACGCCGTCCGCGGCGATCGGGGTGGTCTCGGCCTCCTCGGCGCCCGGGTCGACGGCGAAGAGGCGCTCGCGCAGGGAGGGGTTGCGGATCTCCAGGGTGTCCAGGACCGTCGCGACGGCCTTGCGGTCGTACGGCGTGCGCGCGAGGTCGGTGACCGCCCTGGGCAGCTCGACGTTCCGCTCCAGTTCGGTGAGGCGGCGGTTGAGCTTGACGGACTCCAGGTGGTCGCGCAGGTTCTGCCCGGCCTTGCCCTTGACCTCGTCGGCGCGCTCGACGAGCTCGGCGAAGGAACCGAACTGCTTGATCCACTTCGTGGCCGTCTTCTCGCCCACGCCGGGGATGCCGGGCAGGTTGTCGGAGGGGTCGCCGCGCAGGGCGGCGAAGTCCGGGTACTGGGCGGGCGTCAACCCGTACTTCTCGGCGACCTTCTCCGGGGTGAACCGGGTCAGCTCGGAGACGCCCTTCGTGGGATACAGCACCGTGGTGTGCTCGCTGACCAGCTGGAAGGAGTCCCGGTCGCCGGTGACGATCAGCACCTCGAAGCCCTCGGCCTCGGCCTGGGTGGCGAGGGTGGCGATCACGTCGTCCGCCTCGAACCCCTCGACGGCGAAGCGGGCGGCGTGCATCGCGTCGAGCAGCTCGCAGATCAGCTCGACCTGGCCCTTGAACTCGTCCGGCGTCTTGGAGCGGTTCGCCTTGTACTCGGCGAACTCCTCCGAGCGCCACGTCTTGCGGGACACGTCGAACGCCACCGCGAAGTGCGTGGGCGCCTCGTCACGCAACGTGTTGGCCAGCATCGACGCGAAGCCGTAGATCGCGTTCGTCGGCTGCCCGGTCGCGGTCGTGAAGTTCTCCGCGGGCAGCGCGAAGAACGCGCGGTAGGCCAGCGAGTGTCCGTCCATGAGCAGCAGTCGTGGGCGGCTGCCGGCGGGGAGGCTGTCGGTCTTCTTCGATGCTGTATCTGCCACGTCCCCGATCCTGCCACGGACCGCTGACAGTCGGTGCCCGGTGCCTGCGGGGGTGGGGTGAGGGGTCCCCGCC
>NZ_POTZ01000469.1 GCF_003236365.1 Streptomyces sp. NTH33
ACCACGGCCCCCTCCCGGTCGTCTCCTTCGCGGCGACGGTAGCAGCCGATCACCTTTGGTCCGGACCAAACCGAGGGCGCGCTGCCAGGGCCGTACGCCCCACGCGGCCCGCTTCCCCGCGTCTCGTGGCTACGACCTGCGGCCCGGCCTGCCCCGTCGGCCGCCCTTGGCGCCGCCGCCCCGCTGGTCGCGGGTCGTCGTCCTGGCGGACCGGCCCGTCGTCGCGGGCTTGCGGCGGGTGCCCTTGCCGTCGGCTCGCTGGTCCTCGCGCCGGTCCGGAGCCTGGGGCTGGGTCCGGGTGCGTCCCCGGGTGCTGTTGACCGTCCGGCCGCGGACGATCCCGATGAACTCCTCGACCAGGTCGGTGTGGGCCTCCTCCGGCCACGACAGCGCGACGCTCGACTGCGGGGCGTCGACGACCGGCCGGTAGGTGAGGTCCCTGCGGTGGTGGAGGCGGGCCAGCGACTGGGGGACGACGAGCAGGCCCACGCCCGCCGCCACCAGCTCGACGGCGTCCTCCGTGGTGGCGGGCCGCTCGAAGGCGGGCTCGCCGGGCGGCCGTTCCCAGCCGAGGACGTCGTCGAGGGGGTGGAGGACGACTTCGTCGGCGAGGTCCGCCAGGGACACCTCGTCCACGGCCGTCACCAGGTGGTCCTTGGGGATGACCACCACCGTCGTCTCGGTGTAGAGGGGGATCGCGCTGAAGAACGTGCGGTCCACCGGCAGACGTACGATCCCCGCGTCCGCCGCGCCGCCGCGCAGCACCTCGGGCGCCTCGGCGGCCGGGACCTGGAGAAGGGTGAGGGAGACGTCGGGCAGGCGCTCGTTCCAGATCCGCACCCACTTGGCGGGCGTCGCCCCGGGGACGTACGCGAGCCGGAACGAGACAGTTGCATCCGAGCCGGTCACCCCGCCAGGTTACCCGGCGCGGCGAAGGAGGCCGTCCCCGCTGCGCGGGCCGTCGCCCCGGACGGCAACGGGCGGACCGGTTCGGCCCGGCCGGTCAGCGCAGTCGGGGCTGGACGACCCGGCGGCCGCGCCGGGTGACGGCACTGCGCACGCCGGTTGCGGTGAAGGCCAGGGCCGCGGCGGCGACCAGGCCCAGCAGGACCAGGCCGGTCGCGTACGAGCCGTAGGCGCCGTACAGCGCCCCCCTCACCAGGGGCGGCAGGAAGCCGCCCAGACCGCCGGCGGCGCCGACGATGCCGGTGACCGAGCCGCCCTGATCGGCCGGGGCCAGCAGGGCGAACACGGCGCCGCTGCCCGCGCCGAGCGCGGTGGCCATGGAGAGGAAGGCGACGGTGCCGGTCGGGGCCGGCGAAGGGGTCACGGACTGCACGAGCGCGCCCGCGAACACCACGGTCAACGCTCCGGCGAGCACACGCACCGCGCCGATGCGGTCCGACAGCCAGCCGCCGGCCGGCCGCATCGCCACGGCCGGCAGCACGAACCCGGTCATCCGGTTCGCGGCGTCCGCCCGACCCAGACCGTAGCCGGTCCTCAGGTGGGCGGGCAGGTAGACGGAGAAGGCGACTTGACGTGCTCCCTGGCCTGAAGTCCGGGGATTCCGGCCCGAATCGTCTGACCCTTCCGGGGGCTTCCTGCTGCAAGGGACGTGTGCGCCCGGGGCGTTGGCCCGGGCTCGGGCCTCAGCGGTGCGGGCAGGCCGGCGGACAGGACCGCGTGGACTCCCGGATCACGATGAACGGCCGTTCCCCGCATCGTGACACTGCCGCCGCACGGCCCTCCGCGGACGCCGGTGGCGGCCCGGCGTTCACCGGTGTCTCCCACGTGTGCGTCCGGCCGCCCGGGAGTCAGGGCAGACGTGGCCGGCGGCCGGACGGTGACCGAGCCGAAGGGGGGCGCATGTCGTACGACGTGCCGGCCTCGGCCTGGGACGGGGGAAGCGGCCGGGCCGGCACCGGGTGTGGTCGTACATGCGCTGCCTCCGATTCGATCAGTGCCAGCTTGCACCGCGCGGGAGTCCGGCCGTACCGCCGAGTGGCCCTGCCTGTAGGGCCGTTGGCCCCCGGCACGGTGGGCGGGCCAAGGACCTTGGCTGTGGTGGAAGGGGCCTTCGGCCCAACGACCAACTCTTTCGGCCGACTTGGCGTTCCCTGCCATGGAGAGCGACGACAACGCACGGCGGCGGGAGGGGTTCCACCGGGACCGCTGGGCCCACGACAGGGTCGTACGGTCCACGCACGGCGTGAAGTCCGCCGACGAGTGGCCGGCCCCGCACCCGGGTGCCGACGGTGCGCTGGCGATGGCCATGGGCCACGTGATCCTGCGCGCGTTCCTCGTCGATCGCGAAGTGCCCTTCCTCCGCGGCTGCTTGCGGCCGTACACGGACGCACCGTTCCCGGTGACGCCTCGGGAGAGTGCCCGACGGCCTCGACCCGGCGCTCGCCGAGCGCATCGGCACGGATCTCGCCGACGCGCTCCACGTCGGCGCCCGCCCCCTCACCCCGTCCGGCTGGAGCGAGCTGCTGGCCACCGGGGGCTTCACCGTCACCGCTCGGCGGATCACGCCGATGGCGCTGCTCGAACCCCGGCGGCTCGTCGCCGACGAGGGACTCGCGCAGGCCCTGCGCATCACCGGCCGGGCCCTGCGGGACCCGACGGCCCTGCGCCGGGCACTGCGCATGCGCCGGGTCTTCCGCCGCCACCGGGCCCACCTGGGGGCGATCGCGCTCGTCGCACGTCCTGCCACGACGTCCGCCGGCTGATCCTCCAGGCCCCTCACGACGCACGACGCACGACGGCCGGGGCGTCCGGACCGGTGCCCGGGTCCGGACGCCCCGGCCGTCCGGCGGGCCTCACCGGCTCCGCAGGGCCTCGAGCGTCGCGTCGAGCCGGGCCGAGCGCGGCCGGTTGTGGGGCAGCTTGGCGAGCAGGACGGCCATACCGCAGGTGTTCGTGAGGGCGGAGAAGACCAGCCCGCCCGCGACGCCCGCCGACAGGATCTGGAAGGCCGGGTGCACGAGCAGGCCGAGGACCAGGCCGAGCAGCACCAACGTGCCCGCGGTGAAGCGCACCTGGCGCTCCATGCTCCAGGAGGCCCGCGTCTCGCAGGCCACGGGCCGGTTCAGTTCGTGGCCCGCGGCGGCCCACGCCCCGGTGCCGCCGATCAGGGTGGCGGTGGACACGCCCTGCTCGGCCAACAGCGCGCAGGCCTTCTGCGAGCGGGCACCGGAGGCGCACACGACGAGGACGTCGCCGCGCGCAGCGGCCTGCCGGATCTCCGGGAGTGCCTGCCGGACACGGTCCAGCGGGATGTTGAGGGCGCCGGGGAGGTGCCCCGAGGCATACTCGCCGGGCGTGCGCACGTCGATGACGATCAGCTCGTCGAGCCGGGGGCGTGCCTGCTCGACGGCGAGGGACATGGGCGCGGGAGGAGTGGTCATGGCAGTTCGGATCCTTTCCGGACAGGGGGGTGGTCGACGCCGTCCCGAATCAGGACGTACAGTACCCCTAGGGGTATTTCGCGAGGAGTGATCGTGGACTTGGAGCTCGAGGGCGCCGACCTCAAGGCCGTCCTGAACCGGCTGCGCCGTGCGCAGGGCCAGATCTCCGGCGTGATCCGGATGATCGAGGAGGGGCGGGACTGCGAGGAGGTCGTCACACAGCTCGCCGCCGCCTCCCGCGCCCTGGACCGCGCCGGTTTCGCCATCATCGCCACCGGCCTGCAGAAGTGCGTGGCCGACATCGAGTCCGGCCGGACGAACGGCGAGGACGCCGCCCAGATGCGGGCCCGCATGGAGAAGCTGTTCCTGTCGCTGGCGTGACGCCCGGCGGGGCCGCGGCGGCGGCCCGCACCCGGTCCCGCCGAAGGGCGCAGGAGGCGTGCCCCGAGGGCGCCGTCGCACGCAGGGGCGACCCGGCGTCGACGGTCACGGTGCCGCCGCCCTCCACGGGCGTGAGCGCGAAGCGGACACGGGCTCCCACAGGAACCGGGCAGGAGGCTCCGGTGAGCCGGGCGAGTTCCGGACCGCCGGAGACGTAGTCGTCGCGCATGTGCGTCTCGGCGAAGAACACGAGAGGCTCCCTTCACGGAGATGATTACCCCCAGGGGTATGCAGCCGAGGCTAACACAAGTACCCCCGGGGGTATTCATCGGCCTCTGGTGACGGGCCTCCGCGGATCTCCCGGTCTGCTCACTCGGGTCACTCGGGCAGGATCAGTCGGCAGGTCTCCCCCGGCTGGACGCAGACGGCGCGGTCGGGCAGGCGCACGTCGATCGGTGAACGGTCGGAGGGGGGTACGACGATCTCCATGCGACCGTGCTCCAGGCGCAGCCGTACACCCCACTGGCCCTGGTAGCGGAGGGCGAAGCCGTAGGAGGACAGCTCGGGCACCGGGACGGGGTCGAGCCACAGGGCGTCCTCGCGGGTCTCCAGGCCGGGCAGTCCGCGCTGGACGAGGTCGAGGGTGCCGGCCATGGCGCCGAGGTGGACGCCCTCGCCGGTGGTGCCTCCCTGCAGGTCGGCGATGTCGTTCCGCAGGGCCTCCTGGACGAAGGTCCACGCCCCGGCGCGGCGGGCGCGGGCCAGGACCCAGCCGTGCACCAGGCCGCTGAGGGTGGAGCCGTGGCTGGTGCGGTCCAGGTAGTGGTCGACGGTGCGCTGCCAGAGGCCGTCGTCGAGGTGGTGACCCAACCGCCGGAAGAGCGAGGCGAGTTCGGGCGGGGAGAAGAGGTAGCCGAGCATGAGTACGTCGGCCTGCTTGGACGCCTTGTAGCGGTTGACGCTGTCGCCCTCGGCCTCCAGGATCCGGTCCAGACGGCGGATGTCGCCGTACCGCTTCCGGTAGTCGGCCCAGTCGAGTTCGGCGAGGCCGCCGTATCCCTCGAACTGGCTGATGACGCCGTCGTGGAAGGGGACGTACAGCGTGCGGGAGACGTCCTCCCACTGCTCGAGCTCGCCGTCGTCCAGGCCGGTGCGCTCGGCGAGTTCACGGCGGCGCGGCTCGGGCAGGGCGCGCAGCGCCGCCAGGGACCGGCTGAGCACCCAGGCGGCCGTGACGTTGGTGTAGGTGTTGTCGTCGATGCCGGGCCGGTCGGCGTCCGGGTAGGCGTCGTGGTACTCGTCGGGGCCCATCACGCCCCGGATGCGGTGCCGTCCCAGGTCCTCGTCCCAGGTGGCCGAGTCCGCCCAGAAGCGGGCGATCTGCAGCAGCATCTCGGCGCCCTTGGTGTGCAGGAACTCGGTGTCGCCGCTCGCCTGGCAGTACTGCCACACGTTGTAGGCGACCGCCGAGCCGACGTGCCGCTGGAGGTGGGAGTGGTCCG
>NZ_POTZ01000046.1 GCF_003236365.1 Streptomyces sp. NTH33
GCGGTGTCGGGCAGGTCCGTCAGGTAGGGGTCGAGGATGCCGGCGAGGGCGTGGAGCAGGCCGTCGGTGCCCGGCACATCAGTCCCGGAGGACGGTTGGCCAGTGCTGCCGGGTGCGAGCTGTTTCGCCAGGCGAGGCGAGAAGGCGGCATCGACGAACACCACCCGGGCGGGCACTCCGCCGCGCACCAGACGGCCGATGACCTGCCAGAGCGTGACGAGTTGGTCCCAGGCGAAGGCGCGCTTCTCCCAGGCGGGCAGTGAACTGTAGGCGTATCTGCGGTTGAGCAGCCGACGCCATTCGCGGCGGCCCTGTTGGCGCAGGGCTCCGGCCGCCTCGTCTAGCGAGCCCGCTTTCTCCATGAGTTCGGTGAGCGTGTGCGGGCCGTCGAGGGTGTCGCGGCGCGGCTGGTCGCGGAGCATGCCGCTCAGCCAGTCGTTGACGGCGAAGACGGACAGGTCGAGGTCGTCGGGGCGAGGGTGAGGGCGGACCAGGAACAGGGCCGTGCCGAAGGCCGCTTTGCCCTCCTCGTTGAGGATGTTGTGGCCACGCTCGACGGCCAGCAGCGGAGCGACCAGGACTTCTGCGGTGTCATCGTCGGCGAAGCGGGCGACGTCGCCACGCCGTAGTGTCGCCGGAGTCTCGTCCTGCTGCCCCGGGGCGGTGCCCGCTGGTACGCCGCTGCCGCGGGCCTCGTCGTCCGGGATCAGCGCGCTCACCTTGCCGCGCCAGGCGTCGAACCGGTGCAGTGCCTCGGCCACCGCAGCGGCTTCCCGGTAACTGCCCACGAGGATCAGCGCTCTCCGCCGCGTCGTCTCAGGGATACGGCTGATCTCCTGGCCCAGTACCGAAGAGCCGCCCGGGCCCGGTTCGCCGAGCCGCCGGGCCATCGCGACCGCCTGGGCGAGCCGGTCGCGCGGCGGTGTGCCGGAGAGGCTCATCGGGCGTTCGTCCCGGTCGTAGAGGAAACGGGTGGCGAACGAGGTTCGGGCCACGGCAGCCAGGGACGCCTCGGTGGGCTTGAGGACGAGGGTCACCGGGACGCGGACGTGGGCGCGGCTGGACTCGCCGGCCCAACTGGTGCCGGACATCAACACGACGTGCGGGCCGCCACGGCCGGTGGCCGGGTCGGCACCGAGGCTGTTCAGGTTCAGCAGTAGCTCGCGCCCGACTCCGGCACACCGGAAGAAGCGCAGGGTGCCGCCGCGGCGGCCAGCGTCGTCGCGTTCCTCGCCGTCCGGGAGGTACTGGTAGCCGAGGATGTTGCCCATGGGCGCCTCGGGCACCAGCGGGGCGTAGTCCAGCGGGACGCGCCGGGCCAGCTCCCTGCCCTGGGAGTCCAGTCGCAGGGCGGCCTCCACGTGCGGCCATAGGAAGGTGAGGCGCTCCAGCCTGTGGTGGAGGGTGCTGAGCAGCAGGAGGAAGGAGAGCCGCAGGCATAGGACGTCCCACCAGTCCTTCGTCGGCTCGGGCGGGGGCGTGGCGGATGCGGGCTGTTCGGCCCGTACTTCCTCCGTCACCCGGTCGACGAGCTGACCGGCCAGCTCACGCACCCGATCCCTCGTGCGGCCCGCTGCCATGTGGTGCAGGAGGGCGTCGGCCGTGTCGGTGAGGACGCCGGTGAGCGGGTCGGGGACGTCGCCTTCTCCGAACGGATCGTCGCGGAACGCATCCCAGGCCGCCTCGAGCAGGCGGCGGGCCGGGGAGAGCGCGAGGTGCGGGGAGGGGCCCGGCTCGTCCGCCACGTCGTCATAGCCCTCGTAGAGTTCAGCGCTGTCCTCAGCCACGTCGGCCGCGGCGGACGCCTCCCGTTCCGCCTGGTACTGCTCGCCTTCGCGGTGGCGCCGGGTTACATCGCGGAACAGGTCGTCGAGCAGGCTCTGCTGGAGGGTCCACGGGCTGAAGTAGGCGGGATCAGCCCACTCCCGGAGGTTCTCGTCCTTGATCAGCAGAGCGCAGAGCGGATCGACGGCAAGGGTGACGGTTCCCAAAGCCCGGTTCCACTGGGCGACCTGGCCGTCGGTCAGCGGCAGGCGGGCGCGCCTGCTCAGCTCCTCGATCTTGTAGCGGTTCAGCTGGTCGAGCCAGGAGTCGGTGTCGGGGCGAACCAGCGTGCCGGATGGGGTGAAGAGGCGGTCCAGTGCCATCTGGACGCTGTCGGCCTCGTCCACGAAAATCAGGTCGCTGCGCAGGCAGGCCAGTTCCAGCTGGCGCAGCCGCTCGTCGTTGAGGTGCGCGGGCACCTGGCTCTGTACCAGGCTGGCCGGGTTGGCCACCCAGATCAGAGCGTCGACCTGCGCGCGGGCAGCCGCGTGGCGCGGGCATTCGGCCCACAGAGGGCAACCGTGCGGGCTGCCGGGCAAGCGGTCCGGGGCGTGGGCCTGGCGGGGTGCGGTGTTCCTCCGGTCGGGAGTCCATCGCTCCAGGACGACCGATTCCGGTTCCGCCGGGCCGCGCTGTGGCTCGGGATGCAACCGGGTGCATGGTGCGTCGCGGTATTGCAGCGGATCGCCGTCGACGCCGCGCAGACCGCTCACTGCGCAGGCGGTGCTCAGCAGGTCGAAGCCGGGGTCGTCGTGGTCGAGGAGGTTATCGAACCCTCGGGCGGAGAGCCGCCGGTGCAGCCGCTGGACGTGCTGCTCGCGTGTGGTCGTGCCGAGCACCGGCGCGACGGCGATGTCGAGTGCCTCGAAGAGACCGCACAGCCGTAGCTGTTCGGCGACATCTCCGACGACGAGCGTGGTGCGCAGCGGGATCTCGCGCCGGGCGGCCCAGACGGCCACCAAAATCATGAACGTGCTCTTGCCGGCACCGACCATGCCAGCTAGGTGCACCATGCCGGCCAGTTCGACCTCGTCGGCCTCGATGTAGTCCGTTCCCACGGCATTGCGGGGCGCGAACCTGACCCCCTCCAGCCGCTGTTCCCAGTGACCGGGATGCGGGACCTCCGCCTCGCGCTCGCGCTCGTCCATCCACCGGGCCGTCGCGCGCAGTTCGGCGCGGCACACGCTGATCGGCTCGCCGCCCCCGGGCCGTCCTGCGGCAAGGTCGTGGCCGGGTGGGTTGGCGCGGACGAGTTCCTCGGGAATCGTGACCGAGGCGTTGCGGCGGCGTTCCTGGAAGGAACTCGTCCCTGCGGGGGCCGGTTTGAGGGCACGGGTGACCAGGTCCGGCAGCCGGCTGAGGGCCTGGTCGTAGACGTCCATCCGGCGCCCGGCCACCATCGGCACCACGGGTCGGGGACTGCCGGTGGTGCCGGTCGGCGGCAGCTCGTAAGCCCGCAGCCTGTTGGCGACCGACCGGTAGGCGTCCAGCGCCTGCCGCCAGGCACGCCGCCGCAGCGGCCACAGGAGGTGCCGGGCGGCGGCGAGGGCCGTGCGCTGCCCCGGATGTTGCGCCAGCCCGGCGTGTTGCGCGAACGGGTAACCGCCGAACAGCGCATAGGCGTCCACGGCATCCGCCGTAGGGGCAAGCCGTTCGAGCAGCCGCAGCCCCAGCTCGACGCGGCACAACTCGACGGGGCCAAACCCGTCCGGGGCTCCGGCCTCGGGCCACTCGTTGCTCAACTCCCCCGCTACCGCCTCGCACCAGGCTTTCTCGTCACGCATCTGTGCCCTCCTGGCTGTCGGCGCGGGTGCCACGGCGCGACTCGGCCAGCCGCTGCCGGGCAGCCCGGATCAATTCGTCGTCGGTGAGCAGGCGTACGGCAGCGGCCGCCGCGGGCCGGGCTCGCTGAAACGCCTGCTGATAGCCGGGGCGCTCGCGTACCCGGTAGACAGGCACCACCCAGAACGCCTCGTCGTACGGAGGCTCGGGCCGCACGGGGCGGGCGGCTCGGCCGAGAAAGGCCGGGTGCGCCCAGTCTTTGACGTCGACGGCCCAGCGGTGGCCGTCGGGGAAGGCCACCAGCAGGTCGTAGGAGTCGAAACCGGGCCACATGGTGACGTCGAGGCCCAGACCGGTGAGCCGGTCCTCCAGTTCCACCTCAGCCAGTCCGGGCCCGGTGACGTGTCGGCGCAGCGGGCGCTCCAGCTGGTACACAGTGCCGGCGTGAGCCGCCTCGATCAGACGGCCGACCGGCGGGTCTCCCTGCCGTCGGCAGCGATCCCGCTCACACCACCACTCTCCGCCCGCAAGCGGCGTCAGCAGTGTTCCGCAGCGACCGCACACCGCGTAACAACCGTCCCGGCTCCAGGAAAGAGAGACCTCCGGGTAGATCAGGTCGATGAGCTCCCAGACCGGCTCCAGCGTGAAGTCACCGTGCAAAGCGAAGAGTTCCTGGGCCGTCAGCACCGGCCGCCGCACCAGCAGGCTGCGGAACTCGGTGTATGCGTCCTCCTCTCCGTGGCTGCGGCAGCGGTCCAGAGCGGTCCGCATCACCTGCTGGTCGCGATGCCGCACAGCCGGGTCGGGCGCCGAACGCTCCCATTCGCTCCACTCATGGCACAACTGGGTGGGGCGATGCGAGTACGGGTCGAGCAGAACGTCGTCCGGGCCGACAGCGTCCGACGGCAGCGACAGCGGCCAGTCCTCCAACGGGATGTCGGCACACCGCTGGACGAGTTCGGCAAGTGAGGCGGGCGGCCGGAGTCCGCCGCGCAGCCAGGCGACGACCGCCCGGTCCAGGGCGAGTTGGACGACGGGCGGGTACGGAAGACAGAAGGCATCCAACCCAGTGGTGTGGTCCAGGACACACAGAGCACGGGCCACGGTAGCCAGCAGCGGCACGCCGTCATGGGCAGCCCAGGCATCGAGCGTTTCGGCGGACGAATCGAAGGTGGCAAGGGGACTCGCGGGCACGGTTTCCACTCCAGGTGGTGCGACGAGCGACATGACGGCGACAACGGGAACTTCCCTCAACCTGCGGCAGCCACGCGCTCTTTACCAGTGGCACACCAGGACAGTGCCTCGCAGCCCCTGCAGTCGTAACCGGGCCGGGGCACCGCGTCGTAGCGGGTCTCGGCGGACCAGGGCACGGTGTACGAGGCAAGGACGGTACGGGCGTGTTCGGCCGTGGCCTCATCGCCCGGATCGAACTCCTCAAGGGACACCCCGTCCGGGCGGAGGGTCTCCAGTTCCACACGGGACCGTCGCGAATCGCCGCCGAGCACGCCGGCCGCCAGAAGCAGTACCGAGAGGGCGAGCTGCGGATGCTTCTCCAGCAGAACGGACCGGCCGCCCGGTGGAAATGCGCTGGTCTTGGTCTCGCGAACGACCACGCCGCCGCGTTCCTCGTAGACCAGATCGCACGAGGCGATGACCATGACGTCGGACTGCGGATCGTGGGCCATCACTCGATGCTGCGGGCGGAACCGCGTCGCCGCCGGATTGTCGAGCGGGCACCTGGCCCGGTGGGCCCGGAGCATGCCGAGGGCGGGGGCCAGCTCGTCGTCCGTGAGGCCGGGCAGGTGTGCGGGCAGAGGCACCTCGCGGCACGGCGAGGCGTCCGCCGAGGCGTGCCGGGCGTTGAGCCAGCCGTCGACGGCCCGGCCTCTGCGCACGGCCTCGTTCTCCTGAACGGAGGCCGGCAGCTTGAGTACGCGGGTCAGGTGGTAGCGGGCGGGACAGTCGCGGTGTGCTCTCAGGTCGCTGACCGATACCGTGCGCCGCCTGCGAGGCCGCGTGGGAGGCGGGAGCACGAGGAGAGCGGGCACCCGCGGTACGACGGAGCACTCGGGTAACACCTTGCAACCCGCGCAGTGGGCACCGGCGACGCGATCGCGGCCGTCGAGGACACGGCCGAGCCGGGGCACGACGTGCTGCTCGTGCAAGGCCGTGATCTCTTCAGCGGTCCAGTCCGCGAAGGCGTCGGTCTCCGTTGTACGCAGAAGACGGACCCGGCCTTCGGTGAGGCCGGCGGAGTAAACCCGGACACGTTCTGGCCGCGGCGGTGGCGCCGGGTGCCTGCGGGCTGGGGAGTGATGCTCGAAGGAAGGGATGCGGGCCGGAGTCCCGTAATACAGGACAGAGCCGACAGCAGCGAGTTCGGGCAGCGAAAGACGCTCCTTGGCATTTCCTTTGGCGGGAATCACGAGTTCACGCAGCCTTGCGTCGTCCGAGACGTACTGCCTCCCCCAGACGGTGCGCTCGTAGTCGGTGATGCCGCGCTTGTCGGGTTCCTCGAGCGTGCGGAACGCGATCCATGCGTCCGTGGCGCGGAACGTGCGGGGGAGGTCGGCGCCGTTGCGGCTTTCCTGGTCCCTGCTCCAGGCGTCGAGGTAACGCTCGGCGGCCGCCGCCGACCAGGTCACGTGCTGCGGCAGGCACCGGGACCGCGTCCGGTGACACCGCTCCATGGCCTCTTCGATGCTCTGCGCCGCGCCGGACTCCAGTTGGTCGAGCAGTTCCTGCACGAGCGCGAACGGGAACTCCTCGCGTGGGGTCTTGGACGAAACCCGTTCCGCAGCGAACACGTCGCGGCGGACACTGAGAGCACGGTTCATCGGACAACCGGGCTCCTCCTCGCGCAGATGGCGGACCGGGATGCGGGCCAGGCGCCCGACGCCGACCGTACCGGGAGGGTTGTCCCAGGGCTGCACGGTGCCGACTCCTTGCAGTCTCGACGGTGAGAGCATCACCGTGACAGAGGTCTGTGAACAAAGTCAAGGCACGCAAGAATCTCCTGTAGCTTGATGTCTGCCGGTTCGCCAGGAGAGGCAGGGAGTGGGCGTGGTGGAGCCATGGCCGGCGGGGAAGAAGCTCGCGGGCAGATTCAGCCGCGCCGGCGAAGGCGCCTGGGGTGGCATGGGGGTCGTCTACCGGGCGACCGACGACAGGCATGCCGAGCGGCCGGTCGCGGTGAAGTTCCTGTGGCCTCGAGATCCGGAGGCCACCCTGCGCGGGTACCGGACTCCCACCCCACAAGAGCTACGGCGGTTCGACCGCGAGTGCGAAATGCACCAACGCTTCGGTGGCCGGGGCGTGCCAGCCTTCGTCCACGCCGATCTCTCCCTGCCGCGCCCGTACCTCGTCACAGAGTACGTCGACGGCGATGACCTGCATGCTTTTCTCACCCGGAACAGGCCCACCCTGTCGGCTGCGGCGTGTGTGATCGTCCCGCTGCTGGAAGTGCTCGGTCGGGTGCACGGCGCGGGCGTGGTGCACCGGGACGTCAAGCCAGCCAATATCCTGCTGGCCCGACGCGACGGCGTCGTATACCTCACCGACTTCGGCATCGCCCTGCCGAAAGATCCGGCGGCCACCCGGTACACCAACGGACGGACGCCCGGCACGATCGGCTACATGGCCCCGGAGATCCACCGCGGCGAACGCAACCCGGGCCCTGAGGCCGACCTCTACAGTGTCGCCTGCATCGCGTTCCAGATGGTGACTGGACGGCTGGTCTTCGAGGCCGGCCACTCCGACTACGACTTGGCCCGCCTGCACTGCGAGGAGCGGCCGCCGCTGCTCAGCGACGATGTCCCCGGCCTGCCGTCCGAGATAGTGGACATCACGGACCGTATGCTCGCCAAGTCGCCCGCCGATCGGCCGCCTCTGGAACTGGCGCTTGAGATCTGGCGGCCCTTGCTGCCCTCGCCGGGCGCCCCCTCTCCACGCCCCGCCCTCGACCCGGACCCGACGCTGCCCCATCGCGTCCCGGAGATCGCTGCGGCCCCGCTCTCGGAAGCACCGCCGACGGGTCCGCGCCGCCCTCGGGTGCATCGCCGACCCGTCGGCGGTCCCACCCGGTCCGCGCTCCGGAATCTGTGCTCCGAGGCCGAGATGGAAATCGAACGCGGCGAACCGGACAAGGCCGTCGACGAGCTGACCGCCATTCTGCTGCGTGCCGAGCAGTGCCTTCCTGGGGCGGTCCGCGAGGTGCAGAGCGCGCGCCTCATCGTGGCTCGTGCTCAGATGCTGCGCGGAGAGACTGCCTCCGCGGGCCGCATCTGCCGGGATGTCGCCAGGCGGCTCGCGGACGCATCGGCCGGCACGGATACCGGTGAACTGCGAGCCCGGGCACGGCTCGGCGCGGTCCAGGTGATGACTGCGGAAAGAAGCCCGGTCCAGGCGGTGGCCGACACCTGGCTGGAGCTGGCCGAGGAACTCGCGTCCTGGCCCGGGACGGGACCATCCCGCCAGACCGTGGAATTCTGCCGAGAAGTGGGAGTCGAAGTGAAGGAACTTGTTCTGGACGCGAGGCAAGGTGAAGTGTCCCCGGCGCTGCCCGAGGCAATCCGCAAGCTGCTGGACCGCCTGCCAGGGCCAGCTTGACGAGCTCCGCGGAAACTGGGGCCCGGCCTCTGCCGGGCCCCGCCCCTCACTCCTCCGTCAGCCTGCCCTGGGCCAGCAGCCCCGACAACATGGCGGAGAGCACATCACCGTGCCTGCCCAGGTCGGCCACCGCCTCCCGGAACCGTACGAGTCGGCGGTGGACCTCCCCGATCCGCCGCTGCTGCGTCGCCGGCGCGCGCAGGACGCGCAGTCGGCGTACGTCGACCCGAGAGGAAGAGGAGGCACGCGTCCCTGCCCGCTGGTCGTTGCCTGGCGCGCTTAGACACGCGGCGAGGAAGAACGGGTCGAGCAGTGCAGGGTCGGTCCGCAGCCGGACGGTGTGGGCACCGAGCAGTCGCGGTCCGGCCGTCTCGACCCAGACGTCGAATCCGCCGGCCGCGGTCACGACTACGACATCGCCGAAAGACGTCATAACCCCCTGCCCCTCAGCCTCCAACTCGGCGGCCTGCGCCGCGGCAACCCATGGCTCCTCACCCCGTACGGCCCATGGGGTGACGACGGGCAGAGCATCCTCGGCCTGCGCTCCCTGCTGGATCAGATCGTCAGCGAGAACCTTGCCGGGCGTCACGTCCAGAGCACCGGAACGCTCCAGATCACCCACGAAGGTGTAGCCGAAGTCGTCCGGCACTGCGGCACTCGCCTCGTGTTCGCGAACGGCCTTGGCCGCATCGTCCATGTCCATCAGCGCCTTGTCCCAGCCGGTCCAGGTGCGGCGCAGTTCCACCGGCCCCACGGACCGCTCGGTCACGGTACGGCGAGAGGGCGTCAGGTCGGTCTCGTCGCCGAGCAGTTCCGCGGTCGGCACCCGTGTGACGGCAGGTAGGTCACTGCCACGCAGGGCCGCCACGGTGCGCTCACGCAGACCGTCCCAGTCGACGGCCATGCCGCGACCGGTGAGCGCGGTCGTCCGGCAGTCCGCAGCGTCGACGAAGGTTACCTCGTCCGCGGGGTGTTCACGGGGCGTCGCCAGCAGCCACAGGTGCAACCCCACCCCATGCGGCGGCGCGCTCCCGGGTGGCAGCGCAACTACGGCTCGCACGGCTCCGGTGCGCACCAACCCCGCCCGGATTCGCCGTCCGGCCCGGCGCGAAGCAACACCCGGTGGTAGGACCAGCACTGCGACTCCCCCAGGTTCCAGCACGGACAGACAGTGCTGCACCCACGCCAGCTCAGGCTCGGTCCGTGGTGGCGTGCCGTACGTCCAGCGAGGATCGGTCGCCAGTTCGTCGTGTCCCCAGGAGCGTTCGTTGGACGGTGGATAGCTCAGAACCACGTCGGCGCGGGAGGCGTGCCGCAGGGGGGCATCAAGCAGTGTGTCCCCAGACTGCACGTGTCGCTCACAGCCCGGGAACTCCAGAGCCAGCCTGGCTCGGGTCAGGCGAGCCACAGCAGCATCGTTGTCGACACCTGCCAGCGCAGGCGGAGGTACCTGTCCCGACCATCGCCGACCGGACGCAGCCAGGAGCGAACCCATTCCGCACGCAGGGTCCAGCACCCGATGCACCGGCGCACTGCCGTCACGGAGTTCGGCCGCCAGAGCCACCATGGTGTCGGCCAGTTGGCGGGGACTGACGAACAACTGACGTACGTGGACAGCGTGCCAACGATCCAGCAGCACGGCGAAGGCTTCCTTCGGCGACTGACGAAGGGCCAGCCGCACGACCTCGTCCGCCAG
Organism: Streptomyces sp. NTH33; assembly: GCF_003236365.1. GTDB lineage: Bacteria > Actinomycetota > Actinomycetes > Streptomycetales > Streptomycetaceae > Streptomyces. The sequence goes on from NZ_POTZ01000046.1 coordinate 9,911, forward strand.
CCTCCGGTCGGCAGCACTGGGTTCCGGGGCTCCGCGCGGCGGGTCTATCGCCGGGATCGCCAGGCGCTCCCCCGCCGAGGCCAGTAGATGGGCCATCCCGTCCCGGTCGCCGAGGTCCTCGATCCGCGGCCAGAGACGGTCCCAGCCACTGGAGGACTCGTCGATCTTGCCGTGTCGTAGAAGCCAGGACTCCGCATCCGCCAGGGAGAACATAGGGCTGGCATCCGTGCCGCCGACCGGCTCCGGGAAGTCGCTGTGCCGCCGCCTCCAGTTGCTCACGGCGGCACGACTGACTCCGGCAAGCCGCGCGATCCCTGCAAGGCTGAGCGTGACCGGTTCATCGTGCTGCTCCATGGTCTCTCGTTTCAGGGATGGTCTAGCTGGATATGGCGGGCAACGACGCACCTGAGGCATGGTGCAGCCGACGAGCGAAGCCTACGCGTTGACTCTGTCAATATACTCAGGCCCAGGGTGTACGAGAGCCGTGCCCAGCAGCGAGCCGCACGCACCGCTGTCATTCCCGACACCGTGCCCGCTCCGAAGTAGATGCCACAGCGGAAGGGCAGATGCCTGGATTCGGTGGACTTTCCGCCTGGACAGGTCATTGCGTGGATCCCCGGCTACTCCGCCACCAAGCTGCTCGTGGCCTGGTGCTCCGGGGGCTCACGGAATCCTCGTGCGGTTCGTTCCGGCCGTGCGTACGCTGACGGTGCCGAAGGCATGACCACGTCCCCGGCTTCGGCTGGATGAACGGGGCCCGGCAGCAGCACCCGCTGGCCGACCCTATAGTCGAGGCCACCGGGGACAGCCCCGTGGACAGCTTCGCCTCTATCATCGTCACGGCCTTCGAGAACATCATCGCGGCCCCCTTAGCCGCCCATTCAAGAATCGCCACGCACTCCACATGATGCGTCATCGGAAGGACGTCGGCCTGAGCGAGTCATAGAAAAGCACAGTTCAGGGCAGGTGTCGGCTCACTGCCCCGCTGTCACGCCCAGACACCCTGCACGAGCCCGTCCCGCTCACTGCGGACGCAAGCTTGCGCATCATGACCCTTACCGCTCCCCCGCCGTCATAATGGAGGCATGTCCTCCAGCCCACAGCATCCCGCACCGGCGCCGAGCGGCCTCTCGGGCGCGGTCGCCGAGGATCTCGCGTTGTACCGGGAGAAGTTCCGGCGGCGTCTGCCGGAGTCGCTGGACCAGTTGCACGGCCCAACCCAAGGGGTCGTGGAGCTGCCGCTGCACATGGCCTGGTCGGGGATGACCTCGTACGACCTGGGCAAGCCTCGTCAGCGCATGGGCCTGTACCGCACTGTCCTGCACGAGGGCCTGCGCGACGACCTGCCCCGCTACCTCAACCAGGACCTGCTCCTCCAGATGTGGCCGGTGCTGCGCACACTCGTCGGTCGCACCGTGCGCACCGTGTGGGAGGACGCCTTCCCCCAGCTCGCCTCCCGCACCCGGGCAGCCGCGTGACGGACATGCCGGAGCTGCACACGCGGCTCCTGGCAGATGTGATCGCCCTCGGCTCCCCGTATCCCCTGGTTCTCACCGGCGGGTACGCCGTACGGGCGCACCACCTCGTCAACCGCCCCAGCCAGGACCTCGACGTCGCCACCGAGAACCCGGCGCCCATGGCCGACATCGCGGCCGCGCTCCGCGCCGGCCTGGAAGCCCGCGGCTGGAAGGTGCACACGCTGGAGACCGCCCCGCTATCCGCCCGCTTCACCGTGACCGACCCGGCCACCGGGCAGGAATGCGAAGTCGACATCCTCAAGGAGATCTTCTGGCGGCCGGTCGCCCAGAGCCCGTACGGGCCCGTCCTCGCGGAGGAGGACGTCATCGGGACCAAGGTCCGCGCCCTCGCCGACCGCGGAGCGCCCCGCGATCTGATCGACGTGTTCGCAGCCTCCCGCCGCTGGACCAATGCCGAGCTCGAGGAGTTCGGCCGCCGCCACGCCCGCGGCCGCTTCGAGCGCGAGGATCTGCAGTCGAATCTCACGGGCGCCGAGTGGACCGACGACGAAGCCTTCGCCGCCTATGGGCTCGATGACGCCACCATCACCGCACTCCGCGCTTGGGCCGTGATGGGGGTCCCCCCTGCTCGAGCGAAGCCGAGAGCTTGGGGGAGGGCCGACGACCTCGCGGCCCGTCTCCTCGAAGAGTCCGATGATCCGGACATCGACTGATCACATCCGGACGAGACCGCATCTGACAGCGATCAGAGCAAGAGCCAAGGAATGAGTGCGCGGGGAGGCAGTCGGTCGCGAGCTTGTCCGACGACAAGCACGCCCCAGGAAGATCATCGGCGGACAGGCTGCGGCCACGTTGGGGCCGGTGATCAACCCGAGCCGACCCTCGTGCGTCCTCACGCGCCTTGCCTCCCAGGGCCTCGGCTGTCGGAACTCGGCGTGAACAGGGCAGCGCGCCGCCGGATACCGTACGCCATCGACGGTCAGCCGGAGACGAGCCCCCAGACGACCGGTCGCCCGGCATGCGGGCGGCCGGCTCGGTGACACAACCTGTCACACACGGAGCGTCGTGCACTGGCGCAACAGCGGTTCCAGGCGTAGTTGGGTGTCCTCGCGGTCGAACACCTGAAGGGCGTCGAGACAGGTGACGATCCAATGGGCCTCGTCCTCGATCCGGCGGATTCAACCGGTCGTCGCAACACCTTGATCGTGGAGGTGTTTGAACCGTTGCGACATTCAGGGCAATGCCGCAACGCCTACGGCTGATCCATGCGCATTCAGTGCGACTCACCCGGTGGCGAGTTCCTCCAGTGGCACGTCCGGGTCGGCCAGCCGGTCCCGGTCGACCTGCGTGCCGGAGCGGACCAGGTGCTGGATCGCTTCGTTGACGTCCCAGATGTTGACGTTCATGCCGGCCAGCACACGGCCCTGGGCCGTCCAGAAGGCGATGAACTGCCTGCTCGTCAGATCGCCGCGGACGACCACATCGTCGTAGCTGTCGGGTTCGGCGTAGCCGGCGTACTCCATCCCCAGGTCGTACTGGTCGGTGAAGAAGTACGGGACGCGGTCGTAGGAGGCGGCCTCGCCCAGCATCGACCGGGCCGCTGTCTCGGGTTGGTGGAGGGCGTTGGCCCAGTGCTCCACCCGGATGTGCTTGCCGAGCATCGGGTGGAAGGCGTTGGCCACGTCGCCTGCCGCGTGGATGTCGGGGTCGGAGGTCCGCAGGGACGCGTCGACGATGATGCCGTTGTCGACGTTCAGGCCCGCTTCGGCGGCGAGTTGGGTGTTGGGGACGGCACCGATACCGACCACGACCGCGTCCGCGTCGATGCGGGTGCCGTCGGCCAGGCGGACACCGGCGACCGTACCGTTCTCGCCGATGATCTCTGTGACCTGTGCGGTCAGGCGCAGGTCCACGCCGTGCTCTCGGTGGAGGTCGGCGAAGACGGGGGCGATCTGCCGGCCCATGACGCGCAGCAGCGGCAGTTCGTCCGCTTCCAGGACGGTCACGTCCACGTCGGCCTCGCGGGCGGCGGCGGCCACTTCCAGACCGATCCAGCCTCCGCCGACGAAGACGATGCGGGAGGCGGACTGGAAGGTCCGCTGGATGCGTTCGCAGTCGCCGACGCGGCGCAGGTAGAGCACGCCGTCGAGGTCCGCGCCGGGTACCGGGAGGCGTCGCGGGGAGGCGCCCGTGGCCAGGAGCAGTTTGTCGTAGCCGATCCTCTCGCCGCCGGAGAGGGTGACCGTGCGCCGGTCACGGTCGAGTTCGGTGACGGTGGTGTCCACTCGCAGATCGATGGCCTGCTCGGCGTACCACTGTTCCGGGTGGACGAAGATCGTCTCACGGTCCTGTTTGCCCTGCAGGTAGCCCTTGGACAGTGGTGGCCGCTCGTAGGGGTGGTCCGGCTCGTCCCCGATGAGCAGGATCCGTCCGTCGAAGCCGTGCCCGCGCAGTGCTTCGGCGGCCTTGGCACCGGCCAGGCTCGCTCCCACGATCACGAACGTCGCTGATGCCATCACGCATGCTCCCTGCTGTCGTCGGTGCGGTCGGGCGGGTCGCCGGCGGAGGCGTCAAGGCGGGCCGTGAGTTTCCCGGCCAGCTCGTCCCAGCTGGCGTCGAATTTCTCCACGCCCTGGTCCTCCAGCATCTGGACGACATCTGCGTAGTCGACGCCGAGCCCGGCGAGTTCGTCCAGCACCTGGTGTGCCTCGCCGTAGGTGTCGCGGATGTGGCCGGCCGGCAGCACTCCGTGGTCCGCGACCGCGTCGAGGGTGGCCTCCGGCATGGTGTTGACCACGTCGGGGGCGATCAGGCCGACGACGTAGCGGGTGTCCTCGTAGGCCGGGTCCTTCACGCCGGTGGACGCCCACAGCAGCCGCTGCGGCCGGGCACCGGCCTGCGCAAGCCGCTTCCAGCGGTCCGTCGCAAGGGCCTGCTCGTAGTGCTCGTAGGCGATCCGGGCGTTGGCGAGGGCGGCACGTCCGCGCAGGGCCGCGGCCTTCTCCCCGCCCAGCCGGTCGAGCCGCCGGTCGATCTCGGTGTCCACCCGGGAGACGAAGAACGACGCCACCGACGCGATGCCGGACAGGTCCTTCCCGGCGTCCCGGGCGCGTTCCATGCCCGTGAGGAACGCCTCCGTCACGGCGTCGTAGCGTTCCAGGGAGAACAGCAGCGTGACGTTGATGCTGACGCCTTCGGCCAGACAGGCGCTGATCGCCTCCAGGCCCTGCTTGGCCGCGGGGATCTTCACGAACAGGTTCGGGCGGTCCACCAGCCACCACAGCGCCCGTGCCTCGGCGACCGTGCGCGCCGTGTCGTGCGCCAGACGGGGATCGACCTCGATCGAGACTCGCCCGTCCACACCCCCGCTGGAGTCGTACGCCGGCCGCAGCACGTCGCAGGCCCAGCGCACGTCGGACGTGGTCAGCGCGCGCAACGCCTCCTCCACCCCCGCACGGCGCAGCGCGAGATCGGCGAGTTGGCCCTCGTAGCAGTCGCTGTGCTCGATGGCCTTGGCGAAGATCGTCGGGTTGGTGGTCACCCCCACGACGTGCCGGTCCGCGACCAGCCTGGTCAGACTGCCGTCGACGAGCCGCTGCCGGCTCAGGTCGTCCAGCCAGATCGATACCCCGGACGCGGACAGCTGAGCGAGCGTGTCGGTCACCATATGCCTCCTCTGCCCGGCCCAGGCGTCATGAGCTGCGAAGGACTCCCTGGGGTCAAGGCTCACTCAGCACACGCGGTGCCGCAGGTCGACATGGGGCCCGTGCTGCGTGCTCCTGGGTCGCGTAGCCCGTGCAGGCACTCCTCAAACGCGCATCGGAGGCAAGGACGTCCCAGAGTGCATCGTCACCGCCCTGACTGCATGATCAAGGAGTCGTAGGGCGGCGCACGCGCGGTCGACTCGGGACCGGCCGCGAGGAGCGCGCCCAGGCCCGGGTCTGCAGGGTCGCGGCGAACAGACGTCCACAGGAAAGTGATGACAGGTGAGTGACCGACAGCAACCACCGAGTGGGGCGCCCAAGGTCGGCGGCCTGGCCGGCGACGACATCGGATACGACAGTGAGGAATGGGCTGCCGTCCGCCCCCGGCGCATCACCCCCGAGCAGTGGCAGCAGTTCGAGGGCTACATGCGGGAGATCTTCACGGCGCTGGGGATGCCTGTCGGCTCTCCCTCGACCGTCGACACCCCGCGCCGCTTCCTGCGCGCGCTGTTCGAGGCGACCAGCGGATACGAGGGTGATGAGAAGCTGGTCACCGCGTTCCCCACCGAGTGCCGCGGTGGCCCGGACTGCCGCATCAGCCAGGTGGTGGAGGGGCCGATCCCGTTCTTCGCCCTCTGCGAGCACCACAGCCTGCCGTTCTTCGGCACCGCCTACGTCGGCTACGTGGCCCACGAGCACATCCTCGGCCTGTCCAAACTGACCCGGCTGCTACGGCTGTTCGCCCGCCGCTTCTCGGTACAGGAACGCATCGGCCAGCAACTCGCCGACGCACTGGTACGCATCCTTGAACCGCATGGCGTCGCCGTGCACCTGGAGGCGGTGCACCTGTGCACGCAGATGCGCGGCGTCCGCGAGATCGAGTCCAGCACCCGCACCACCTACTGGCGCGGCAGCTACGACACCGAGGACCAGCTGAGAATGGAGTTCTTCGACCTGTGCGGCCCCAGGAGCACCGGCCGTGGCCGGGCCTGACAGCGCCTTCACGGCTCCAGTGCCTCGCGCCGAGCCGTTGATCCGCCTGTACGAGGAGCCCGGACTGCACCGCTGGAGCCTGCCGCCGGCGCTGGCCGCGCTCTACGGAGGCGACCTCGGCTTCCCCGAACCGTGCCTGTACGCCAACTTCGTCGCCTCGCTCGACGGAGTGGTGGCGCTCGGCCCGGAATACCCCTCATCCGGCTCGGCGATCAGTGGACGCGAGCCCGCCGACCGGTTCGTCATGGGGCTGCTGCGGGCCTGCGCCGACGCCGTCCTCATCGGAGCGGGCACGCTGCGCGCCTCACCCCGCCACCGGTGGACACCAGAGCACGTCTACCCGGCCGCCGCTGCCGACTTCGCCCTCCTCCGCCAGCAGCGGCGCCGTGCCGCCGCGCCGGAACTCGTCGTCGTCACCGCGAGCGGCAACCTGCCGGCCGGGCACCCGGCCCTGCAGACGGGCGCACTCATCGCCACCACCACCCAAGGCGCAGGTCGCCTCACCCGACACCTCCCGCCGACCTGCACCCTCCTTGCCCTCGGCGACGGCCCGACACTGAGCATCCCCCAGGTGCTGGACATCATCCGCGCCCGCGGACATGCCACGATCCTCTCCGAGGCAGGCCCGCACCTGGTCGGGGAACTCGTCGGCACCGGCATCCTGAACGAGCTGTTCCTGACCCTCTCCCCCGTACTGGCCGGCCGCGCCGGCACCATCCGACACGGGCTGATCGCCGGGCTTGAACTGCTCCCGACGCGGCACGAGACAGTCGACCTGATCAGCGCCCGGCGGCGGGCGTCCTATCTGTTCCTGCGCTACCGACTGCCCGGCCGGCACCCCTCGGCCGACGACCGGCGTCCGGGACACACCGAAGCCTCATGGTGAGCCAAGCCGCGTGCGCCGTGATACCCAACGGCATCACGGGTAGTCGGCCATCATGCCCGAGCAATTCCAGATCGAGCCGATGGGCGATCACGACTATCTGGTGCACGTCCGGTACAGCGGTGGCGTGATCGAGTCGCGGTTCCAGGCGAGCCCGGCCGTCGTCGACGAACTCGATGCGGCAGAGGCCGACGAGCAGCGCGTGATCGAGGAGACCGCCCTCTACCTCGCCGAGCGGCAGCCGGTCATGGACCTTCCCCCGATGGTCGACCTCGACGATGTCGCGGCCGCCTACGGTGACCACTGCATCAACGAAATGACCCGGCGCCTGAAGGATTCATGAGGCGCCGCCTGTCACCGTGATCCCGCGGGATCAGGCCATCGTCACCCGGCGCGGTTGCGGATCCCACCAGCCAGGAGACGCTGAGAGGAGCGATCGACACCTGCACAACGGGGACCCACTCAGGAGGCTTCATGTACAGCAAAGCCACCATCGCCGGTCACCCCCTCCACCCCATGCTGATCGGCTTCCCGGTCGCCTTCTACACCGGAACCCTCGTGGGCTTCGCCGTGTACGCGGCCACCGGGAATCAGTTCTGGCTCAATCTGGCGATCGCGCTGAACGTCGTGGGCGTCGGCAGCGCGCTGCTCGCCGCACTCCCGGGCCTCGTCGACTGGGCCTTCGGTATCCCGCGCGGCTCGGCCGCCAAGACCGTCGGTCTGGCCCACGCGGGCCTCAACGTCACCGCGCTCGGGCTGTTCGCCGGCAGCCTGGGAACGTACGTCACCCACTGGAACGGCCCGGCCACCGGAACCACCCTCGGTCTCGCGCTCACCTCGGCCGGTGTCGCCTGCACCCTCGCCGCCGGCTTCCTCGGCTGGATGCTGGTCCAGGACTACCACATCGGCATCCGCCTCACCCCGACGCAGGAACGGGATGAACTCGCGGTGCAGAACGTGCATCGGATCGGCGCCCACAGGAGTCACGCGGCCTGAGTTCCGGCCGGGCTCTCGCAGCCGTCGAGAGGGAACGACGTGCCACCGGATACGGCTTCCCAGGGGCGGGGGCCGCCGTCGGCGATCCGATGGAACGGGCAACTCCCCACGCCTGGGATCAGAAAGCAGCCAGTGTCAGCATGGCGCGCGGGCCTCAAGAACGCCGCCGTTCCCGGGCAGCCCGGCGATGACGGCGCCCCGGTGCAGCACGTCGCGGAGCATGGCGGGGGTCAGGGTCCGGGTGGACATGTTGCGCTGGCTGGGGTGGTATCCGCCGACCAGGTGCACCTGCCGTTCACCGCTCGCGTCGGTGAGGAGGGCTTCGGCGCCGTGCCCGAAGGCCGGGCGCGGTCGGGGCAGCTGCCAGCCTGCGCTTGTGAGCACGGGCAGCAGTGCCTGCCAGGCGAAGCCGCCGAGCACCACGATGGCCCGCAGGGTCGGCCGCAAGAGTTCCAGTTCACGGGCGAGCCACGGGCGGCAGGTGTCGCGCTCGGTGGTGGTGGGCCGGTTGTCGGGCGGGGCGCAGTGCACCGGGACCGTGATCCGCACCCCGTACAACTCCAGCCCGTCGCCCCGGTGGGTGGCGGTGGGCTGGGAGGCCAGGTCGAGGTCGTAGAGGGCGGCGTACAGCGCGTCGCCGGACGGGTCACCGGTGAAGATCCGCCCGGTGCGGTTGCCGCCGTGCGCGGCCGGCGCCAGACCGACGATCGCCAGTGGTGCGTCCGGCGGGCCGAAGCCGGGCACGGGACGCGCCCAGTAGTCCCAGTCCCGAAACGCCCTGCGTTTGACCCTGGCGGCCTCCTCCCGCCAGGCCACCAGGCGCGGGCAGGCCCGGCAGGTGGCCACCGCCGCGTCCAGTTCGCTCGAGGAGCTCACCCGGCAAGCCGTCCGCGCGGGAAAATCGGGTGACGCGGGCAGGGGACGTCTGCTGGCCACATCGTCTCCTCGTCCATACGCCGTACTGGACGCCGTCGCTTTGCACCCGGGCGGCGGTCGTGGTGGCCGGCCCGGCAGGTTCCCGACGGGTTCGCATGAGCCGTCCCCGATAAAATGGGCGAGTCGGAACCGTCCGCTTCGCGGCAGGGCACGGAGCTGTCCATCCCATCAAGGCCGGGGCGGCCGACCGATCTGGAAGGGCACCATTATGGCCAAACAGATCACCTATCGCAGAGTCTACGAGGAGACCGCGCCGAAGGACGGCAAGCGCGTGCTGGTCGACCGGGTCTGGCCCCGGGGCATGCGCAAGGAGGACGCGCACCTGGACGAGTGGCTACGTGACGTCGCCCCCTCCAGCGAACTGCGCAAGTGGTACGGCCACGAGCCCAGCCGCTTCACCGAGTTCCGCCACCGCTACCTGGCGGAGTTGCGCGACGCCGGGCACCGCGAGGCGGCCGAACACCTGCGGGACCTGGCAGCACACGACAAGCTCATGCTGCTGACCGCCACCAAGGACGTGGACCACAGCCAGGCCGCTGTCCTCGCCGAGTGGCTGAACAAGAGTCGGTGACCAGCACGTGAGACGCCGGCGGTGGCAGCCACCGTCGTGCACGCGAACGCGCCCCTACGCAGGCCGCGAGTGCCGTACGGGCCGGCCGTCTCCGCCGCGCCATGCCGGGCGTCTCGCGCCGTCCGAAGACGTGAAGAGGGATGGCGATGCGAACGAACATCATCCGGCACGAGAGCATGATGGTGAGCTACGACGTGGTCAACGGCTGGACCGTCGTCGAGGTCGACGGTGAGGTGGACGCCCACACCGCCCCCATGATCCGGGAAGGAGTGATCAAGCTCGTCGATGAGGGGCACCGCCACTTCGTCCTGGACCTGGGCTTTGTCGCCTTCATGGATTCGATGGGGCTGGGCGTGATCGTGGCGATCACCAAACGCATCCGTGAACACGAAGGCTCGCTGCGTCTCGCGTCCGTCTCCGCCCGGATGCTCAGGATCTTCGACCTGAGCGGCATGCGTGAGAGCTACGAGATCTACCCCTCATCAGCGGAAGCGACGCAATCCGCTCCCTCGCCCGGCAGCCTGACCCACTGGCCCCACCCGTCAAGCTGAGGAACGCGCACCGGAACGACTGCTGCGCAGTGGGCGCTGGCCGAAGCCCCAGAGGTGACTCGGCGACAGCCCTGCGTACAGCGGATCAGGTGGCATCGTTGCCAGCCGATGGACCGGATTCCTCGCCGGGCGTGTCGATGATGCGGTAGTCCGGGTCACTGATGATCAGGGACCGGTCGCGGCGGTTGGCGTGGCCGGTCAGGCGAAGGAGTTGTCCGGCGGCAAGGTCCGGGTGGGCGTCGTGGAATTCCAGGGTGAGGCTGCCTGTGCTGTCGGTGAGGGTGCCGAGCAGGACGCGGTGGTCGCCGCGTTCCTCGTCCGTGATGCTGTGCAGTCGTCCGTCCACGGTGACCCGGCGGCCGGGTTCCACGGCGGCGATGGTGGTGGCGTCGGGCTCGGGGCGAGGGGCGTTGTGCTCGGTCAGCGACGCCGGTGGCGGGCCGGCGAGCCGGTCCCGGAGGTTTTCGTAGCCGCGGGCCAGGCGTTCCTCCGGCAGGCGGGGGAACCTCTGCCGGATGCGGGCCTGCACGTCGTAGGGCACGATCGTGGCCACGGTGTGGGGGATGCGGTTGATGACATGGGCGAGGCGGTCGGCGGTGCGGTCGTGCAGCAGCCGCCCGAGCAACGGTGCGTAGCTGCGCCGCGGCAGCAGCACGGTGACCTCGGTGTTCTCGCGGCCCTCGCCGGCTTCCAGGATGAACTGCGCGGCGGCGTGGACCAGGCGGCGGTCGGGGCAGTCCACGATCTTCAACGGCACGGCGATACCCAGGTCGTCCCAGCGGGTGCGCAGGTGCTGGGCGTGGGCGGCGTCCAGCATGAAGTGGACCGCCTCGACCCCGGTCAGGCGCAGGGTGTGCGCGTAGCGCAGGGCTTCCAGCATGGCCAGGTCCACGTTGTTCACCAGGACGTACACGTGGTGGTAGGAGTAGGTGGCCTGTTCAACGGGGTTGCCGCGCACCTCGTTGAGGATGGCCGCCTCTTCCCGGTATTCGCGGTTGACGCGGATCAGTACCGCGACCAGCAGGGGGAAGACGACCACGATCAGCCAGGCGCCCTCGGTGAACTTGGCGATGGCGAAGATCAGTACGACGAGTGTGGACAGCACGCCCGCCGAGCAGTTGACGGCCAGTCGCCGGCGCCATCCCGGTTCGCGGTGGGCCAGGTGATGCCTGGTCATGCCGTAGCCGGCCATGGCGAACCCGGTGAACACACCGATGGCGTAGAAGGGCACCAGGGCGTTGACGGTGCCGCCGGTAGCGGCCAGCAGGGCCACCGCCAGCACGGTGAGCACGATGATGCCGTTGGAGAACACCAGCCGGTGTCCGCGCTTGGTCAGCTGGCGGGGCAGGAAGCGGTCCTCGGCGACGAAGCTGGCCAGGAACGGGAATCCGTTGAAGCTGGTGTTGGCACCGGTGTAGAGGATCAGTGCCGAGGCGGCCTGCACCAGCGCGTACAGCACGTGGCCCACGGTGCCGTGTCCGAACACCGCCCGGGTCTCCTGGGAGAGCACTGAGGGGTATCCGGCCAGGTAGGGGGTGGCATGGGTGAAATGCGCCAGCAGCGAGACTCCGGCGACCAGGAAGCCCAGTGTGCAGGCCATGACGGTCAGGACGGTGCGGGCGTTGCGACCTTGGGGTGTGCGGAGCGCGGAGACGGTGTTGGAGATGGCCTCCACCCCGGTCAGCGAGGACCCGCCGTTGGCGAAGGAGCGCAGCAGGACCAGCACCGTGGCGCCCTCCACCAGCCCCGAACCGTGATGGACGGCGACCGTGCCGGGCAGGTGAGCCGGGTCGTAGACCGGCAGACCGACGGTGAAGTGCTTGATGACGCCGATGATGATCACAAGGCCGACGAGGACGGAGAACAGGTACGTGGGCAGTGCGAAGGGACCTCCGGCCTCCCTCAGCCCGCGCAGGTTCGCAAGACACAGGATGACGACCACCCCGATGGTGATCTCCAGGCTGTAGGGGCCGAACTCCGGGAGTGCCGAGACCACCGCGACCGTACCCGCCGATGCCTGGACGGCCACGGTCACCACGTAGTCGATCAGCAGCGCGGCCGCGGCGATCTGGGCGATCTTCGGTCCGAAGTTGTCCCGCGCCACGGCGTACGAGCCGCCGGCGCGGGTGTAGACGGTCACCACCTGCCGGTAGGAGGCGGCCACCAACACCAGGATGACCAGGACCGCCCCGGTGATCGGCAGCACCAGAGTGAACGCCGCCGCCCCCGCGTAGGGCAGCAGCGCGAGCAGCATCTCCTCCGGACCATAGGCGGAGGAGGAGATCGCGTCGGGTGAGAGCACGCCCAGCGCGACCTTCTTCGACAGCTGCTCGTTCCGCAACTGCTCAGTGATCAGCGGCCGGCCCAGGAACACCCGCTTGAGCGCGTAGCCCACCGACTCCGGCAGTCCCGGCTGTACCGATTCGCGAGCCTCAGCCACGCCTGCCGCCCCTGTCCGGCCCCGGAACTGCGGCTACGACAACCGTGGTGGGGTCCCCGGCATCGACCGCCTCCGCTGTGACCTGCATACGGGTCGGAGGACGCCCCGCCGGGATCTTTGCCACCACCGGCCTCGCACCGGCTTTCATGCTGCCGCCGGCCCGCGTGCTGGAGGGCGCAGTGATCATCTGCCTCGGCGTGGGCACCGCCTCCCGCTGGCGCGGCACTCGCGTGCCGGTCCGAGGGCGTACGGGATCGCGACCGGTTCGCGGCGATGCTCCGCAAGAGAGCTGGCGGGGCGATGTCGCCTGGCGCATCTGTCGTGTCCTGCTGTCATGGGTGGGAGTGCGGTGAGGTGTCCTTCATCGCGTGCAGCGCGAGGGTGGAGTGTGCGTAGGCGCCGCCGGCGCGCATCTCGGCGGCGACCCAGATGGCTTCCATGATCTCCTCTGGGCTGTTGCCTTTGCGCTGCGCCAGGCGGGTGTGTCCCTGGATGCAGTACGGGCACTGCGTGACATGCGCGACCGCGACGGCGATCAGCTGTTTGGTCTTCTCCGGCAGCGCCCCGTCGGCGAACACGGCGCGGCTGAAGTTCTCGAACGCCTCGTTGACGGCCGGGGCGAGCTGCGCCCGCCGGGCGCCGATCTCGGTGGTGGCCGGGTGGTAGACGGGCTCGGTCATTGATCGATGCCTCCGTACGGTTAGAGGTCGGCCTGCGAAGGCCGTTGACAGGGTGTCGGCTGAACAGGGTGCGGGCGACGGTGCTGATGCGGTGCGGTGATACCGGCAGCGCCCATGACCTCATGCTGAGTACCTGGGCAGGACACGCGGACGGCGAGGCGTGCCCTCCTACACGACGATGCGCATCGGCTGTTCGAGCAGTGCCTTGATGTCGGTGAGGAGGTCATCGTTCGCAGGGTTTCCCTCGGGTCGGTGCGGTGCTCGGCTCAGCTGCCGGGCGGTGCTTCCTGGACGGTGAAGCGGTCGGCGGCGGCGTGGCACTTGGGGCAGCGTTCGGGCGGGCGGTCACCGCGGGCACTCTCGCCGCACACGGTGCAGGCCCACTCGGTGGTCAGCAGCGCGACGACGTCGGAGCGGCTGATGATCCCGGCCAGGCGCCCGGCGGCCAGCACGGGCACGCGGCGGATGCGCCGCTCGACCAGCAGGTGACGGACGTCGTCGACGTCGGTGTCCTCGGTGACGCTGATCACCGTCGCCGTCATCACCTCGGCGGCGGTGGCACCGGGCCGGGCCAGCAGGTCGTACTCGCTGACCAGGCCCACGACCGCGCCCGCGGCATCCAGCACGGGGACGGCGCTGATCCGGCCACCGTGCAGCACGGCCGCGACCTCCGAGACCGGTGTGCCCTCGGTGACGGTGACCACCGGCGCCGTCATGATCTCCTTGGCCTTCATCACGATCCTCTCGGCGGCTGAGCGTGGCGGCCCCGCACCAGGTCGGGGTCGGTGGGGGAGGTGCTCACGGGGACTGGCTGACGCCCAGGACGGACAGGGCTTCGCGGACCATCTGGTGGGTGAAGCCCCACTCGTTGTCGTACCAGCTCATGATCTTGACGAGGGTGCCGTCCACCACCCGGGTCATCGCGGCGTCGATGACCGAGGCTCTGGGGTCGCCGATGATGTCGGTGGAGACCAGCGGCTCTTCCGAGACGGCCAGGACATCGCGGTAGCGGTCGGTGCCGGCCTCCTGGCGGAAGAGGCCGTTGACCTCCTCGGCGGTGGTGGGCCGGGCGGTGACGGCCACGACGTCCGCGATCGAGCCGACCGGCACCGGGACCCGGATCGCCACCCCGTCGAAGCGGCCGGCCAGTTGGGGCAGTGCCCGGGTGGTGGCCAGCGCCGCCCCGGTGGACGCGGGAAGCATGTTGACCCCGGCGGCGCGGCCGCGGCGCACATCCCGGCTGGGGCCGTCGACGAGCTGCTGGGTGGAGGTGTAGGCGTGGACGGTGGACATGATCGCCCGTTCGACCCCGATCAGGCGGTCCAGCACCTCGACCACCGGGGTGATGCAGTTGGTGGTGCAGCTCGCACAGGAGATGACCTGCAGGCCGTCCGGGGCCTGGTTCACGCCGTGCACGACGGTGGCCACCGTCTCGGTCCGGGCCGGCGCGGACAGGATGACAAAGCGCGTCCCCGCCTGAAGGTGACGCCGTAGCTCCTCCTCGTGGCGGAAGGCTCCGGTGCACTCCAGGACCAGGTCGATGCCCAGTTCCCGCCACGGCAGCCGGGCCGGATCGCGTTCGGCGTACACCGGCACGTTGTGCCCGTCGATGCTCAGCGCACCATCCCTCACCGTGACCGTCCTGCCGTAGCGGCCGTAGACGCTGTCGTGCGCCAGCAGGTAGGCGAGATTGTCGACCTCGATGAGGTCGTTGACGGCCGCGACCTCCACACCGTCCACGTCGTGCAGGATCTTCAGCGCGGCACGGCCGATGCGGCCGAGCCCGTTGATGGCGACCTTCGGCATCCCAGGCGTCCCTCCGGTATTCGCTGGTGCCCTCTGCCCGTCGTATCACCGCGCGGGTGCCCCGGCAGGCGGGCCTACGCCATCCGCGTGCGGGTACCCGTCGGCTCGGTCGGTCATACGACACGGGGAAGTTGCGCTGAGATCGCACGGTCCGCCCTTGTCCGGCAGGCTGGGGTGGAGAAGGCTCCCGGTGACTGGATCGGCAGCCCCGGCACCGGCGAAGGGAGGCCAGGTCGTGGGGACAGCAGGCGGCGCCTCGGCGGGGATCCGAGCTCCGGGGCGGGCCGCGATCGCCGCGCGGACGCTGCGGCGGGACCGCTGGTGGGTCTACCCGCTGATCACGTTCACCGTCCTGGCTCTCTTCGTGGCCTACGCGACGTATGCGGCGCTGGCGAACCGGGACTACTACGCCGACCCCTATCTGTCACCGTTCTACTCGCCGTGCCTGTCCACCCACTGCGGGGCGGTGCCCGGCTCCCACGGGGCACCGCACCTGGGCTGGTTCGGCACTTGGTGGATCATCACCCCAGCTGTGATCGTCCTGATCTTCCCGCTCGGATTCCGCCTGACCTGCTACTACTACCGCAAGGCGTACTACCGCTCCTGGTGGCTGGCGCCCCCGGCGTGCGCGGTTCCGGAGCCGCACCGCCGCTACAGCGGGGAGACCCGCTTTCCGCTGCTGCTCCAGAACGTCCACCGCTACTTCCTCTACGCGGCCCTCGTCTTCAACGTCATCCTGACCTGGGACGCGGTCATCGCCTTCGACTTCCGCGGACGCGTCGGCATGGGTCTGGGCAGCCTGGTCCTGGTCGTCAACGCCGTTCTGCTGTGGCTGTACACCCTCTCGTGCCATTCGTGCCGCCACGTGGTCGGCGGGCGCCTGAACAACTTCGCCAAGCATCCCGTCCGCTACCGGGCGTGGACCTGGGTGTCGCGGATCAATCCGTACCACGGCCGGTTCGCCTGGGCCTCGCTGGTCTGGGTCGCGCTCGCCGACGGCTACGTGCGGCTGGTCGCCGGCGGTGTGATCCGCGACCCGCGGTTCTTCTGAACTTACGCATCAGCCCACGGAAAGGGGGCATCGGCCATGGGGCGCGATCTGCTGCTCCGCATCTGGCGCGGCGACACCTCCGGGGGCTCTCTCGTGGAGTACACCGTGCCGGTCGAGGACGGTGAGGTGGTCCTGGACGCCGTCCTGCGGCTGCAGGCCACGCAGGCCACAGACCTCGCGGTGCGCTGGAACTGCAAGGCCGGCAAGTGCGGCTCGTGCAGCGCCGAGATCGAGGGCCGCCCGAAACTGATGTGCATGGCGCGGCTGTCCACCCTGCCCTCCGACAGCATCACGATCACGCCGCTGCGGACCTTCCCCGTCATCCGCGACCTGGTCACCGACGTGGGCTTCAACTACGCCAGAGCCCGGCAGGTTCCCTCCTTCACCCCGCCGCCTCATCTGCGGCCCGGCGAATACCGGATGCGGCAGGAGGAGGTGGAGCGGGCGCAGGAGTTCCGCAAGTGCATCGAATGCTGGCTGTGCCAGGACGTCTGTCACGTCATCCGCGACCACGAGGACAACAAACCGGCCTTCGCCGGCCCGAGGTTCTTCATCCGCCACGCCGAACTCGACATGCACCCCCTCGACACCCTCGACCGGCGCCGGATGCTGCGCGAACAGCACGGGCTGGGGCTGTGCAACATCACCAAGTGCTGCACCGAGGTCTGCCCCGCCGGGATCAAGATCACCGACAACGCGATCATCCCGATGAAGGAACGCGTCGTCGACCACCGCTATGACCCGCTCGGGCGCCTGATCCGCAGCTGGCGCCGTCGCCCGGGACGTAGGGCCGGCGAGGACTGAGCCATGCCCGGGCCGACGCCACGGGCGTCGCCCCCGGGCCGTCCGCCCATCCGCGCAGACGAACGCCGCAAGGAGGAAGCCAATCATGCGTGTCGACTACCGCAAGCTGTTCCCGCACGGCGTCGGGGCGATGCTCCGGCTGGAACAAGCCGTGGCCGACAGCGGCCTGGAGCCGGAGCTGCTGGAACTGGTCCGCATCCGGGCCTCCCAGATCAACGGCTGCGCCTACTGCCTGGCCATGCACCACCGCGACGCCCGCGGTCGCGGCGAGCACCAGACACGACTGGACGTGGTGGCGGCCTGGCGTGAAGCGCAGGAGGTATTCACTCCTCGGGAGCGTGCCGCGCTGGCCTGGTGCGAGGCACTGACCGAACTTCCCCGCACCGGCGCCCGGGACGAGGATTACGCGCCGGTCTCCTCCGCCTTCACGCCGGAGGAGACCGCGGCGCTCACCTTCGCCATCGTGGCGATCAACGGCTGGAACCGGCTCGCCGTGGGCCTGCGTACCCCGGTCACCGGCCTCAAGGGACTCGACCTGCCCGCAACCC
>NZ_POTZ01000470.1 GCF_003236365.1 Streptomyces sp. NTH33
AACCGATCACCGAACCAGGACAGATCACACACCTGAAGACCCGCCGACGAGACCGGCTCGGCGACACCCTCCACGAGTACCACCACGCCGCTTGACCAGGGCGGATGATTATTCGGCACCCGCAGGGTGTCGGCGCCGCGGTCTCCCGCAGCGAGACGATGCCGACCCAGCGGTTCATGTCCCTCCCCTTGGCGGGGCGGCACAGCCCGGCGGCTGGCGGGTGGTGTCAGTACACTCCCCGGCGTCGTACGAGCGGCCCCCCGGCCTGCTGTTCCCCTTCTCGTCCCACCGCACCTCACCGACCTCGATGATCACGGCGGAACCCCCAGGTCAGCGTACGTCTCGGTCGGCTGGTTGGGCAGGGGTCAGACAGTATGAGGTAGGCTGTCCCGTCCCGGTGCTTGATGGGTTGCTCCTCAAAGGCGAAGCCGTCGAGCCGGGCGGGGCAGCCCGAAGTGAGCTGTCCCGAGTTTCGTAGAGTCCGGGGGCCTGTCCCGAGTTTCGTAGAGTCTCGGGCCTGTCGCCGGGCAGCCAGGCGCGGATAGGGCGAGGACGGCCAGGCCTCAGCAGGGCACCGCGGCTGCCTGGGTCACGTCCGTCGACGCGGTGGTCGCCGCGCACCCCGAGGCCGACCGGGAGCAGCTGCGCGCGGTGGAGAGAGGCCGGCGCTCTCCGCTCGCGGCGCTGCGCCCCGCACCGGCGGCAGCACCCGCATGAGCCTCCAGGTGCCTTCCGCCTGCCGTGCCCCACGCCGTCCAGAAGGCGGCCGGGGCGCGGTGTTCTCTTGCGGGCCGCTCAGGCCTGCCCGGTCGCCGGTTCCCACAGGGGGCGGGCGAGCCCGGTTCCGTCGCAGTGGAAGCAGCGCCCTCCCCCAGGGGCACGGCGGGCGCCGAGGGTGCCGGCGGCATTCTCGAAGAGGCGGGTGAGGCCGACGGCGCAGACCTGCGTCTGCGACGGCTGCTCAGCAGTCCCCTCCTCCTGGCCTTGGTGTCCGCCTGCTCCAGCCGCACCTCCAGCGCGTCCCAGGCGCGCACGGCGCATGCCCGGCCCGGGGAAGGGCTCTTGGTGCGGTCGGGCACGTTCCGCCCTGCGGTGACGGCCGACGCTCCCCTTTTCCGACCCGGCCGGGGACCTCGGGAACCGCCGCAACCGGATGCTGCTCCCCTCGTCCGGTACCTCGCCGGACGAGAAGCCAGTGCACTCCGGTCGGGTGAATGCCTGCCGTTGAGAGAACTTCTTCGCCCCGGCAGCGCGTCGTGCCATTCATGGACGCGATCAACGAGGTGCACGTGGCGGAGCCGGGGCTGGTCGTGGTCGATGTTGCGGCCGCCGACGACCAGACCGCTCTCGCCGGCGTTGTCACGTTGTTGGATGTGCGCGGGCCTGATGGCGTGCCAGGGCGCGGTCGGCTCGAGTGTCAGCCTGGGTCAGGCCGTTGCGGCTGTGCCGACGACTCCGGTGACGTGGTCCCAGATGGCGAAGCGGATGGTCATTTCGGCTCGGTAGTCGGGGGCGGTGAGCAGGTGGCGGTGGGGTCGGCAGTGGGGTGAGATGCCGCTGAACGCGGACAAGAACCGCTGGGCCCCGCCCACGCTGCGGAAGCCCTTCATAGCCCGTTCGCGTTGCCTGGTGGGCTGATGGCTGTTCTCCGCTCGGTTATTGAGGTACTTCGACTGACGGTGCTCGGCGGAGGGCATGACCTCGCGGTGGGCCGCGCCGTAGGAGCGGAGCTTGTCCGTGACGACCACCCGCAGCACCGCGCGCGTCTTTTTCAACAGGCGGCGGAAGAAGCGCCTGGCGGCGGCCTTGTCCCGTCGGCTCTGCACGAGGATGTCGAGCACGTTGCCGTCCTGGTCGACGGCCCGCCACAAGTACTTCAACCCACCGTTGATCTTGATGAAGACCTCGTCCAGGTGCCACTTGTCGCCGGTCCGGGGCCGGCGACGGCGTAGTCCATTCGCGTAGGCCTGGCCGAACTTGGCGCACCAACGGCGGATGGTCTCGTAGGAGACGATGACGCCGCGCTGGAGCATGAGCTCCTCGACCTCACGGAAGCTGAGCGGGAATCGGTGGTACAGCCACACGCAGTGGGAGATCACCTCGGCCGGGTACCGGTGCCCCCTGTACGACGGCGACGTGCTCTCCACGGACGACCCCGCCCAGCATGATCAACCCGAAGAGCATCCCACCCGGTCAACCAACGTGACAGCGCCCCTGGTCTCGTTCCTCCGCGCGCACCCGGACGTCGACGTCACGGTATGCGAGAGCCGCACCCCGCACACGGTGCGGATGCTCGCCGACGGCGAGGCGGACCTGGGGGTCGTCCTCGACGACGAGTCGCGCGACTGCGGCCTGCACATGGAGCCCCTCGGTGACGACTCCCTCGTCGTGATCGGCCAGGCCGGAGGAATCATCGCCGGCGGACCTCACTGACCTACAGCGAGGTCGCCGAGCACCCGCTCATCGGGCTCGACGCCGGCTCCTCGCTGCGCCGCTGGATCGAGAAGCACCTCGGGCCGCACGCTCCGGCGGCGCGTTACCGCACCACCGTCGCCGACCTCGGCGTCCTCGTCGCCCTCGCTGCCGCAGGCGTCGGGCTCGCCGTCGTACCGCGTCGCGCCATCGACCCCCACCAGCCACTCGCCGTGTGCGAACTGCAGGATCCCTGGGCCCGCCGCCACCATCTGCTGGCCTGGGGCGTCAGAGACCGCGCCTCGTCGACGGCCACCGCGGCGCTCGCCGAACACCTGCGCAACGCGGCACTGTCCGAGCGTTCCTCCCGCACCGCATACCAAGACCCCATGGACCGGCGCCCCTTCCACGACGGCTGACCGAACACCCGAAACGGGCCGGGCGCCAAGCACCCGGATCCGCGGACCCAGCCGGCGGGAACCGTCGTCTCCGGGCGAACTGGCCGCCCCTTCTCGAGCACGGGCCGCTCACCAGCGGTTTCCCGCCCTGGCCGCCCGCCGCGCCGGAGGTCACAGCTGGTGACGGGTCTGTCCAGTGAACGCCTCTGGCCCACATTCGGTGGTGCCGCATTGTGGCCATGGTTGCTGACGGTGGAGCACGCAGGTCGGAGAGGTGCTCGCGGTTGCCAGACGGGACTCTCGTCTCCGGACGCAGCCGCCGTCCCCTCCGTGAGCTGCGAGATCCGGGCCCAGACGAACGTGACGCGCGGTTACCACCGAATGTGGGCCAGAGCCGTTGACCGTACAGACCCGGGCCGGCTTCGGGTCGGGGCGAAGGCCGCTCAGCCGGGGAGGCTGGTCCGTTCTTCGATTCGCTGCAGTGCGTGCTTGAGGTACTGCGCGAACCGCGGGTAGTTCTCGCTCATCGGGAAGTGGCCGATGTCCTTCATCTCGATGAATTCCGCGCCACGGATCTGCTTGGCGGTGCGCTCGCCGTCCTCGGGGATGGTGAGGTAGTCGTACTCGCCGGTGAGCATGATCACCGGGCACGCGTCGCCGTCGATGTCGCCGAGGCGGTCACGCAGGTCGTGGTCGACCGAGTAGTAGTACAGGTCGCCCTTGAACGCCTCGGACCCCTGGCTGTAGTAGAACCACGTGGCCCAGCGGTCCCGCTCCGGGGACTGTGGCGCCATGAGGTCCCACACACCGCTGGCGCACACCTGGGCCGCGTTGGCGTGCGGGTGCTGCCACCAGTCGAGGTAGAAGCCGGGCGAGTAGTCGGCACCCTCGACCGGGATGACGGCCTTGAAGCGGTCCGGGTGGCGCAGCGCCAGTTGCAGTGCGACGTTGCCGCCGAAGGAGGAGCCCATGAAGATCGGGTCTTCCAGCCCGAGAGCGTCGCAGAATGCGGTGATGAACGCCACGAAGTGGTCGGCGGTGAGCTTGTACTCTTCCTTCCACCAGTCCGTATTCCGTGGCGGGTCGGACTTTCCGTGGCGGGCGAGGTCGTACGCGATGACGCGGTAATTGCTGGTGATCTCCTCGTCTTCCAGGAGACCGCGCCACTGGTGGTTGTGGGCGCCGGCGGTGTGCTGGCAGACGAGCGGCTGACCCTCGCCGTTCTCCAGGTAGAACACCTTGTACTCGACGCCTTCGACATCAATGGTGACGTAGTGGCCGGTGACCGGGGAGATACGGGAATTGTTGCTCATCGGGTTCCTTTCGGCGGAGTGATCGGTCAGCCCAGCGGGCCGGTGACGCGCAGCAGTTCCAGCTGCCGGGTCAGGCAGCGCAGGTTCTGCATGAGGACCAGCAGGTCTCCCTCGAGCCGCATGCCCCGTCGGAAGGTGGCCGCCCAGATGCCGTGGTACATGGGACCGGGCGTCGCCTGGCAGAATCCCTGCCAGGTCTCGGCGGTCGCGCGGATCGCGAAGTCGTAGGCCGCCAGCGGCTCCGGGTCGACGATCAGTTCTTCGATGCGCCCGTGGTGCACACGGACGAGAAAGGAATGCGTCTCCATGTCGAGCAGGTAGCTGCACGAGAAATACTTCCCGTGCGCCTGGATTTCCGCGTCGCCGTCACTGAGCTGACGGAAACGATCCACTGACTTCTGCACCGTTGCTGTTGCCATTTACCTCTCCTCGGTAACGCCGATTTTTCTGCAAAGCTAATGCGGTGCTGCGGGGCGGTCTAATGCAAGTTCGCCGCCGATCGATAATCCAGGGTTATTGATGGGGTGGCGGCATGCTTCTGTGACAGCAGAGACCCGGCGGTATCACTCCGCCCATGGAGCTGGGGCTGCGTCTGCTGAGATACTTCACAGCCGTCGCCGAGGACCTGCACTTCGGACGGGCAGCACAACACCTGCACATCTCCCAGCCTGCGCTCAGCGTCCAGATCCGCAAGCTGGAGCACATTTTCGGCGTGGAGTTGTCCCGCCGTACCAGCAGGCATGTCGAGTTGACCGCGGCTGGTGAGGCAGTCCTCGTCGAGACGCGCAAGACGCTGGCTGCCGCAGACCGAACCATCGCCGTGGCGCGCAGCGCCGCCCGCGGCAAGGCGAGCCACTTGATGGTGGGGTTCGTGGCCCACGCTGCCGCGGAGTTGACGCCTGCGATCCTCGAGGAGTTCGGCCGCCGGCACCCGCACGTCGACGTCCGGATACGGCAGTTCACCTTCCCCGATCCGCTCGCGGGGTTGGGAGACGTCGACGTTGCGTCCGCCCTCCGCTGCGGTCGGACCTGATCAAGGGGTGTGTCAATTTAACGGGTCTGGCCCGTAGTCGGTGGTGACGGCGGGTAGCCATCAGCGATCATGATCTTGTGATGGATGTCAACTCGCTTGTCGCCACGGCGTTTTCCGGGCTGTCGGGGGT
>NZ_POTZ01000471.1 GCF_003236365.1 Streptomyces sp. NTH33
TTCGACGACCCGATGGAGGTCACCGTCTGGCGTCCGCCGGCCGGCGGACGCCAGACGGTGACCTCCATCGGGTCGTCGAAGCCGAGGGGACCGATCCCCGAACGGGCCACGAACACCGTGCCCACCCGGGTCGGCGGGGGCGTGACCTCGGTGATGCGGGTCAGCGGAACCGTGTCGGCGTGCCGCGACCACCGCGTGAGCCGGCGCCACGCCTCGTCGACGGGCAGCGGCGCGGTGCGCTCGAGAGAGAAGGTGACCACAGGACGATCGTAGGCACACGGTCCCGCCCGACTGCGCATTCACCACCGGGTCACCCAAGTGGCCGTATCCTCGCGCCCATGCTGACGCTGGAGCAACTGCGCCCCGACCACGCGGACGCCCTGCTGGCCTTCGAGCGGGAGAACCGCCGGTACTTCGCCCGCTCCGTCCCGGACCGAGGGGACGCCTACTTCACCGGGTTCGCCGCCCGCCACCGGGCCCTGCTCGCCGAGCAGGACGCCGGCGTCTGCCGGTTCCACCTCGTCCTGGACCGGTACGGCGTCCTGGTGGGCCGCGTCAACCTCGTCGACATCGCGGACGGCTGCGCCGAGTTGGGCTACCGGATCGGCGAGCGGGCCGCCGGCCGGGGACTGGCGACCGCCGCCGTACGGGAGGTCCGCCGTCTCGCGGCCGAGGAGTACCGGCTCTCCGCGCTCACCGCCGTCACCACCCTCGACAACCCGGCCTCCCGGGCCGTACTGCGGCGCAACGGCTTCACCGAGGTGGGAGAGCTGCGCGTCGACGGGCGGCCCGGACTGCGGTACCGGCGCCGCCTCGGCGACAGCGGCTGAGCCCGGCCCGCCGCCCGCTACGGCCGGTACACCTTCCCCGGTTCCGCCTTCCCCGGCGCCAGCAACTGAGGGACGGTGACGAACACATAGCCCCGTTCCTTCAGCGCGTCGATGATGCCGGGCACCGCGGGGACCGTGCCCGGGTAGATGTCGTGCAGCAGGATGATGCCGTCCCGGGAGGACTGGGCGAGGACCCGCTGGGTGATGAGCGCGGAGTCGTTCGTGGTGTAGTCCTTGGCGGTGACGCTCCACAGCACCTCGGCCAGGCCCAGTTCCCCGCAGATCTCGTGCACGGTGGCGTTCGTACGGCCCTGCGGCGGGCGCATCAGGGTGGGCTTGCGCCCGGTCAGGCGCTCTATCGCCTCGTTGGTGCGACCGAGTTCCTCGCGTATGCGCTCCGGCGGTATCCGGGTCAGGATCGGGTGGCTCCAGGTGTGGCTCGCCACCTCGTGACCCTCGGCGTCCATCCGCTGGACCAGCTCCGGGTACTTCTCGAGGTGCCGGGCGCCGAGCAGGAAGAAGGTCGCCGGGACCTGTTTCTCCTTCAGGATGTCGAGCAGCCGGGCGGAGTACTCGCTCGGACCGGCGTCGAAGGTCAGCGCGATGCACTTGGCCTCACGGCAGTCCACAGCGCCGAACGGGGCCGGAGCGCCCGCCGCCGCGTACGTCCGGGCCGTGCTCGGCGCGGTCGTCTCCCCCTGTCCGCAGCCGGTCAGAGCCAGCGTCAGGCACATGGCCCCCGCCAGCGCCGCACCCGCCCGGAACCGGGCCCCCGTTTTCGTCATCTTGCTGGTCGCAGAACGCATGCCGGGACTATACACAGCAGGTATATACGCAGTGTATAGCAGGACATGGCCTGATATCGAAAGCCTGACCGGGCCGAACCGGCCCATGTGTGGCCTTCCGGCCGCCGGGTTACTCAAGCCGTCACGCAAGCGAAGGCGAGAGTGAGGAGAGTCCCGTGAGCGGACACACCTGGCGCCGGGCCCTGGTGACCGGCGGAGCCGGCTTCGTGGGATCCCATCTGTGCGCGCGCCTGCTCCAGGCCGGCGCCGCGGTCGTGTGCCTGGACAACCTGGTCACCGGCGCCCGCGCCAACGTGGCCGAGCTCGAACAGCACCGCGGCTTCCGCTTCGTGCGCGCCGACGCCACCGACGCCGGGGCCGTGCGCGGCCTGCCCGGCCGCTTCGACCTGGTCCTGCACTTCGCCTGCCCGGCCTCGCCCGCCGACTACCTGCGGCTGCCGCTGCAGACCCTGGACGCCGGCAGCGCCGGCACCCGCAACGCCCTGGAGCGCGCCCGCGCAGACGGCGCCCGCTTCCTGCTGGCCTCCACCTCCGAGGTCTACGGCGACCCGCTCGAGCACCCGCAGCACGAGGGCTACTGGGGCAACGTCAACCCGGTCGGCCCGCGCAGCGTCTACGACGAGTCCAAGCGCTTCGCCGAGGCCCTGGTCACCGCGCACCGGGGCGTCCACGGCACCGACACCGCCATCGTCCGCATCTTCAACACCTACGGCCCCCGCATGCGCACCGGCGACGGCCGCGCGGTGCCCACCTTCATCGCCCAGGCCCTGGACGGCATGCCCCTCACCGTGGCCGGCGACGGCAGCCAGACCCGCTCGCTGTGCTACGTGGACGACACCGTCGACGGCGTGCTCGCCCTGGCCGCCTCCGAGGAGACCGGCCCGGTCAACATCGGCGGCACCGACGAGATCACCGTGCTGGAGCTGGCCCGCCGGATCGTGGAGCTCACCGGCTCCGCCTCCCGCGTCCGCTTCGTCGACCGCCCCGTCGACGACCCCGGGCGGCGCAGGCCCGACACCCGGCTGGCCCGGGAACGGCTCGGCTGGCAGCCGCGCGTGAGCTGGACCGAGGGGCTTCGGCACACCATCGGGTGGTTCGCCCGCTCCGTCGCGGCGTAGGGCCCGGGAGCCCTTTCGGGACAGTAGACCGTGGTGTCCTGAACCGTACTGCCCCGCCCTGGCCAGGGAGCTTCACCGTAGGTCACCAAATACTGGCATGGGGTGAAAATTCCCCCTTTCCGGCGGCCGGTTGGCTTCACGTGTTTGAGACAGCCGAGGCGCGGCACCCAGAAGCCCGAATGCCCTCACGGTCCCCGCACGCCGAACCATCCGACGAACGGGACGGAGCCGCCCCATGCGCATCCTTGGTATCAACGCCCTGTTCCACGACCCGGCCGCCGCCCTCGTCGTCGACGGCACGACGGTCGCGGCCGGCGAGGAGGAGCGCTTCAGCCGGCGCAAGCACGGCAAGCGCCCGGTGCCGTTCTCCGCGTGGGAACTGCCGGAACTCTCCGCCCGCTGGTGCCTGGAGCACGCGGGCATCGGGCCCGAGGAGCTGGACGCCGTCACGTACTCCTTCGACCCGGCCCTGGCCCGCCCGGCCGCCGAGATGGGCCTGTTCGACCCGTGGGACCCGCTGCGCCTGGAATACGCCCGCCGCGCCCCCGAGTTCCTCGCCGAGGCACTGCCCGGCCTCGACCCGGCCAAGGTCGTCTTCGTGCCGCACCACGTCGCGCACGCCGCCTCCGCGGGGCCCGCCTCCCCGCACCCGGACAGCGCCGTCCTCGTCCTGGACGGCCGCGGCGAGGCCGCCTCCCACCTCGCCGGCCGCTTCCACGACGGCAAGCTCGACACGCTCGCCGCGCAGGCCCTGCCCCACTCCCTCGGCCTGGTCTACGAGGAGCTGACCGAACACCTCGGCTTCCTGCGCAGCAGCGACGAGTACAAGGTCATGGCGCTCGCCTCCTACGGAAAGCCCCGCTTCCTGCCCCGGCTGCGCCCGTACGTCCACGCCACCGGCGACGGCGGCTTCCGCGCCCACGGCGTCGACTGGGCCGACCTCGCCCCGCCGCGCGCCAAGGGCGAGCCGTGGACCCGGGACCACGCCGACCTGGCGGCCAGTTGCCAGGCCGTCCTGGAGGAGACCCTGCTCGAACTCGCCCACTGGCTGCACCGCGAGGCGGGCGGCGAGGCCCTGGCCATGGCCGGCGGCGTCGCCCTCAACTGCGTCGCCAACTCGAAGATCGCCGCGAAGGGCCCGTACCGGCACGTGTGGGTGCAGCCCGCCGCCGGGGACGCCGGCACCGCGCTCGGCGGCGCCCTGTACCTGGCCGCGAGCGAGGGCGCCGCCCCAGAACCCCTGCCCGGCGCCGACCTCGGACGCGGCTGGAGCGACGAGGAGCTGCGCGCCCGGCTGGAGGAGGCCGCCGTGCCGTACGAGCGGCCCGACGACATCGCCGAGGCGGTCGCCGAGGAACTGGCCCGCGACGGGGTCGTGGCCTGGTTCCAGGGGCGCAGCGAGTACGGACCGCGCGCCCTCGGCCACCGCTCCCTGCTCGCCCACCCGGGCCGGGCCGAGAACCTGGAGCGGCTGAACAGGGTCAAGGGCCGCGAGGAGTTCCGGCCGGTCGCGCCCATGGTGCTCGCCGAACGCGCCCACGAGCTGTTCCAGGGGCCGATCCCCAGCCCGTACATGCTGTTCGTGCACGACGTCCACCGCGACTGGCGGGGCCGCATCCCCGCCGTGGTGCACGTCGACGGCACTGCCCGCGTCCAGACCGTCGACGAACGCCAGGAGCCGCTGGTCGCCCGCATGCTGCGCGGCTTCGAGAAGCGCACCGGGCTGCCCGTCGTCGTCAACACCAGCCTCAACACCGCCGGCCGGCCCATGGTCGACGACCCGCGCGACGCGCTGGAGTGCTTCGGCTCCGCGCCCGTCGACCTGCTGGCGATCGGCCCGTACGCGGTACGCAGGGGGAGGGCGTACGCATGACCCGCACCGACGGCCGCACCACCGTGACCGGGCCGGCCTACGCCGTGGTGATCCCCACGCTCGCGCGGGGCACCCTCACCGACTGCCTGGCCGCCCTCGCCGCCGCGACCGGACCGCGACCGGACGAGATCGTCCTGGTCGACGACCGGCCCGAGCCCGAGCCGGACGCGCTGGAGCACCCGCTGAGCGTGCTGGGCGACCTGCGCGCCCGCACCACCGTGCTCACCGGCGGCGGCCGCGGACCCGCCGCCGCCCGCAACACCGGGCTGCGCGCGGTCACCGCGCCCTGGGTCGCCTTCCTCGACGACGACGTCCAGGTCGGCCCGCACTGGTGCGACCAGCTCACGCAAGACCTGGCCGAGGCGAGCCCCGACACCGGCGCCGTGCAGGGTGTGATCGCCGTGCCGCTGCCCGGCGAGCGCCGCCCCACCGACTGGGAGCGGGGCACCGCCGGACTGGCCCGGGCCCGCTGGATCACCGCCGACATGGCCTACCGCGCCGACGCCCTCAAGCAGGTCGCCGGCTTCGACGAGCGCTTCACGCACGCCTTCCGCGAGGACGCCGACCTCGCGCTGCGCGTCCTGGACGCCGGCTGGCGCATCCGGCGGGGCCGCCGCACCACCCGCCACCCCGT
>NZ_POTZ01000472.1 GCF_003236365.1 Streptomyces sp. NTH33
GCTATCCGTCGGCTCCGCCCCCGCAGGGTTCGCAGCCACAGGGCCCGCACCCGTCGGCGCCTCCGGTTCCACCGCCCGCGCCGGACGCCACGGGCCACGTCCGGCTGCCGCCGGGCGGCCCGGTCGGCATGCCCGGCGTGCCGGCCGCCCGGACCGCGCCCGACCCGACGACCACCACGCTGGCGGTGCTGCTGATCGGACCGGCGGGCGCGGGCAAGACGAGCGTCGCCAAGTACTGGGCCGACCACCGCCGCGTGCCCACCGCCCACATCAGCCTCGACGACGTGCGCGAATGGGTCCGCTCCGGCTTCGCCGACCCGCAGTCGGGATGGAACGACAACTCCGAGGCGCAGTATCGTCTCGCCCGCCGCACCTGCGGTTTCGCCGCGCGCAACTTCCTCGCCAACGGCATCTCGTGCATCCTCGACGACGCCGTCTTCCCCGACCGCCCGGTGGTCGGCCTCGGCGGCTGGAAACGCCACGTCGGTCCCGGCCTGCTCCCGATCGTCCTCCTGCCCGGCCTGGACGTCGTCCTGGAACGCAACGCCGAGCGCACCGGCAACCGCCGCCTCACCGACGAGGAAGTCGCCCGCATCCACGGCCGCATGGCCGGCTGGTACGGCTCCGGCCTCCCCATCATCGACAACTCCACCCTCGACATCCCCTCCACGGCCCACCTCCTGGACGAGATCCTGGCCCGAGCCCTCACAAGCCCCCCGAAGTGGTAGGGACGTAACCGCGGGCAGTCGTGCCGCCCCCACTCGGCCCCTTTCGAACGGCGATATTGAGCCACGGCTCTTACGCTCGGTTCATGCCAGAGGTGTACGCGGCCCGCCGAACCCGGCTGAGGGAACGCTGCCACGCGGGCGGCAGCGCGGCGGCGCTGGTGACTCGTCCCGCCAATGTGCGGTACCTCGCGGGCGCGTCCCCGCGCGGTGCCGTCCTGCTCCTCGCCCAGCACGAGGACCTTCTGCTGTGCCAGAGTCCCCCGGACGACCGGCCCTACGAGGGCCGCCCCGACGAGGCCCTGCGCGTGCAGGTCCTGTCCCAGCCCCCCGGTGGCGACCCGGCCGTCGCCGCCGCCGACCTCGCCCGGTCCCAGGGCGCCGACTCGCTCGCCGTCGAGGAACACCACCTCACCGTCGCCCGCCACCGCGCCCTCGCCTCGGTGGCGCCCCGGCTGCGGCTGGCGGACCTCGGCAGCGCGGTCGAGCAGCTCAGGGTCGTCAAGGACGAGGAGGAGATCTCCCATCTGAGGATCGGCGCCGAGATCGCCGACCAGGCCCTCGGCGAGCTGCTGGAGTCCATCCTCGTCGGCCGCACCGAGCGCCATCTCGCCCTGGAGCTGGAGCGGCGGCTCGTCGACCACGGCGCCGACGGCCCCGCCTTCCCGACCTCCGTGGCCACCGGCCCGAACGCCGGCCGCCGCGGCCACCGGCCCACCGACCGGCGGGTGGAGGAGGGCGACTTCCTCTCGGTGTGCCTGGGCGCCGCCTACCGCGGCTACCGCTGCGAGATCGGCCGCACCTTCGTGATCGGCACGTCCCCGGCGGACTGGCAGATCCAGCTGTACGACCTGGTCTTCGCCGCCCAGCGCGCCGGACGGGAGGCCCTGACCCCCGGCGCCGCCTGCCGCGATGTGGACCGCGCCGCACGCCAGGTCCTGGATTCCGCCGGGTTCGCCGAACGCCTGCAGCCCCTCACCGGGCACGGGGTCGGACTCGAAATCGACGAGGACCCGCAGTTGGCTCCCTCGGCCATGGGTAAACTGGACGCTTGCGTGCCGGTCACCGTCGAACCGGGAGTCCACCTCCCGGGACGGGGCGGCGTCCGGATCGATGACACGCTCGTCGTACGCCCCGAGGCGGACGGCGGACCCGAGCTACTCACCATCACGACCAAGGAGCTCCTCGCGCTCTAGCCTCGCGCTGGGCGCCCTGCCCCGGGTCGTACGTCAGTCCAGGAGATTCCGCAACCGTGGCTTCCACGAACGACCTCAAGAACGGCATGGTGCTCAAGCTCGAAGGCGGCCAGCTGTGGTCCGTCGTCGAGTTCCAGCACGTCAAGCCCGGCAAGGGCCCGGCCTTCGTGCGCACCAAGCTCAAGAACGTGCGCTCCGGCAAGACCGTCGACAAGACCTTCAACGCCGGCGTCAAGGTCGAGACGGCCACCGTCGACAAGCGTGACATGCAGTTCTCCTACATGGACGGCGACTACTTCGTCTTCATGGACATGGAGACCTACGACCAGCTGCACATCGACCGCAAGGCCGTCGGCGACGCCGCCAACTTCCTGGTCGAGGGGTTCGAGGCCACCGTCGCCCAGCACGAGGGCGAGGTGCTCTACGTCGAGCTCCCCGCCGCCGTCGAGCTGACCATCGCCGAGACCGAGCCGGGCGTCCAGGGCGACCGCTCCACCGGCGGCACCAAGCCCGCCACCCTGGAGACCGGCCACCAGATCCAGGTGCCGCTCTTCCTCACCACCGGTGAGAAGATCAAGGTCGACACCCGCACCAGCGACTACCTCGGCCGGGTGAGCGGCTAACCGTGGCTGCCCGCAACACGGCCCGCAAGCGTGCCTTCCAGATCCTCTTCGAGGCCGACCAGCGCGGCGCCGGGGTCCTGACGGTCCTCGCGGACTGGCTCCGTCTCTCCCGGACCGACCCCCGGCAGCCGCCGGTCAGCGAGTACACGATGCGGCTGGTCGAGGGCTACGCCGAGCACGCCACCCGCATCGACGAGCTGCTCGCTCAGTACGCGGTCGGCTGGACGCTCGACCGCATGCCGGTCGTCGACCGGAACATCCTGCGGCTCGGCGCGTACGAGCTGATCTGGGTCGACGAGACCCCGGACGCCGTCGTGCTGGACGAGATGGTGCAGCTGGCGAAGGAGTTCTCCACGGAGGAGTCGCCCTCGTTCGTCAACGGCCTGCTGGGCCGGCTGAAGGACCTCAAGCCCTCGCTGCGCCGGGACCAGGCCTGAGAACAGCGAACATGCCGGAGGGCCCGCAGCGGACGCGCTGCGGGCCCTCCGGCATGTTCCGTGCGTCCTGGGTGGGCCTGGGCCTCCAAGGCCCGCAGAACGCCGTCGGGGTGGCCGGAACCGTGTTGTTCCGGCCACCCCGACGGTACGTTTCTGCGCAAACCGTGCGGACGGTCCGCTCAGGCGGTCAGCTCTCCTCGTGGGACGCCACCGCGCGGCGCGCGTCCGCGTCCAGCACGCCCCAGCTGATCAGCTGCTCGGTGAGGACCGAGGGCGACTGGTCGTAGATGACGGCGAGAGTGCGCAGGTCGTCTTGGCGGATCGAGAGCACCTTGCCGTTGTAGTCGCCGCGCTGCGACTGGATCGTCGCCGCGTACCGCTGCAGCGGGCCCGCCTTCTCGGCCGGCACCGTGGCCAGCCGCTCCAGGTCCAGGACCAGCTTCGGCGGGGGCTCGGCGGCGCCGCCCGGGGTGGTGCCCGGCAGCAGCTCCTGCACCGGGACCCCGTAGAAGTCCGCCAGCTCGGCGAGGCGCTGCACGGTCACGGCACGGTCGCCGCGCTCGTACGAACCGACCACGACCGCCTTCCAGCGTCCCTGGCTCTTCTCCTCGACACCGTGGAGGGAAAGGCCCTGCTGGGTGCGGATCGCCCGGAGCTTGGCCCCGAGCTGTTTGGCGTATTCGCTGGACATATGGCTCCCCGGACACTGTGTCGACGCGACTGGCTTGGTTTCCCGCCGCGCGGCTGGTAACTCACTGTGAGGTTACGCAGCGTGACTCTTGCGCGTCAAGCCGAATGGTCCACACCGCCGCTTCCGTGGTAACGACAGCGGGCTGCGCCAAGGGGGTGATCAGGGAAGTCTCCGGCATCTGCTACCGTGTACGGCGCAAATCCGACGTCCTTTAAAGTCCGTCCCGTGAGGCGGAGAAGGAGGTCCGTTTCATATGGACACGCACGCGAACGCGCATGCTTCCGATGCGCGGCCCGTTCTCGAAGGCCCCGACATCGCGCGGGTGCTGACCCGCATCGCCCATGAGATCGTCGAGCGCGCCAAGGGCGCCGACGACGTAGTGCTCCTCGGCATTCCCACCCGGGGCGTCTTCCTCGCCCAGCGGCTCGCCGCCAAGCTCGAGCAGATCACCGAGCGCAAGGTCCCCTGCGGCTCGCTCGACATCACCATGTACCGCGACGACCTGCGCCTGCAGCCCCCGCGCGCGCTGGCCCGCACCGAGATCCCCGGGGACGGCGTCGACGGCCGCCTGGTCGTCCTCGTCGACGACGTGCTCTTCTCCGGCCGCACCATCCGCGCCGCCCTCGACGCCCTGAACGACATCGGCCGCCCGCGCGCGGTGCAGCTCGCCGTCCTGGTCGACCGCGGCCACCGCGAACTGCCCATCCGCGCCGACTACGTCGGCAAGAACCTCCCCACGTCGCTGCGGGAGACGGTCAAGGTCCTGGTCGCCGAGGAGGACGGTCGCGACACCGTGCTGCTCGGCACCAAGCCGGCCGCCGCGGGCGAGCGGCAGCCGTAGCCACGCGCGCGTACGCGACGCCGTACGCGTCGCGCGTGTGCCTCCTGAGGCGCGCCCGCCTGCCCGGCCGCGCCTTCCGGGGCTGTGACACAAGCGGCTGCCGCCGCGTGCCCCGGACCCCCGCTTCCTGAATGAACTGCCTTACGGAGCCTGACAGATGCAGCGTCATCTCATCTCGGCCGCCGACCTCTCCCGCGACGACGCCGTCCTGATCCTCGACACCGCCGAGGAGATGGCCCGGGTCGCCGACCGGCCGATCAAGAAGCTGCCGACCCTGCGCGGCCGCACCGTCGTCAACCTCTTCTTCGAGGACTCCACCCGCACCCGGATCTCCTTCGAGGCCGCCGAGAAGCGGCTGTCCGCGGACGTCATCAACTTCACCGCCAAGGGTTCGTCGGTGTCCAAGGGCGAGTCCCTGAAGGACACCGCCCAGACTCTGGAGGCGATGGGCGTCGACGCCGTCGTCATCCGGCACGGCGCCTCCGGAGCCCCTTACCGGCTGGCCAACTCCGGCTGGATCGACGCCGCCGTCATCAACGCCGGCGACGGAACCCACCAGCACCCCACCCAGGCCCTGCTCGACGCCTTCACCATGCGCCGCCGGCTGGTCGGCCGGGACGCGGGCCTCGGCCAGGACCTGTCCGGCAGGCGCGTCACCGTCGTCGGCGACGTGCTGCACAGCCGGGTCGCCCGCTCCAACGTCGACCTGCTGCACACCCTCGGCGCCGAGGTCACCCTCGTCGCCC
>NZ_POTZ01000473.1 GCF_003236365.1 Streptomyces sp. NTH33
GCTCGGTGATTAGACACCAACGAGCTGTTCAGGAGGCCCTGCTCGTATGCGCCGAGCACCCCGCGACCACCCAATCGAGACTCCCGTTCGATCGACAAACCCCAAGATCGGTACAACAACAGCCACTTAGGGTCCAGGCTGGGCCGAATGGGGGAACATCGCACGCTCGGCGCGAAAGCGTGTGGGCCGTTCGGGTGATATTGCGCGGATGAGAGCCCTTGATCGTTCGTTGGGCAGTGCGTGGATGTTCACGGTGGTGTCGCGAAGCCCTGTGCGGTCTTGCTGGAGGCCGGCCGGCTTCCGCCCGAATCGGATGATCACAGCGGTGTCGTCGTCTGCGGGCGCGGGAGAAGGTGCCTGGTGTCGTGGAGCGGGCGGGTGGTGATGGTCGGCATCGCGGTGAGCACTGTGATCCTCGCGGTGGTGTCCGTCGTGGTGCGTGACCTTCCCCGGTGAGCGTCTATGAGCTGTTCGGGGAACCGGTGGTGCGGTGCTGGCGCGCCGCGGTCGGCCGGCAGCCGGACGGGCTGCAGGGTGGTCACACGGACGGGCGGGCCGGTGGGCCCGGCTCCCCGACGGTGCCTGCGCATCCCGCGGGTCCTGCGCAGCCTGCGGGACCGCCCGGCCGGCCGCACCGTTCTCCCGGCGGTGCAGCCATGCAGTGCCCGTGCACCGCGTGCGCGGAAGGGGACAGGTAGACCTCGACCTGCTCGCCGGCCAGGCGCACCCTCACGGCGCCGAAGTCCACCTCCGCCCCCGCCCCCGGCCGGCGTGACTGCGGAATGAACGCGTGCACGACCCCTATCTGGCGGTCGAGACGGGCAACGACGGTAATGAGCGCTCTGCGGAAGAGGCCTCCGAGGTGGCACACAAGATCGCCGAGGGCGATGGATGGGTGGTCAGTTTCGGCTTTGGTCAGCCGGTAATGACGTGCCCGGGACGCGCGGACGGCCGCGGCCCTGTTCGAGAGCGCGGCGCCTGCAGGCGGTGCCTGGGCCGCGTCGACTCAGCGTCCAGGTGTGCGTATTGCCTGCATTCAGAACCCTCACAGGCGGGGAAGGCTGAGGTTTCCGTTGCACCTTGCGTGACGGCGGGGTCACAGCGTCGTTGTGCGGTGCGCCCCCGAGCCGGGCCCCGGGGGTGTCAGGGCTGATTCCCCAGGGCCCATGGTGTACCGAAGACCGGTCAGGCCGCGGCGGTGGCCCGCGCGGCGGCTTTGAGGCCCGCCAGGGTGAGCACCTGCCTCTGGTGGGCGGTGCCGCCCTGGACGGCGTGGACGCGTCCCGGGTCCGCGTGCCCTTCGGGGCGAGGCCGGCCAGGGACGGCGCACTTGCGACCCGCACAGGCTTCAGAAACCAGGACTCATCCGAGGCGCATCCGCTGACCGGTTCCGTGGGGATCGACGCCCACCGCCGCCTGCCCCGTCCCCCGTCACCTTGTCGCTGCCCCGGTTGAAGTGGCTCGGTTCGCTGTTCGTCCCAGGGCACGTTGCCACTCACTGCGTACGCCAGCCGCCGGCACAAGCTGGTCGCACACGGGTGCAACGTCGGATACACCCCGGTCATCGGCTCCGTCGGCGCGCTCGCCTGTCACCGTTCGTGCGGCACCACATCACATTCTCGGGCGCTACCCGTCACGGGCCCCGTGCCCGCCGTGCCGGCTGCCGACCCGGCGGCGCGGAGCGCCCTGATGAACCGCGTTCCCCCGTGGGTTCCTGCGGCTGTGCCACCCCGGTGCCCGGCTCCTCAGGTGGCTTCCGCGTCAGTCCGAGCCCCGGCAGGGATGACGATGCGGGCCACGGTGACGGTCACGGTGAGGGGTTCTGCAAGACCGTGGGCGGTGAGGTGGGCCAGGACAGCGCTCCGGACCCGGGAGCGGACGTTGCGGGCCACATCCAGCGGTCGGTGGCCTTCAAACACCAGGCAGCGCACTTCCACCTGCCAGCCGGAGCCGTCCGCCGCCCGGTCGGCGCGGACGCCGGCCTCGGACGGGGAAAGCCTCTCGGCGGCATCCGGCCAGGCGCGGGCGGTGGCTTGTGCGAGGCGGTGGGCCAGGCCGGGATGCAGGCCGGCCACGCCGGGGACCGAGAGAGCGGCGCCTGCCGCGGCCGCGCGGGGGCCGGGGGCGTGGAATGCGGCCATCAGGCACCGCCGGGCTGGGGCAGCAGTACGTCGATCACCCTGATATCGACGTTCGTGACGGCCATGCCCAGGGTCCGGTCCGCGGCGGTGACGACCGATCGGCGAACATCCTCGGCCGCGGCCGGCAGCGGTCGGCCGGGGGCCGCGGCGAGGGTCATGGCCACGTGGACGTGGGTGCCCTTGCCTGCGGGCTTCAGGCGGCAGCTCACGGCCCTCGCCCCGGGCACGGCGTCGGCGGCCCGGCGCAGCACCTTGGCCGCGGCGTTCTCGGTGATCCGCAGATCCAGCGCGGGATCGTCCAGCGGCAGCACGGGTCCGAACCGGACTTCGGACCGGACGACGGCCAGGACGCGGTCGGCGAGGGCGCTCCATCCGGTGGGCTGCCGTTCACGCAGCGCCTGGGTGGCGGCGTCCAGGGCGGCCAGTCCTTCGGCGGCCTCGCGGCAGTGCGCACAGGAGGCGATGTGCGGGTCCGTCCGCGGCCGGGCGTCCCGCGCCTGTTCCCAGACGTGGCTGAGTGGGCGGCCGCAGGGCAGTACCTCGTCGCCGGTGAGCGGGGCCGGGTCGGGCGCGCTCGTGTGTGCGTTGGGCGGGTGCTGGTCCTCTAGCGCCATGACGCCATCGCCTCCTTCAGGGACCGGCGTGCCCGGAACAGTCTGCCGCGCACGGTCTCCTCACTGGTACCTGTCACCTGGGCGATCTGTGGGTAGGGGAGTCCGTGTAGCTCTCGCAGGATCCAGCAGACCCGCTGGTCGGCGCTGAGTTCGCCGACCGCCGTGGCCAGGGCGGCCGTGGCGGCGTTGTCTTCGGCGGTCCGGCTGGGCGAGCTGCACGCGTCGTGCGCGGCGGGTTCGGGCACCGCTTCCAGCGGCAGGAAAGGCAGCCGGCGGTGCCGGGCGTTCAGGCAGCGGTTCACGGTGATCCGGTAGATCCAGGTGGTGAAGGCCGCGCCGTGGCGGAATTCCGGCAGCCGCCGCCACGCGCTGACGAAGGCGTCCTGGACGGCTTCTTCGGCGTCCTGCGGGTTACCGAGCAGGTGGGAGGCCAGGAGGAGGAGGCCGCGGCTGTGGCGCCGCACGAGGACGGCGAAGGCGTCCTCGTCGCCCTCGCAGGCCCGCGCCGCCAGGAGGGCATCGAAGAGTCGGGGTTCCGGCGGTGCGGGTCGGACTTGTCGGGTCATCGTCCGCTCCCGGTCGCGTGCCGGGATGCCGGTATGCGGGGATGTCCGCAGCCGTGCCGACGCGCGCCTTTTCGCGAGGCGCCCGCCCCCACCAGCCTATGTGACGCATATCACAACGGCCGGGCGTGAGGGTCGGGCGGGAACGGTGTCCAACCCTGTGACGGGCATCACTCGGATGCTCCAGAGGGACGATCGAGGTGACTGCCGCCATGACGGACACCGGCAACCGGAACAGCGCCGGCCAGGAGCACCCGCCCGGTGGGGGTGGTGCGACCCTGCAGGGCCGCCGGGGCGCCGACGTCCCTGCCGAATCCCGCGGGAAGACCACCATCGCGGACACGGTGGTGGCAAAGATCGTCGGCATGGCCGCCCGCGAGGTACCCGGCGTCTACAACCTCGGCGGCGGCATGGCGCGGGCCCTGGGAGCCGTGCGCGAACGTGTTCCCGGCGGCGGCGCCGCGGTGACCCGCGGCGTCAAGGTCGAGGTGGGGGAGCGCCAGGCGGCCGTGGACCTGGACGTGGTCGTCGAGTACGGAGCCTCCATCGTCGAGGTCGCCGGTGACGTGCGCGCCAACGTCATCTCCGCTGTCGAACGGATGACGGGGCTGGAGGTCGTCGAGGTCAACCTGACGATCAACGACGTGCACCTGCCCGAGGAGGAGTCCGAAGCGGAAGAGGGCCGCGTGAGCTGAGCGCCGGCGGCTGTCGCCGTACCCACGGCGACGACGGCGTGGTGCCGGGCGGTCCGTGAGAGGGGTGAGTGAGCAATGGACGCAGCGATTGCAGGCCTGGCAGCCGGGATGGCCCTGGGCTTCGCCGGCTACTTCGGCGGCTTCTGGGCGTTTCTCCTGGTCGCCGTCCTGGGCGCAGTGGGGCTGTTCGTCGGGCTTGTCCTGCGGGGCGACGTCGACCTGTGGCGGCAGCGGTGAGCACACCGGACGCCGGCGCCCGCGGCACCGGGCCCGTCGCCCGGGCACAGGCCGGGGGTCTGCCGGCGCCCCGGGAACGGGGCGCGACCGTCATTCCCGACCGGGTGGTGGCCCGCATCGCCGCCCGAGTGGTCCGCACGGTCCAGGAACGTCGGGCGGCCCTGCCACCGGAAGGCCGCACCGCCGCGCCCACCGCGTCGGCGGCCACGCGGGGCGGGTCGGTGCGCCTGAGCCTGGCCCTGGACCTGCCCTATCCCGCCGATCTTGCGGGCATGTCGCAACGCATCCAGCGTGACGTCGCCGAGCGGGTGACCGCACTGACCGGCCTGGAGGTCGGCGAGGTCACCGTGACCATCCGCCGCCTGGTGCCGCACAGCGGCCTGGGCCGAGGACGGCGTGTCCAGTGATCCCGTCCGTTTCCCGCGTCCTCGAAGGAAGACCCCGATGACGACGACCTCCGGTTCAGGGCCACACGGGCACCGCCACGGACCGCACCGGCCGTGGTCCGAGCGGCGCATCCCGGCGGCGCTGGCGGCCGCGCTGATACTGGCCGCCGCGGGCACCACGCTGTACGACGTCATCGCGGTACGCGCAGGACGTCGCGCGGCGGCCTGGCGCAGGGAACTGGCGGGCCAGCTGTCCTCCCGCCCCGTCGACGACGTGTGGATCCTCCTCGGAGCCGCCGCTGCCGCCGCCCTCGGCCTGTGGCTGATCGTTTTGGCACTCACTCCCGGTCTGCGCCACGCTCTTCCCCTGCGGCCACCCGACAACGGCCCCTCGGCGCACCTGCGGGCCACCCTGGACCGCGACGGCGCCGCCACCCTGCTGCGCGACACGGCCATGACGGTCCCCGGCGTCAGCCGGGCGCGCGTCCGGGTGCGCCGCCGCCGCATAAAGGTCCGCGCGGACGTCCACTTCCGAGACCCCCGCCAGGTCCAAGACGACCTCACCACCGCCCTCCGCGAGGAACGCGACCAGCTCGCCCTGGCC
>NZ_POTZ01000474.1 GCF_003236365.1 Streptomyces sp. NTH33
GCCGCCACCCGCCGCGCCCGCGCCTGCCGCGCCCCCTGTCCGCCTGAGCAAGGTGACGCTCACCAAGGCGGCCCCCGCGGTGTCGCTGACGAAGCAGGGCGGCACCTCCGGCACCATGCGCGTCAACCTCAACTGGCAGACGCGCAAGCAGTTCTCCGGCTGGGGCGGCAAGCGCGGCCGGGCGGTCGCCCTGCACAGTGACCTCGACCTGGACCTGTGCGCCCTGTACGAACTGTCGGACGGCCGCAAGGGTGTCGTCCAGGCCCTCGGCAACGCGTTCGGCTCGCTCCACCGGCCGCCGTACATCCACCTCGACGGCGACGACCGCACCGGCGCGGTGGCCGAGGGCGAGAACCTCACGATCAACCTCGACCACACACAGGACTTCCGGCGCATCCTCGTCTTCGTGACCATCTACGAAGGCGCCCGCTCCTTCGCCGACCTGCACGCCACGGTCACCCTCCAGCCGCAGCACGGCGCCCCGGTCGACTTCTCCCTCGACGAGTGCACCGTTCCCTCGACGGTGTGCGCGCTCGCCCTGATCACCAACACCGGGGGCGACCTCGTCGTCCAGCGCGAAGCCCGCTACCTGGTTCCCGAGCGCGGGGTGAGCCCGCAGCGGACGATCGACCGCGCCTACGGCTGGGGCATGAACTGGACGCCGGGCCGCAAGTGAGCGGTCACGCCGGTCACCCTTCGTCGGCCACGCCGGTCACCCCTCGTCGGGCACGGCGTCCGGACGCGCGTACGTGCGGCCCTTCCAGGCCGCACCCCGCCCCCGGTGGTGCTGTACCGCCGAGTCGACCGTCATCAGCAGATACAGGAGCGCGGTGAACGGCAGCAGGGGAGCGAGCCACAGCGGCAGGCGGTAGTAGCGGAGCATCGGGACGTACGTCCCCGCCATCACCAGCCACGCCAGACCCCCGGCGACCGCCGCCGCCGAACTGCCCGCCGCCAGGCCCACGGCCAGCGCCACCGGCGGCACCAGGTACACCAGCGCCAGCCCGGCGACCGTGCCGAGCAGCACCAGCGGGTTGTGGCGCAGCTGCGCGTAGGCGCTGCGCGAGACCATCCGCCACAGGTCGCGCAGGAGCGGGTAGGGGCGCACGCTGTCCACCCGCTCGGCGAGACCCAGCCAGATGTGCCCGCCGCCGCCCTTGACGGCCCGCGCGAGGGCCACGTCGTCGATCACCGCCTGCCGGATCGCGTCCGGGATCCGTGCCCGCTCGGCGGCCTCGGCGCGCAGCAGCACGCAGCCGCCCGCGGCCGCCGCCGTCCGCGCGCCCCTGCGGCCGATCCGGCGGAAGGGGTACAGCTGCGCGAAGAAATAGACGAAGGCCGGCACGACGAGCCGTTCCCACCGGGTCTCCACCCGCAGGCGGGCCATCTGCGAGACGACGTCGAAGCCGCCGGTGCGCGCCGCCGCCACCAGA
This sequence comes from Streptomyces sp. NTH33, assembly GCF_003236365.1. Lineage (GTDB taxonomy): Bacteria > Actinomycetota > Actinomycetes > Streptomycetales > Streptomycetaceae > Streptomyces. The sequence continues at coordinate 1,434 of NZ_POTZ01000474.1, forward strand.
TGGTGCAGGCTGTCCGGGGCGTGGGCGATGTCCGCGTCCGTCAGGAGCAGATACTCGGGCACACGCGCGCGTGCCAGGCCGATGCCGTGCCGTACGGCCCACAGCTTGCCCGTCCAGCCGGCGGGCGGCTCACCGGGTGAGGCCACGGTCAGCGGCAGCCCGCCGTGCCGTCGGAAAAGCTCCCGGGCCAGCTCCCCGGTGCCGTCGGTGCTGCCGTCGTCGATCAGGAAGACCTCGGCCCGCCCCGGGTAGTCCTGCGCGAGCAGTGAGGGCAGACTCGCGGGCAGCACGGCGGCCTCGTCCCGCGCGGGGACGACGACGCACACCGACGGCCAGTCGCCCGGGGCCGGGTCCTCGCGGGGCGGCAGCCCGACGTCCGTACGCCAGAAGAAACCCTGGCCGAGCAGCAGCCACAGCCAGGCGGCGAGTGATCCGACGGCACTCCACACGATCACGCTCACCCGCGCAGTCTGCCCCACCCGGACGGCCGGTTCGAGGGAATCGTCTATCGTGGCCGGGTGAAGATCGCGCTCATGGACTCCGGGATCGGGCTGCTGGCGGCCACCGCCGCGGTACGGCGCCTGCGCCCCGACGCAGATCTCGTGCTCTCCCTGGACCCCGCGGGCATGCCCTGGGGCTCGCGCACGCTGGAGGACCTGACCGAGCGCGCCCTGGCCGTCGCCGAGGCCGCCGCCGCCCGCCGCCCGGACGCCCTGATCGTCGGCTGCAACACCGCGACCGTGCACGCCCTGACCGCCCTGCGGGCCCGCCTCGAACCGGACCTTCCGGTCATCGGCACGGTACCCGCGATCAAACCGGCCGCGGCCGGCGGCGGACCCGTGGCGATCTGGGCGACACCCGCCACCACGGGCAGCCCCTACCAGCAGAACCTCATCCGCGAGTTCGCCGACGGCGTGCCGGTCGCCGAGGTGCCCTGCTGGGGTCTGGCCGAGGCCGTGGAACACGCGGACCAGGCGGCGATCGACGAGGCCGTCCTCGCGGCCGCCGCGCTGACCCCCGAGGAAGTGACGACCGTCGTCCTGGGCTGCACGCACTACGAACTGGTCGCCGACCGCGTCCGGGCCGCCGTGCAGCGTCCGGACCGCCCCCCGCTGGTCCTGCACGGCTCCGCGGGCGCCGTCGCCACTCAGGCACTGCGCCGGATCGGCGCCCGTCCCGAGCCCGGGGCTCCGGCCGAGGGCACCGTGACCGTCCTGCTGAACGGACAGGAGGGCGCCCTGCCCGTGCCCGCCCTGGCCTACGCGGAAGGCGTCCTCCTCCAGCAGGCCGCACCCGTCCGCTGACGTCCGGTCACCCACGACGCGCCACCCGCTCGGCGAAACCTGGGTAACCTCATGTATATGAGGGACCACCCCCATCGCGAGAACAGCACCCACCCCGAGGTGTGGACCGGACGCGCCACCAACCGGATCCAGTGGCTGCTGGCGCTCGCCGGCGCCGCCTGCATGGCCCTCGGCATCGAGCTGGCCGTCGACTCCGCCTGGAACGTCGGCATCGCCCCGCTGGTGATGTCCGTCGTGGGCTGCATCGCGGCCGGCCTACTGGTCCTCTTCGGCACCCTCGCCTTCGTGCACGTGGCGCTGCGCGTCGACAAGGAGGCCCTGGAGGTGCGCTGTGGGCACATGGGCCTGCCGCGCCGCCGTATCCCGCTCTCCCAGGTCGCGGGCGCCGAATTCGCCCCGCACGTCACCCCGCGCCACTGGGGCGGCTGGGGCTACCGCTGGCGGCCCGAGAAGGGCACCGCGGTCGTCGTACGGCGTGGCGAGGGCATCGTCCTGCGCCTGTGGGACGGCCACACGTTCACGATCACGATCGACAACGCCGAGTCGGCGGTACGCGTGATCAAGGACCGGCTGCATCGGCCGGCCCCCGGCCGGGCCTGATCCGCGCTGCCGGCGCCCCGGTGACCGGCCGTAGACTCCCGGGGTGACCGTCACCGCAACTTCCGTCGACGAGTCGAACCGGCCGCGACCACAGGCAGCGCCCGCGCCCTGGCGCGCGAGGCTGGTGCGACTCGGGCCCGCCGCAGCCGCGGCGCTGTCCGGCCTGCTCCTCTACGTCAGCTTCCCGCCGCGCCCCCTGTGGTGGCTGGCCCTGCCCGCCTTCGCGGTCTTCGGCCGGACGCTGCGCGGGCGCAGCTGGAAGGCGGCCCTCGGCCTCGGCTACCTCTTCGGCCTCGGCTTCCTGCTGCCGCTGCTGGTGTGGACCGGGGTGGAGGTCGGCCCCGGCCCGTGGCTGGCGCTCGCCGCGGTGGAGGCGGTCTTCGTCGCCCTGGTGGGCGTGGGCGTCGCCACCGTGTCCAGGCTGCCCGCCTGGCCGGTGTGGGCGGCGGCCGTGTGGATCGCCGGTGAGGCGGTACGCGCACGCGTGCCGTTCCACGGCTTCCCCTGGGGCAAGATCGCCTTCGGGCAGGCGGACGGCGTGTTCCTGCCGCTGGCCGCGGTGGGCGGCACTCCGGTGCTGGGCTTCGCGGTCGCCCTGTGCGGCTTCGGACTGTACGAGGCCGTGCGCCTGGCGGTGGAGGGGCGGCGCACCCGCGCGGTACGGCGCTCGGCCGCCGCCGCGGCCCTGCTGAGCGTCGCCGTCCCGGTGGCGGGCGCGGTGGCCGCCCGGTCCCTGGTGAGCGACAAGGCCGAGAACGGCACCGCGACCGTCGCCGTCATCCAGGGCAACGTGCCGCGCGCGGGTCTGGACTTCAACGCCCAGCGGCGTGCCGTCCTCGACTACCACGCGCGCGAGACGGAGCGACTGGCTCAGGCGGTGAAGGCGGGCAAGGCCGCGAGGCCGGACTTCGTGCTGTGGCCGGAGAACTCCTCCGACATCGACCCCTTCGCCAACCCCGACGCGCGCGTCGTCATCAACCAGGCCGTCAAGGCGATCGGGGTGCCGATCTCCGTCGGCGGTGTCGTGGAACGGGACGGCAAGCTGCTCAACGAGCAGATCCTGTGGGACCCCGTCCAGGGGCCCACCCAGACGTACGACAAACGGCAGGTCCAGCCGTTCGGCGAGTACCTGCCGCTGCGCCCGCTGCTCGGGGCGATCAACAAGGACTGGACGTCCATGGTCCGGCAGGACTTCAGCCGGGGCGACGAGCCGGGTGTGTTCACCCTCGACGGGACCAAGGTGGGCCTCGCCACCTGCTACGAGGCCGCCTTCGACTGGGCGGTGCGCGACACGGTCACCGCCGGCGCGCAGATGATCTCCGTGCCGAGCAACAACGCGACCTTCGACCGCAGCGAGATGACCTACCAGCAGCTCGCCATGTCACGGATCCGCGCGGTCGAGCACAGCCGTACCGTCACCGTCCCGGTGACCAGCGGCGTCAGCGCGATTATCATGCCCGACGGGCGGATCACCCGGAAGACCGGCATGTTCGTGCCCGCCCACCTGGTCCAGAAGGTGCCGCTGCGCTCCTCCGAGACGCCCGCCACCCGGCTGGGCGTCCTGCCGGAGATCGCCCTGGTGCTGGTCGCGGCCGGCGGCCTCGGCTGGGCGATCGGAGCCGGTCTGCGCGGGCGGCGCACCCAGGACGCGTGACCGTACGCCGGAGGCGTGCCCCCTGAGTTGCCGCAGACGAGGGCGATGGGCGCGGCGGCCGGGTGGAGGCTGCGGAGGCAGCGGCAGAACTCCAGGAACTCCGAGCGGTTCCCGGTCTTCTTGACGTGGCCGTGGGACTTGTCCTTGCCCAGGTCGTAGGCGGCGAACAGGTGCCGGACCCCGTGCGGGCGGGTGTACGCCGCCCGCCGGCGGGGCAGGGGCTCGCGGTCGGGGTCCTTGCGCCGGC
>NZ_POTZ01000475.1 GCF_003236365.1 Streptomyces sp. NTH33
CACCGAAGGGAAGCGCCCGGAGGAAAGCCCGCGAGGGTGAGTACGAAGGAAGCGTCCGTTCCTTGAGAACTCAACAGCGTGCCAAAAATCAACGCCAGATATGTTGATACCCCGTCTCCGGCCGGATTCGGCCGGGGCGAGGTTCCTTTGAAGAAAACACAGCGAGGACGCTGTGAGCCGGGGGGATCATTCCTCCTCCCGGTTCCGCTCTCGTGATGTGTGACACCGGATGACCGGTAAGCATTCACGGAGAGTTTGATCCTGGCTCAGGACGAACGCTGGCGGCGTGCTTAACACATGCAAGTCGAACGATGAAGCCCCTCGGGGTGGATTAGTGGCGAACGGGTGAGTAACACGTGGGCAATCTGCCCTGCACTTCGGGACAAGCCCTGGAAACGGGGTCTAATACCGGATATCACTCCCGCAGGCATCTGCGGGGGTCGAAAGCTCCGGCGGTGCAGGATGGGCCCGCGGCCTATCAGCTTGTTGGTGAGGTAACGGCTCACCAAGGCGACGACGGGTAGCCGGCCTGAGAGGGCGACCGGCCACACTGGGACTGAGACACGGCCCAGACTCCTACGGGAGGCAGCAGTGGGGAATATTGCACAATGGGCGCAAGCCTGATGCAGCGACGCCGCGTGAGGGATGACGGCCTTCGGGTTGTAAACCTCTTTCAGCAGGGAAGAAGCGCGAGTGACGGTACCTGCAGAAGAAGCGCCGGCTAACTACGTGCCAGCAGCCGCGGTAATACGTAGGGCGCGAGCGTTGTCCGGAATTATTGGGCGTAAAGAGCTCGTAGGCGGCTTGTCACGTCGGGTGTGAAAGCCCGGGGCTTAACCCCGGGTCTGCATTCGATACGGGCTAGCTAGAGTGTGGTAGGGGAGATCGGAATTCCTGGTGTAGCGGTGAAATGCGCAGATATCAGGAGGAACACCGGTGGCGAAGGCGGATCTCTGGGCCATTACTGACGCTGAGGAGCGAAAGCGTGGGGAGCGAACAGGATTAGATACCCTGGTAGTCCACGCCGTAAACGGTGGGCACTAGGTGTTGGCGACATTCCACGTCGTCGGTGCCGCAGCTAACGCATTAAGTGCCCCGCCTGGGGAGTACGGCCGCAAGGCTAAAACTCAAAGGAATTGACGGGGGCCCGCACAAGCAGCGGAGCATGTGGCTTAATTCGACGCAACGCGAAGAACCTTACCAAGGCTTGACATACGCCGGAAAACCCTGGAGACAGGGTCCCCCTTGTGGTCGGTGTACAGGTGGTGCATGGCTGTCGTCAGCTCGTGTCGTGAGATGTTGGGTTAAGTCCCGCAACGAGCGCAACCCTTGTCCCGTGTTGCCAGCAGGCCCCTTCGGGGGTGCTGGGGACTCACGGGAGACCGCCGGGGTCAACTCGGAGGAAGGTGGGGACGACGTCAAGTCATCATGCCCCTTATGTCTTGGGCTGCACACGTGCTACAATGGCCGGTACAATGAGCTGCGATGCCGCGAGGCGGAGCGAATCTCAAAAAGCCGGTCTCAGTTCGGATTGGGGTCTGCAACTCGACCCCATGAAGTCGGAGTTGCTAGTAATCGCAGATCAGCACTGCTGCGGTGAATACGTTCCCGGGCCTTGTACACACCGCCCGTCACGTCACGAAAGTCGGTAACACCCGAAGCCGGTGGCCCAACCCCTCGCGGGAGGGAGCCGTCGAAGGTGGGACTGGCGATTGGGACGAAGTCGTAACAAGGTAGCCGTACCGGAAGGTGCGGCTGGATCACCTCCTTTCTAAGGAGCACCTGGCCCCTCCGGGGGTCCAGAGCCACTACGCCGGCGCGTGTCCGGCGGTGGTCAGCTCATGGGTGGAACGTTGATTATTCGGTCCGGACCCCGGGCCGGTGGCCTGCCAGTACTGCTCGCACGAGCGTGGAACGCATGACCGCCGGACGGGACCGGGCCGGGCACGCTGTTGGGTGTCTGAGGGAACGAACTTTCCTCAGTCGCCGGCCCCAGTGAACTCCGGACTTTGCTCCGGGGGTGATGGGTGGCTGGTCGTTGTTTGAGAACTGCACAGTGGACGCGAGCATCTGTGGCCAAGTTTTTAAGGGCGCACGGTGGATGCCTTGGCACCAGGAACCGATGAAGGACGCGGGAGGCCGCGATAGTCCCCGGGGAGCCGTCAACCAGGCTGTGATCCGGGGGTTTCCGAATGGGGAAACCCGGCAGTCGTCATGGGCTGTCACCCTTGCCTGAACACATAGGGCAAGCGGAGGGAACGCGGGGAAGTGAAACATCTCAGTACCCGCAGGAAGAGAAAACAACCGTGATTCCGGGAGTAGTGGCGAGCGAAACCGGACGAGGCCAAACCGTAGGCGTGTGAGACCCGGCAGGGGTTGCGCGTGCGGGGTTGTGGGATCTCTCTTCTGCTGTCTGCCGGCAGCAGGGCGAGTCAGAAACCGTTGGCGTAGGCGAAGGGCATGCGAAAGGCCCGGCGCAGAGGGTAAGACCCCCGTAGCCGAAACGTCAGCGGCTCGTCGGAGAGACACCCAAGTAGCACGGGGCCCGAGAAATCCCGTGTGAATCCGGCGGGACCACCCGCCAAGCCTAAATATTCCCTGGTGACCGATAGCGGATAGTACCGTGAGGGAATGGTGAAAAGTACCCCGGGAGGGGAGTGAAAGAGTACCTGAAACCGTGTGCCTACAAGCCGTGGGAGCGTCGGAATGTGCTTGCGCATTCTCGTGACTGCGTGCCTTTTGAAGAATGAGCCTGCGAGTTTGCGGTGTGTTGCGAGGTTAACCCGGGTGGGGTAGCCGTAGCGAAAGCGAGTCCGAACAGGGCGGTTTCAGTAGCACGCTCAAGACCCGAAGCGGAGTGATCTAGCCATGGGCAGGTTGAAGCGGAGGTAAGACTTCGTGGAGGACCGAACCCACCAGGGTTGAAAACCTGGGGGATGACCTGTGGTTAGGGGTGAAAGGCCAATCAAACTCCGTGATAGCTGGTTCTCCCCGAAATGCATTTAGGTGCAGCGTCGTGTGTTTCTTGCCGGAGGTAGAGCACTGGATAGGCGATGGGCCCTACCGGGTTACTGACCTTAGCCAAACTCCGAATGCCGGTAAGTGAGAGCGCGGCAGTGAGACCGTGGGGGATAAGCTCCATGGTCGAGAGGGAAACAGCCCAGAGCATCGACTAAGGCCCCCAAGCGTACGCTAAGTGGGAAAGGATGTGGAGTCGCTCAGACAACCAGGAGGTTGGCTTAGAAGCAGCCACCCTTGAAAGAGTGCGTAATAGCTCACTGGTCTAGTGATTCCGCGCCGACAATGTAGCGGGGCTCAAGCGTACCGCCGAAGTCGTGTCATTGCGATATGGACCCCCAACGGGGATCGTGATGGGTAGGGGAGCGTCGTCTGCCGGGTGAAGCAGCCGCGGAAGCGAGTTGTGGACGGTTGACGAGTGAGAATGCAGGCATGAGTAGCGATTCACACGTGAGAAACGTGTGCGCCGATTGACCAAGGGTTCCTGGGTCAAGCTGATCTGCCCAGGGTAAGTCGGGACCTAAGGCGAGGCCGACAGGCGTAGTCGATGGACAACCGGTTGATATTCCGGTACCCGCTGTGACGCGAAAGACATCGAGCATCGTGATGCTAAGGCCGTGAAGCCGCCCCGGAGCCTTCGGGCGAGGGGGAGTGGTGGAGCCGCCGGACCAAGCGGTTAGTAGGTGAGCGATGGGGTGACGCAGGAAGGCAGTCCAGCCCGGGCGGTGGTTGTCCCGGGGTAAGGGTGTAGCCCGAGTGGTAGGCAAATCCGCCACTCACCAGGGTGAGACCCGATGCCGAGCCGATTGCGGCGAAGTGGATGATCCTATGCTGTCGAGAAAAGCCTCTAGCGAGTTTCGTGGCGGCCCGTACCCTAAACCGACTCAGGTGGTCAGGTAGAGAATACCGAGGCGTTCGGGTGAACTATGGTTAAGGAACTCGGCAAAATGCCCCCGTAACTTCGGGAGAAGGGGGGCCATGCCCGGTGACGAGTCGTGCACTCCGAGCCGGGGGTGGCCGCAGAGACCAGCGAGAAGCGACTGTTTACTAAAAACACAGGTCCGTGCGAAGCCGTAAGGCGAGGTATACGGACTGACGCCTGCCCGGTGCTGGAACGTTAAGGGGACCGGTTAGCCTGGATTCGTCCGGGCGAGGCTGAGAACTTAAGCGCCAGTAAACGGCGGTGGTAACTATAACCATCCTAAGGTAGCGAAATTCCTTGTCGGGTAAGTTCCGACCTGCACGAATGGCGTAACGACTTCTCGACTGTCTCAACCATAGGCCCGGTGAAATTGCACTACGAGTAAAGATGCTCGTTTCGCGCAGCAGGACGGAAAGACCCCGGGACCTTTACTACAGTTTGATATTGGTGTTCGGTTCGGCTTGTGTAGGATAGCTGGGAGACCGTGAAGTCCCGACGCCAGTCGGGGTGGAGTCGTCGTTGAAATACCAGTCTGGTCGTGCTGGATGTCTAACCTGGGTCCGTGATCCGGATCAGGGACAGTGTCTGATGGGTAGTTTAACTGGGGCGGTTGCCTCCTAAAGGGTAACGGAGGCGCCCAAAGGTTCCCTCAGCCTGGTTGGCAATCAGGTGGTGAGTGTAAGTGCACAAGGGAGCTTGACTGTGAGACCGACGGGTCGAGCAGGGACGAAAGTCGGGACTAGTGATCCGGCGGTGGCTTGTGGAAGCGCCGTCGCTCAACGGATAAAAGGTACCCCGGGGATAACAGGCTGATCTTCCCCAAGAGTCCATATCGACGGGATGGTTTGGCACCTCGATGTCGGCTCGTCGCATCCTGGGGCTGGAGTCGGTCCCAAGGGTTGGGCTGTTCGCCCATTAAAGCGGTACGCGAGCTGGGTTTAGAACGTCGTGAGACAGTTCGGTCCCTATCCGCTGCGCGCGCAGGAGTCTTGAGAAGGGCTGTCCCTAGTACGAGAGGACCGGGACGGACGAACCTCTGGTGTGCCAGTTGTCCTGCCAAGGGCATGGCTGGTTGGCTACGTTCGGGAGGGATAACCGCTGAAAGCATCTAAGCGGGAAGCCTGCTTCGAGATGAGGACTCCCACCCACGTGATGGGGTAAGGCTCCCAGCAGACGACTGGGTTGATAGGCCGGATCTGGAAGCACCGCAAGGTGTGGAGGTGACCGGTACTAATAGGCCGAGGGCTTGTCCCCAGGTGCTCGCGTCCACTGTGTCGGTTCTGA
>NZ_POTZ01000476.1 GCF_003236365.1 Streptomyces sp. NTH33
TCCCAGGACCGTCGACGACACCAGGGCGCGGCCGGCGGGGGCGCGGGAGGGGTCGACGAGGCTGGTCACCGCCGTGTGGGCGACCGGGCCGCCGCGGTCCGCGTCGAGCAGCAGGTACCCGCCCGTCGCCGGGGGCTCGTCCGTCGTGTGGTGGACCACCGTCACCGGGTGGAAGTCCGGCACGCGCAGCCCGGGCAGCAGCTCGGCGGCGGCGCGCGCGTCGGTGGCGAGCAGGACGGCACGGCAGCGGATCTCACCGTGCCCGTCGGTGGTCACCGCGGTGGTGGAGACCGAGGTGACCCGGACGCCGGTGTGCACGGTGCCCGGCGGCAGGGTGCGCGCGAGCAGCTCCGGCAGGACCTCCGCGCCGCCCTCCGGCAGGCACAGCCGGCCGGACGCGAAGGCGTGCAGGGCGAGGTCCGCGCAGCGGCTGGACGTGGTGAGGTCCGGGTCGCACAGCAGGGCGGCCAGCAGCGGACGCAGGAAGCCGTCGGCCGTGCGGGCGGGCAGGCCCCGGGCCGCCAGCGCCTCCCGGGCGGGCACCTCGGGGCGGGACAGCAGGCGGTCGACGGGCGTGGCGGCGATCCGGGCCAGCGTGGAGCGCAGCCGCAGGGGCGCGCCGCGGCCGAGCCGCCCGGCGGGCGGACCGCCGGGGAACGGCGCGATGGCGCCCGGCACGTCACTCGTCCGGGGCCGCACGCCCTGGCGGGTCGCGGGCGGCCGGGGGGCGCTTGCCAGGGCGCGCACAACGTGAAGCGCGCTCCTTGTACTCCCTCCGTGCGCCGGTGCGCCCGCGCGGTGGTGCCGTCCGTCGCTGTGCAGCAGGACCCCCGGCGCGAAGGGGCGCAGCACGAGCGCGTCGAGCCCCGGGCTCAGGGCCAGATGGGGATACGCCGTGGACAGCAACTGTCCGATCCGGTCGAGCCGGAACCCGTCGACCTTCTCCGTCGACATACGGCCGCCCACCCAGGGGGCGGCTTCCAGGACCGCGGTGGTCACTCCTGCGCCGGTCAGCCGGTGCGCCGCCGTGAGCCCGGCGACCCCGGCTCCCACGACGACGACATCCGCCTCATACGCGGGCTCAAGCACGTGCCCCTCCTCGAGGTTGCGCGGCAGGTGGGGCAGTGATGCCCTCAACCGGCTTGAGGAATACCCGAGTTCGCGTCGAGGTTAGGCCCGTGACCGGTCAGGAACGGTCGCACAGGGGCAGGGCACGGTCGCACGGCGGTCGCACACGGTCCCGAGGGGTCGTCGCTGCCGTCGCAGGCGTCACAGTGCCGCTCTCACGGCGTCCTCGATCCCCGGAAAGGCGAACGAGAACCCCGACTCCAGCAGCCGCTTCGGCACCACCCGTGCGCTTCCCAGCACATCCCCCGCCATCTCCCCGAGCACGCTCCGCAGCACCGGCGCCGGCACGGACAGCAGCGTCGGCCGGTGCAGCACCCGGCCCATCGCCGCGGTGATCTCACGGTTCGTCAGCGGCTGCGGCGCGGTCAGGTTGACCGGCCCGGACAGGCTTCGGGTGTCGACGAGGTGGCGCAGCGCGGCCACCTCGTCGTGCAGCGCGATGAACGACCAGTACTGCCGCCCGTCCCCGAGCCGCCCGCCGAGCCCGGCCTTGAACAGGGGGAACAGCCGTCCCCAGGCCCCGCCCTCGCGGGCCACCACCAGCCCGGTGCGCGCGAACACCGTCCGCACGCCCGCCTCCCGCGCCGGGGCCGCGGCCTGCTCCCACTCCACGCACAGCCGCGGCAGGAAACCGTCCCCGGGCGGCGCGTCCTCGTCGACCACCCGGTCCCCGGTGTCGCCGTAGAAGCCGATCGCGCTGCCGCTCACGAACACCCGCGGCGGTACGTCCAGGGAGGCGACGGCCTCGGCGAGCGCCGCCGTGCCCAGCACCCGGCTGTCCCGGATCTCCTTCTTGTACTCCTCGGTCCACCGGTGATCGCCCACCCCCGCGCCCGCCAGATTGACCACCACGTCGCACCCGGCGAGGCCGGCCGTGTCCACGGACCGCCCGGCCGGGTCCCAGCGGACCTCGTCCACGCCGCGTGGCGCACGGCGCACCAGGCGCACCACCTCGTGCCCGTCCGCCCGCAGGGACCGCACCAGCGCACCGCCGATCAGACCGGACGCGCCGGCCACCGCGACTCGTGAACGTTCCATGGCCACCATCCTGCCGGGTGACCGCCCGAAAATCCGGTGGGCTTCACCCGATCCGCGCATAAGGTGACCCCATGCCGGTTCCGCTCATACGCCATGCCAGGTACGCCGACGAGGACGCCCTCGGCCGACTCGACCGCGCGACCTGGTCCCCGCTGCACTCCGTGATGCCGCGCCCCCAGCAGCCGTACGCGCCCTTCTTCGGCGAGCGGAGCGGTCCGGAGGACCACCTCGTCGCCGAGCTCGACGGCCGCCTCGTCGGCTACCTCCGCCTCGGCCTCGCCACCGGGCTCGCCTCGAACGCGCACGTGCGGATGATCCGAGGGCTCGCCGTGGCCGAAGAGGCCCGCGGCCGGGGAGTGGGCCGCGCCCTGCTGCGTGCCGCCGTCGAGGAGACCCGCCGGCAGGGCGCCCGCCGCCTCACCCTGCGGGTGCTCGGACACAACACCCCGGCCCGCGAGCTGTACGAGTCGGAGGGCTTCGTGGTGGAGGGCGTCCTGCCGGAGGAGTTCCACCTGGACGGCGCCTATGTCGACGACGTGTTCATGGGCCGCTCCGTGTGAGCCGTGCGCGTCACGAGGTGACCAGCCGGCCCGTGTCCACCGGCATCGTCGCGGTCGCCGCCCGCCGCGCGTCCGGGGCGACCTCGGCCGCCGTCAGCACGTAGCCGGTCTCGCCGTCGGAGGTGGAGCGGGCGAAGACCATCCCGAAGACCCGGCCGTCCGTGGTGAGCAGCGGGCCGCCGGAGTTGCCGGGGCGGACGGTGGAGCGGATGGAGTAGATCTCCCGGGTGACCGTGGCGCTGTTGTAGATGTCCCGGCCCGTCGCCCGGATCCGGCTGGCGACCGTCGCCGCCTGCAGGTTCAGGCTGCCGTCCTGCGGGTAGCCGGCGACCACCGCCGCCTCTCCGCGCGCGGCGTCGTCGTCGAACCGCAGCACCGGGGCGCGCAGTTCGGGCACGTACAGCACGGCCACGTCCCGGCCCGGGTCGAACAGCACCACCCGCGCCTCGTACGACCGTCCGACGCCGCCGACCCGCACGGTCGGGTTGTCGATGCCGGCCACCACGTGCGCGTTGGTCATCACGTGCCGGCGCGCGTACACGAAACCGCTGCCCTCGCGGCCCTGGTTGCCCGAGATGCCCTCGATCTTGACCGTGCTGAGCCGGGCGGCGCTCGTCGCGCTCGCCGTCACACTGTCGCCGGAGGGTCTGGCCACGCCCGCCGTGGGCTCGTTCTCGAACGGGTTGAAGACCTGCGGGAAGCCCGCCTCGGTCAGCGCGGAGGTGGCGCGCGAGAACCAGGCCGGGGTGGTGTCCGGCATCGCGTTCTGCACCGCCCCCAGCAGCTTCGAGTCGCGTATCGCCGAGGTCACCACCGGGGAGGAGGAGGCCCCCAGGACACTCGCGGCCACCCAGGCGACGATCAGCACCGCGACCGCGTTGGCCGCGGCCCCGCCGACGCCGTCGGCCACCCGCAGCGGGCCGTGGTCCAGCTCGCGCCGCAGCCGCAGCGCCAGACGCCCCGCCAGCTCGTGGCCCACCGCGGCCGGCACCAGCACCGTGAGCACGGCGGTGACCGTCGCCGTCGTCGTCCCGCGGGTGACGAAGTCCATCACCCACGGCAGGATCCACACGCCGACGGCCGCACCGCCGACGAAACCGGCCAGCGAGACGCATCCGGCCATCAGGCCCCGCCGGTAGCCGGACGCGGCGTAGACGAGGATCACCAGTACCAACAGCAGGTCCAGCAGGTCCACTCGCGCCGCCTTTCTCTCGGACCCTCACGTACGCGTCGGACGGGCCCAGTGATCAGCCACGCGCACGTGGGTCCGGGGACCGGCCACGTGTACGTGTACCCCCGGAAACGTCCCGGATCAGGACGATGGTTCCACCAGGTGGCACAGCGCACATCGCGGACGGGGCGGAACGGGCCGACAGTGGGGGCATGCGAGGTGTGGAGATCACCGGGCGTGCCCGGGGCCGGCGCCCGGGACGGCCGCCCCGCGTCCTGGTGGTGCTGCTGTGCTGTCTGCCGGGCGCCGCCGTCGCCGGGGCGCTGCTGTACACCCCCGGCTCCGGACGGAACGTTTCCGCAGCGGTGTCCGCGCGGGCCGTCGTACCCCGCCCCGCCGCACCCGGGTACGGCGGGGCGCACCGGCCGCGGATCGTGCCCCGCTCGGTCCGGCTGGACGCCACCGCCCGGCACACGCAGCCGCCCCCCGCGCTACGACGACAAGGTCGTCGCCGTCTTCGTGCACCACACCGACTCGCCGGGCGGCTACGACTGCGCCGGCACCCCGGGCATCATCCGCCGCCTGTACGCCGGGCAGACCGGCGCCCGGAGGTGGGACGACATCGGCTACAACTTCCTCGTCGACCGCTGCGGCACCGTCTACGAGGGCCGCGCCGGCGGTGTCGACCGCCCGGTCACCGGCGCCCACACCCAGGGCTTCAACCACCGCACGGCGGGCATCGCGGCCATCGGCACGTTCACGGCCGGGACACCCGTGCCGCGCGCCATGACGGACGCGATCGCCGCGCCGGCCGCCTGGAAGCTGGGACTGGCCGGAGTCGACCCGCGCGCGAGCGTCGGTCCCGTCTCCAGCAGCAGCAACAGCCGGTACCAGGCCGGCACCACCGCCCTGCTCCCGTCCCTGTCCGGTCACAGGGACGGCTTCCGGACCAGCTGCCCGGGAGCGGCCCTGACGCTTCGTCTGCCGGTGATCCGGGAGGCGGCGGCCCGACTGCAGGGAAGGAATTGAGTCCCGGCGACGCCTCCGGGCGGGTGACCGGGAGCGCACGGCGGCGGGACGGACGGCGGCCGTGCGCGGCCCCTGGGCGGCGGTGTGCGCGGTCGCCACGGTCCTCCTCGGCCCCCCGACGTCACCGCGTCCGTCCTCGACCAGGCCAACGCGGCACCCCGCTTCACGTGGGGCGGGAACTATGAGCGGAAGCGGTCCCACAGCCTGGGGTAACGCCGGGCGAGGACCCGGTCGTTCTCGAAGTCCAGCGGGGTACCCTCCGGTTCGGCGGGGGCGGGGGGGATGCCGAGGTC
>NZ_POTZ01000477.1 GCF_003236365.1 Streptomyces sp. NTH33
CACGAGGAGTGCCCCCCGCACGAGTGACCCCCACACGAGTGATGGCCGCCGGAGTGACGCCCTCCCGAGTGACCCGAGCCGCCGGACGAGCAGCCGCCGTCCGACCCGGCCCACCAGCCGGTGGTGCCGCCCGCGCTCCCCCCGCCGAGCGACCGCGCGCGCCGGCCCCCGTACGCCTTGGCGTACCGGTCGCGGCGCCCCCTCCGGCGCACGGTGGCCACACCGGCCACGAACATCACCGCGATCACCGCCAGAAAGATGCCGAGGACCATGACGTCCCCCTCCTTCCGATCCCCCGTGGGCGCCACGTCCCCCGTGGGCGCCACGCTCGTAGCGTGAGCAGGACATGCCCGGCCGCCGGACCGGTCAAAGCACACTTGAGGAAGTCCAGAGCTTCGGCGCAGGATGGCCGCTATGACCTCCAGCGCACGCCCGCTCCTCAACCGCCGGCTCGCCGAGTTCGGGACGACGATCTTCGCCGAGATGTCCGCCCTGGCCGCGTCGACCGGGTCGATCAACCTGGGGCAGGGCTTCCCCGACACCGACGGACCCGAGGAGATCCGCGAGGCGGCCGTGCGCGCGCTGCGCGACGGGCGGGGCAACCAGTACCCGCCGGGCCCGGGCGTCCCCGAGCTGCGCACGGCCGTCGCCGCACACCAGCTGCGGCGCTACGGGCTCTCCTACGACCCGGACACAGAGGTGCTGGTCACGGCGGGCGCCACGGAGGCGATCGCGGCCGCGCTGCTGGCTCTCGTCGAACCGGGCGACGAGGTGGTCGCCCTGGAGCCGTACTACGACTCCTACGCGGCCTGCATCGCGATGGCGGGTGGCAGGCGCGTACCGGTGACCCTGCGCCCGCACGTCGAGGAGGGCGCCGCGTTCCGCCTCGACCTCGACGAGCTGCGCGCGGCGGTCACCGACCGGACCCGGCTGCTGCTGGTCAACACCCCGCACAACCCGACCGGTACGGTCCTCACCCGCGAGGAGCTGACCGCGATCGCCGAGCTGGCCGTCGAGCGGGACCTGCTGGTGGTCACGGACGAGGTCTACGAGCACCTGGTCTTCGACGACGCCGAGCACGTCCCCCTCGCCACGCTCCCCGGCATGCGCGAGCGCACGGTGACGATCGGCTCGGCCGGCAAGACGTTCTCGTTCACTGGCTGGAAGGTCGGCTGGATCGCGGCTGCGCCCGGTCTGGTGACGGCGGTGCGCTCGGCCAAGCAGTTCCTGACGTACGTGGCCTCGGGCCCCTTCCAGTACGCGGTCGCCGAGGCGCTGGCGCTGCCGGAGTCGTACTTCGCCGCCTTCCGCGAGGACATGCGGGCCCGCCGGGAGGTACTGGCGGCGGGCCTGGCCGAGGCGGGCTTCGGGGTCTTCCGGCCGGCGGGCACGTACTTCATCACCACCGACATCCGCCCCCTGGGGGAGACGGACGGCTTCGCCTTCTGCCGCTCCCTGCCACAGCGCGCGGGCGTGGTCGCCATCCCGAACGCCGTCTTCTACGACCACCGCGCCGAGGGCGCCCCCTTCGTCCGCTTCGCCTTCTGCAAACAGCCGGCGGTGCTCCGGGAGGCGGCCGAGCGCCTGAAGGCCCTGGCCGGCTGACCGGCCACGGGCCGCGTACGGCAAGAGCCCGGCCTGCGCTTCGACCGGGCTCTCATGACCCTACGGAACGTATCCGCTCGCGAGCGGGCGGACACCGCCGTAGGACCGCCGCGGGACTACTCCTCGTCGTCCTCGGGCTTGTCCGTGTCGTCGAGCTCCTGCTCGAGGCCGAGCTGCTCGACGAGCCAGCGGTCGAACTCGATGGCGGCCCGCACCCAGCTGACCGTCGAGGAGACGAAGTGCTCCAGGCTGACGCCCATGCCGATCAGCATCTGGGCCTCGCCGATCAGGCGGACGGTGCCGTCGTCGTGGGTGTGGGTGTAGACCTTGGGCCAAAGGGTCCTACGGTTCCAGTCGTCGATGGACTCGAGCAGCTGGGGCTTCTCGTCGATCTTGTGGGGCCGGTCGTAGAACGTCCGCACCGAGAAGACCTGCTGCTCGTCCTCGCCACGGAACATGAAGTACGTACGGAACTGCTCCCACGGCGCCGCGAGGTCACCCTCGTCGTCGACGACGTACTTGAGCTCCATCTGGTCCAGGAGCTGCTTCACGAGGTCCTGATCCGGGACGACGGGGCCCGCCGGTCCTTGGGGCTGCGGCTCGGGCTGGCCCCCGAAGTTCGGAATCGAGGACGGGTCGATGCTCACCGTGTTTTTCCCTTCGTACGGATCCCGCCATCCTCCCCCATCCGGGGAGGGTGGTGGCAAGCCCCGGCGGCCCCTGTAAGCCCTCGGCTGACAAGATCCGGTCACCCGGGCAGCCATGCTCCCGGGTACCCGCACCCCTCGGCCCTGTCCCACACTCACCGAGGAAAAGGGGCCGAGGGGTGCGCAGGCGCCGTTACAGGGTCTTCCCGGTGGCCGGGCCCACCAGCAGGCCGTCGCCGAAGCGGTCGACGCGGACCGTGTCGCCGTCCTTGATCTCGCCGGAGAGGATCTCCTTGGCGAGGCGGTCGCCGATGGCGGTCTGGACCAGGCGGCGCAGCGGGCGGGCGCCGTAGGCCGGGTCCATGCCCTCGTCGGCGAGCCAGGCCAGGGCGTCGGGGGTGACGTCCAGGGTGAGGCGGCGTTCCGCCAGGCGCCTGGCCAAGCGGTCGATGGCGAGCTTCGCGATCCGGCCCAGCTCGTCCTTGGTCAGGGCGGAGAAGACCACCAGGTCGTCCAGGCGGTTGAGGAACTCCGGTTTGAAGGAGGTGCGGACCACCTCGAGCACCTGCTCCTTCTTCTCCTCCTCGCTCGTCAGCGGGTCGACCAGGTACTGGCTGCCCAGGTTGGAGGTCAGCACCAGGATGGTGTTGCGGAAGTCGACCGTACGGCCCTGGCCGTCCGTCAGGCGGCCGTCGTCCAGCACCTGCAGGAGGATGTCGAAGACCTCCGGGTGGGCCTTCTCCACCTCGTCCAGCAGCACCACGCTGTACGGGCGGCGGCGGACCGCCTCCGTGAGCTGGCCGCCCTCCTCGTAGCCGACGTAGCCGGGCGGGGCGCCGACCAGCCGAGCCACGCTGTGCTTCTCGCTGTACTCCGACATGTCGATGCGGACCATCGCCCGCTCGTCGTCGAAGAGGAAGTCGGCGAGCGCCTTGGCGAGTTCGGTCTTGCCGACACCGGTCGGGCCGAGGAAGAGGAACGAGCCCGTCGGCCGGTCGGGGTCCGAGATGCCCGCGCGGCTGCGGCGTACGGCGTCGGAGACGGCCCGTACGGCCTCCGTCTGGCCGATCAGCCGCTTGCCGATCTCCTCCTCCATGCGCAGCAGCTTCTGCGTCTCGCCCTCGAGCAGGCGGCCGGCCGGGATGCCGGTCCAGGAGGCGACCACGTCGGCGATGTCGTCCGGACCGACCTCCTCCTTGACCATGGTGTCCCTGGCGGCCTCCTCCTCGGCCTGCGAGGCGGCCTCCAGCTCCTTCTCCAGGCTGGGGATCTCCCCGTACAGCAGCTTGGAGGCGCTGTCGAAGTCGCCGTCGCGCTGGGCGCGTTCGGCCTGGCCGCGCAGGTCGTCCAGCTTCTCCTTCAGCTCACCGACCCGGTTGAGGGACTGCTTCTCCTTCTCCCAGCGGGCGGTCAGGCCGCGCAGTTCCTCCTCCTTGTCGGCGAGGTCGCGGCGCAGCTTCTCCAGCCGCTCGCGGGAGGCGGCGTCGGTCTCCTTGTCGAGCGCCAGTTCCTCCATCCGCAACCGGTCGACGGCACGCTGGAGTTCGTCGATCTCGACCGGCGAGGAGTCGATCTCCATGCGCAGCCGGGAGGCGGCCTCGTCGACGAGGTCGATCGCCTTGTCGGGCAGGAAGCGGGAGGTGATGTACCGGTCGGACAGGGCCGCGGCGGCGACCAGCGCGCTGTCCGCGATCTGCACCTTGTGGTGGGCCTCATAGCGGCCCTTGAGTCCACGCAGGATCGCGATGGAGTCCTCGACTGTCGGCTCGGCGACCAGCACCTGCTGGAAGCGCCGCTCGAGGGCCGGGTCCTTCTCGATCCGCTCCCGGTACTCGTCCAGCGTCGTGGCGCCGACCATGCGCAGTTCGCCGCGGGCCAGCATCGGCTTGAGCATGTTGCCGGCGTCCATCGCGGAGTCGCCGCCGGCGCCCGCGCCGACCACCGTGTGCAGCTCGTCGATGAAGGTGATGATCCGGCCGTCGGAGCCCTTGATCTCCGCCAGCACGGTCTTCAGCCGCTCCTCGAACTCGCCGCGGTACTTGGCGCCCGCGACCATCGCCCCGAGGTCGAGGGCGACCAGCCGCTTGTCCTTCAGGGACTCGGGCACGTCGCCCTTGACGATCCGCTGGGCGAGCCCCTCGACGACGGCGGTCTTGCCGACGCCGGGCTCACCGATGAGGACCGGGTTGTTCTTGGTACGGCGCGACAGCACCTGCACGACGCGGCGGATCTCGTGGTCCCGGCCGATGACCGGGTCCAGCCTGCCCTCGCGCGCCGCCGCGGTCAGGTCCGTGCCGAACTTCTCCAGGGCCTTGTACTGGCCCTCCGGGTCGGGTGTGGTCACCCGGCGCCCTCCCCTCGCCTTCTGAAAAGCTTCCTGCAGCTTCTTCGCACCGGCTCCCTGCCCGGTCAGCACCTCGCCGGCCGCGCCGCCCTTCGCGGCGATGCCGATGAGCAGGTGCTCGGTGGACAGGTACTCGTCCCCGAGGTCCTTCGCCCGGCTCTGCGCGTCCGCGATCACGGCCAGCAGCTCACGGTTGGGCTGCGGGGGCGCGACGGTGGACCCGGTCACGCTGGGCAGGGACGCGAGCACGCGCTCGGCGCCGGAACGGACGGCTGCCTGGTCGGCGTCGACGGCGGCCAGCAGGTCGGTGATGTTCTCGTTGTCCTGTCCCTCGAGCAGCGCGAGGAGCAGGTGGGCGGGGGTGAGGTCGGGGTGCCCCTCCCGCACGGCCCGGTTGCCGGCCGCGTTGATGGCGTCCCGGCTCCTGTTGGTCAGCTCGGCGTCCACGGTCGCTTCTCTCCTCCTTGGCCCCTTGACGGCTTGGCGTCAGCGCTCAGCCACGTCTCCCGGTACTGACTCAGTAAGCCTACACAAACTTGAGTCTATTCCACTCAACCTTTCTCCGGGAGCCCTGCCCCGGACCGGGTCGCGCGGGCCCGGGCCCGGGCGGGTGGACGGG
>NZ_POTZ01000478.1 GCF_003236365.1 Streptomyces sp. NTH33
TCCCGGGCCGCCGCGGCGCGCTCCCTCGCGGGCTGCTGGGGCGTGGCGGCGGTGTCCCGGGCCGTGGGTGCCGTGTCCGGGGCGGTGGTCCGGGCGGCCGTGCCGCCCTCCGGTACCGCGTTCGCCGCCGCGGCGGTGTCCGGGGCGGTGTCCCGGGCCGTGACGCCCGTGCCGGGCGCGGTGTCCTCGGGCTTCATGCCCGTGGCCGGTGTCCGCTCCAGGGTCTTCTGCCAGTCGCCGGCGGGGTGTTCGGGGCGGGGTTGGGTGAGCCAGGCCACCGCCGCGCCGGTGAGCGCGACGGGCCACTCCACCACGCCGGCGACACCGAGCACTCCTGCCCCGGTGTAGACGGCGATCCGCCGCCTGCGCGGCGATACGGCGCCGACCTTGTCCAGCGTTTCCTGCGCGGCCCTGCTCACCACCCCGGCGCCCGGCACCTTGCGCAGCACCGCGGCCGCGCCGTGGAGTGGCGCCGCAAGGGCCGACGACGACTTCTGCTCAGCCATGACTCTCCTCGCGGGGGTGAGATCGTCCTGCGTGCCCCTCGGGTGCCCGTAACCGCGCTGGTCATCCCGTCTCTCTCAGGGAACGTCACCGACCGCGTCCCCGCCACCGGACTCCGTCCGTCGCCGCGTGGCGTCGCAGGGGCCCCGGGCCCGGGTCAGGGCCGGCGGAACAGCCCCGCGGGGACGGCGTCGGCGAGGATCCGGTAGCCCTCCGGGTTGAGGTGCAGCCAGTCCCCGTCGTGCAGCGCCGGCCGCAGCCGGCCCGGCTCCGCGGGGTCGCGGACGGCGCGGTCGAAGTCGATCACCGCGTCGAAGTTCCCGCGCGTACGGATCCACGTGTTGACGGCCTGCCGGGACTTCTCCCGCTCGCCCGCCGGGTCGTCGTAGGAGGTGTTGCCGCCGAAGGGCAGCAGGGTGGCGCCGTGGACGCGGATGCCCTGGGCGTGGGCACGGACGACGATCTGCCGGTAGGCGGCGATCAGGTCGTCGGTGACCCGGCGCTGGGCGGCCGGGGTGGCGTCGGCGGTGCCGATGTCGTTGACGCCTTCGAAGACGATCAGCCAGGCGACCCCGCTGCGGGCGAGGACGTCGCGGTCGAGGCGGGCGAGGACGTTGGGGCCGAGGCCGTCCTGGAGGACGCGGTTGCCGCCTGCGGCCTGGTTCAGGACGGCGACGTGCGCCGTGGCGCGGTGGGAGCGCAGCCGGTCGTGGAGCCGGTCGGGCCAGCGGTTGTTGGCGTTGGTGGTGGAGCCCCGCCCGTCGGTGAGCGAGTCGCCCACGACGGCGACGGCCTCGGTCGAGGCGTCGGCCCGCACCTCGACGTCGCTGATCAGGTACCAGTGGTCGACCGGCGTCGCCCCGGGCAGGTCGGTGTCCCGGGTGTGGTCGCCGTGGACGAGGTACGACGTCGTGCGCGAACCCGGGTGCGAGGTGAGGGCGAGGGAACGCTGACCGTCGGCCAGGTACGCCGTCACGGTGAGGTTGGACGCGGGGCGCAGTTCGAGGTCCAGCGGGTCGGAGACGACCTGGGCCCCGGCGGGCACGGTCGCCGACGCCCGCCCGGAGAACGTCACCCGCCGGGTCGTACGGGGCTCCACGGCGCTGACGCCGGCCTTGCCGTGGAGCGGGAGCGCCACCGTCACGGCGGTGAGGGGCAGCGGGGTGTCGCCGAAGGCGTTGGAGAAGCGCAGCCGGACGCGGTGGCCGCCGGTGGAGACGCGCAGGGTCTGGCGGAGCGTGGTGTCGACCAGAACGGCTCCGTCGCCGGTGAAGGGTGCCGGCGGCAGGTTGCCCGGTTCGGTGAGCTGGGGCATCGCCGTCCAGGTGTTCACCCAGTGCTGCTGGGGTGCGGCCGGCGGCCGTCCGGCGGCGGGCGCGCGGTCCGGCCGCTGCGCGAGCGCGGTGACGGCGGAGACGGTGACGAGAAACGCCAGCGCCAGGACGCAGGCGGTGACCAGGCCGGCGAGCCTGGTTCTCCCGGACGGGATGGCTGGTGGACTCACGGGCGGGGTCATGGCGTCCTCCGGTGCGTCTGCGCGGGTGCGGGCGCCTGGCATGGTGGCATGCACACGCCTTCTCATGGAACCGCTCCCACAGCAATGGCCGAACAGCCTTCGCCACCCTTCGGCGCCGACCGGGCACGGGCTGCGCGAGGCGTTGACTAGAAAGCGCTTTCACCCTACGGTCCGTTCAGCAGCGTGACCCAAGGGCGCCCCTCCCGGCCCCTTGGGCCACGTTGTCCGCGCGCGGCGTTCTGCAAGGCGTACGTCATTCACGTATACGACCCCCCTCGTCCTCCTGAAGGGACACACCCGCATGCGTACTCGCCCCCCACGTACACACGCGCGACGGTCGGCGCTCGCGGCGGCCGTCGCCGCTGCCGCCACGGTCGCGGTGCTCGCTCTGCCCCAGCAGGCCGGGGCCGCCGAGAGCTCGCCGGTCGGGTTCGGCGCCGGCACGACCGGCGGCGGCAGCGCCTCGGCGGTGACCGTCTCGACGCTCAGCGCCTTCAAGTCGGCCGTGGCCGGCAGCACGGCCAAGGTGGTCAAGGTCAGCGGCACGATCCCGCTGAGCGGTCAGGTCGACATCGGCGCCAACACCACGGTGCTGGGCGTCGGTTCGTCGTCCGGGTTCACCGGCGGCGGGCTGCGGCTGAAGAACGTCGGCAACGTCGTCCTCCGCAACCTCAACATCAGCAAGGCCGTCGGAACGGACGCGATCACCGTCCAGGGCTCGACCAAGGTGTGGATCGACCACAACTCCCTGTCCTCCGACCGCGACCACGGCAAGGACTACTACGACGGCCTGCTCGACATCACGCACGCCTCCGACTACGTCACGGTGTCCTGGAACACCTTCAAGGACCACTACAAGGGCTCACTGGCCGGGCACAGCGACAGCAACGCGAGCGAGGACACCGGGCACCTGCGGGTGACGTACCACCACAACTGGTTCAACAACGTCAACTCCCGCATCCCGAGCCTGCGTTTCGGCACCGGGCACTTCTACGACAACTACGTCGTGGGCGCCGACACCGCCGTGCACTCGCGCATGGGCGCGCAGATGCTCGTCGAGAACAACGTCTTCCGCAGCACCAAGGTCGCCGTCACCACCAACCGGGACAGCGAAACGGACGGCTACGCCAACCTGCGCGGCAACGACCTCGGCGGGGCCACCACCGAGATCTCGCAGTCGGGCAGCTTCACCAGCCCGCCGTACGGCTACAGCGCCGAGGCCGCCTCGAGCGTGGCCTCCTCGGTGACCGCCGGCGCGGGCGCCGGGAAGATCTGACAGCCGCTCACCCACCAACCCATCGCACAGAAGGAAACGGGACATGACTGCTGCAGCACGACCGCGCGTGCGACGGCGCGCACTGACCGGAGGCCTGGCCGCACTCGGCCTCTCGGTTGTCATGATCACGACAGGAGGGGCACTGTCCCCGGCGAGTGCCGCCACCTGGCCCACCGCCAACGGCAGCCAGGCCGTCACCTCCACCATCTCCGTGTCGGGCACCAAGGACTACGGGATGAAGCGCCTGTACGGCAGCGGAGCCCTGGGCACCGGCGGCCAGGACGAGAACCAGAAGCCGATCCTGGAACTGACCACCGGCACCGTCCTGAAGAACGTCATCATCGGCGCCCCCGCCGCCGACGGCATCCACTGCCTGGGCAGCTGCACCCTGCAGAACGTCTGGTGGGAGGACGTCGGCGAGGACGCGGCGACGTTCCTGGGCTCCTCGTCCTCCAACGTCTACACCGTCTCCGGCGGCGGCGCGAAGGAGGCCAGCGACAAGGTCTTCCAGTTCAACGGCGCCGGCACGCTGAACGTCTCGAACTTCGCGGTGCAGAACTTCGGCACCTTCGTCCGCAGTTGCGGCAACTGCAAGACGCAGTACAAGCGGACGATCAACCTCAACACCATCGAGGCGACCTACAAGGGCAGCCGGCTCGTCGGCATCAACACCAACTACGGCGACAGCGCGTCCCTGAAGAAGATCACCATCGTCGGGGACTCCAGCAAGAAGATCATCCCCTGCCAGAAGTACATCGGGAACAACACGGGCAAGGAGCCCAGCACGAACGGCACGGACGCCGACGGCACCTACTGCAAGTACTCGGCGTCCGACATCACGTACAAGTGATCCCCTCGCGATGAGGGCGGCGGCGCGCGACGTCCCCCGGGCGTCGCGCGCCGCCGTCGCACGCCGCCGTCGTCCGCTCATCGCCTCGCGTGGTTCATCGCCTCGCGCGGCCGAGCATCTCCTCGGTCAGCTCCCGCCGGTAGTCGGTGTACGCGGCGCGCAGCGCCGGGCCGGGCCAGTCCGCGGGCAGCAGCGGTGCGGGCAGGACGGGGTCGGCCAGCAGGTGCCGTACGACGGCCGCGAGGGCGGTGAAGCGGTCGGCCGGCCGGTCCGCGCGCGCCACGTGGGCGAGCAGCGCCCGGGCGGCTGTCGCCCAGCCGTCGAGCGGCCACAGGCTCGCGGCCAGGCCGGGGTCGGGCTCCTCGGGCCGGGCGGTGAAGCGCCGGGTCACCCGGTCCAGGTCGCCGGGCCAGGGACGGCGCAGGTTGGCGGGGCGCAGCCAGACGCCCTCGCGGAGTTCGGCGAGCCTCAGGGCGGTCAGCCGGGCACGCAGTCCGGCCCGTTCGGCGGGCCCGCGGCCGGTCGCGGTCACCACGGCCATCTCCCACTCCCCGCCCCAGGGCCGCGTGGCGGGGTGCACGGCCGCGTCCTGGCGCCGCTGGCGCTCCAGCAGCCGGTCGCTGAGGCCGTAGACGGTGTCCGAGCGCCGCAGGTCGCCGGCGGCCACCATCCGGCTCAGCGCCGCCCGCAGGGTGGATCCGCCGACTCCGAAGGGTTCGACGGCCCGCACGAGGTCCTTCACGGGCAGTTCGGGAGGGTGCGTGCCCAGCAGCAGACTCAGGACGACCGACCGCGCGGACAGCGGGCGCAGGTCGACTCCGGTGGGCTCCGGGGGCGCGTTCATGGTCCCGTACTGTACTTCCGCCTTGCTGCAGTATTGCTGCAACCGCAGAGACAGTGCAACATGGGTCGCATGGCCTCGACACTCGCGCACGCACCGTCGTCCTCTCTCCACGCCGTCACCAACCAGGCCCCTCCCCTGGCTCCGTACGACGCGTCCGAGGACGCGGCGCTGCTGGAGGGGCTGCGCCGCGTCCTCGGACGCGTCGTACGG
>NZ_POTZ01000479.1 GCF_003236365.1 Streptomyces sp. NTH33
GGACGGGTAGGGGCGGCGGGGGCGGAAAACCTCCCCGGCCGCCCCTTTGCGTCACAGGTACTTCTTCAGCTCCCGCCGCGCCAGCGACCGCTGATGCACCTCGTCCGGACCGTCCGCGATCATCAGCGTGCGCGCCCCCGCGTACAGCTCCGCCAGCGGGAAGTCCTGGCTGACACCCCCCGCGCCGTACAGCTGGACCGCCCGGTCGATGATGTCCACCACCGCCCGCGGCGTGGCGATCTTGATGGCCTGGATCTCGGTGTGGGCGCCCCGGTTGCCCACGGTGTCCATCAGCCACGCCGTCTTCAGCACCAGCAGCCGCAGCTGCTCGACGGTCACCCGTGCGTCCGCGATCCAGTTCTGCACCACGCCCTGCTGACCCAGCGCCCTGCCGAACGCCGTCCGGGACACCGCCCGCCGGCACATCAGCTCGATCGCCCGCTCGGCCATGCCGATCAGCCGCATGCAGTGGTGGATACGGCCCGGGCCGAGGCGCGCCTGGGCGATGGCGAAGCCGCCGCCCTCCTCGCCGATGAGGTGGGACACCGGCACGCGCGCGTGGTCGAACACCACCTCGGCGTGACCACCGTGGTAGTGGTCCTCGTACCCGAACACCCGCATCGCCCGCTCGACCGTGACACCGGGCGTGTCGCGCGGCACGAGCACCATGGACTGCTGACGGCGGATGTCCGGCCCGCCCGGGTCGGTCTTGCCCATCACGATGAAGATCTTGCAGTCCGGGTTCATCGCACCCGAGATGTACCACTTGCGGCCGGTGATGACGTACTCGTCCGTGCCGTCGGAGGCCCGCTCGATGCGCGTGGTGATGTTGGTGGCGTCCGAGGAGGCCACCTCCGGCTCGGTCATCGCGAACGCCGAACGGATCTCACCGGCGAGCAGCGGCTCGAGCCACTGCTTCTTCTGCCGCTCGTCGCCGAACTGCGCGAGCACCTCCATGTTGCCCGTGTCGGGAGCCGCGCAGTTGGTGGCGGTGGGCGCCAACTGCGGGGATCGGCCGGTGATTTCGGCGAGCGGGGCGTACTGGAGGTTGGTCAGTCCGGCGCCGTGCTCGGCGTCCGGCAGGAAGAGGTTCCACAGGCCCTGCCGGCGTGCCTCGGCCTTCAGCTCCTCCACCACGGCCGGGGTGTCCCAGGGGGAGGCCAGCGCGGCCCGCTGCTCCTGAGCCACCGCCTCGGCCGGGTAGACGTACTCGTCCATGAAGGCCAGGAGCCTGGCGCGCAGTTCCTCGGTGCGCGCGTCGAACGCGAAGTCCATTCCCTCTCAGCCTTCCTGCAGAGTGGTCAGTCCGTGGTCGATGAAGACGGGGACGAGGTCGCCGATGCGGTCGAAGCCGCGCCCGACCGTCCGGCCGAGCGTGTACCGGTAGTGGATGCCCTCCAGGATCACAGCCAGCTTGAACCAGGCGAACGCCGTGTACCAGGAGACGGCCGAGACGTCGCGCCCCGACCGAGCGGCGTACCGCTCGACCAGCTCGGCGGCGGAGGGGTGCCCGGCCGCCGCGGCCGTCGTGGACACGGGTGAGTCGGGCAGGTCCAGCGGCGTGCTGTACATCACCAGCAGACCCAGGTCGGTCAGCGGGTCGCCGAGCGTGGACATCTCCCAGTCGAGGACCGCCTCGATCCGGTCGTCCGCCCCGATCAGGACGTTGTCGAGCCGGTAGTCGCCGTGCACCACGGCCGGCGCGGGGGAGCGGGGCAGCGCGCGCCCGAGCGCCGCGTGCAGCTCGTCGATGCCGGCGAGCTCGCGGTTGCGGGAGGCGTCCAGCTGCTTGCCCCAGCGCCGCAGCTGCCGGTCCAGGAAGCCCTCGGGCCGGCCGAAGTCGGCGAGGCCCGCCTCGGCGGGGTCCACCGCGTGCAGTGCGACGAGGGTGTCCACCAGTGACAGCACGGCGTTCCGGGTGCGCTCCTCGCCCAGCGGGGCGAGCTGGCCGGCGGTGCGGTACGGGGTGCCTTCGACGAACTCCATGACGTAGAACGGCGCGCCGAGCACCTCCTCGTCCTCGCACAGCAGCACCGGGCGCGGCACCGGCACGTCGGTCGGGTGCAGGGCGCTGATCACCCGGTGCTCGCGCTTCATGTCGTGCGCGGTGGCCAGGACGTGGCCGAGCGGAGGGCGCCGTACGACCCACTTCGAGGTGCCGTCCGAGACCGCGTACGTCAGGTTCGACCGTCCGCCCTCGATCAGCCGGCCGGTCAGGGGGCCCTGCGCCAGGCCGGGCCGCTCTCGGTCGAGCAGGCCGTGCAGCCGGTCGAGATCGAGTCCGGGCGGGTGGTCGGGGCTCATCGTCGCTCCTACGGGCGGGTGAAGGGGACCCGACCATGATGCCGACCGGTCGGTATGCCGTCCAGTGCGCGAACCGGACGTGATCGTCGCCACGGCAGTACGGCGGCTCCCCGCGCGGTGCGCCGGGGGAGCCGCCGTCGGCGGTCTCCGGGGTGTCTCAGTGGTCGTCCCAGTGGCCCTCGTGCGCGGCGTGCCGGTGCCCGTCGTGCAGGTAGTCGACGTGGCCGCCGTGCTGCACGCGCGCGTGCCCGCAGTTCTCCCCGTGCTGGTGCTCGTGGCCCTCGTGCGCGGTGTGGCCGCCGGGCTCGCACTCGTCCCAGTGGCCGGCGTGCTCGCGGTGCAGGTGCCCGTCGTGCGCGTAGTCGACGTGGTCGCCGTGCGGCACCTGCGTGTGCCCGCAGTCCGGGCCGTGGGTGTGGGTGTGGGAAGCGTGTTCCTGGTGGAGGACGGTCATGGTGGTCACCCCTGGGGGGATGGGCGGCTGACGACGGACAAGCGTGCCACGCAAACGGCACATAAGTGGTACATAAAGGGATATTCGGGTTTGCGTGGCGTGCGAGTACCCCGGCGGGCCGGGCTCGCTCACCCCGCGGACCGGTACGCCTTCAGCCGCTCGTGGGCGGCCAGCCCGTCCGGCACCCACTCCCACTCCCGCAGGCGGCGCTCCACCTCGTCCTCGGGCAGGAAGCCGTGCCAGGCGACCTCCTCGGCCTGCGGCCGCACGGGCAGGTCGCAGCGGACCTGGTAGACCGCCGACCACCAGGTGCGGCCGGCGCCGTCGTCGTACAGGAACTTGAACAGGTACTCGGGGCGGGGCAGCCCCGTCACCCCCAGTTCCTCCTCGGCCTCGCGCAGAGCCGCGTCGTCGTAGGACTCGCCGGCCCCGACGACCCCGCCGACGAACAGGTCGTACAGCGAGGGGAAGACCAGCTTGGTGGGCGTGCGCCGGTGCACGAAGAGCCGCCCCTCGGCGTCCCGCACCTGCACGAAGGCACAGCGGTGACGCAGCCCCCTGGCGTACGCCTCCCCGCGCGGTGACTGCCCGATGACGTGATCGCGGTCGTCGACGATGTCGAGGATCTCCTCCGCAGCGTTCATACGCCCATCCAATCAGCCGCTCCCACGGCCGGCGCGACCGTTCAGCGGGGCTGGAGGTCCCGCCGGGACGCCGGGGCCGTCCTGCCGGGGGGCATCGCGGGGTGCAGGCCCAGCAGGACGATGCCCGTCACGATGGCCGCGAGGCCGGACGCCTCCCAGGCCAGGGCGCCGGTGTCGGTGCGCAGCCGGTCGCCGAGGAAGCCCACCCCGCAGGCGATCCCGGCCAGCGGCTCGGCCGCGGTCAGCGCGGGCAGCGACATGCGCAGCGGCGCCGTCTCGAAGGCGCTCTGCACCAGGATCAGCCCGGTGGCGCCGATCACCAGCAGCCCGTACGGCTGCCAGCCGGTGAACAGTTCCGCCCAGCCGCCGGCGGAGAGCCGCTGCCCGCTCACCCGGGTCAGCGCGTCCTGCACGCCGTACAGCAGCCCCGCGGCCACCGCCAGCAGCACCGGCCCCCAGCTCAGCCGCGAGCGCTTGGCGTAGGCGGTCAGCGCCAGGGCCGCGCCCACCATCACCCCGATGATCAGCCAGTGCCGCAGCGGATCGGTCACCACGCTGCCGCCGTGCGGCCGGCCCGCCACGATGAACGCGGTCACGCCGCCCGCCAGCAGGACGAGGCCCGTCCAGCCCTGGCCGCCCAGCGGCTGCCTGGTCTGTCTGCGGGACAGGGCGAGGGCGAACAGCAGGTTCGTCGCCAGCAGCGGCTCCACGAGCGAGATCTCGCCCCGGCCCAGGGCGAAGGCGCCCAGGATCATGCCGGTGACCATCAGCCCCAGTCCGCCGAGCCAACGGGGCACCTTCACCAGGTCCAGCAGCAGCCGGGGGGAGAGGAAGTCGCTGAGCGGTGCCTGCTGGGCCGCGTTCTGCTGCAGTACGAATCCGAAGCCCAGGCAGCAGGCGGCGCTCACGGCGAGACTCAGAACCAGAACCGACACGCTGTGTACCTCGATCATCCACCGGGCCACGGGCTGCGTAGTGGCCGACTTTAGCGCTCCAGGACACTGTCTGCCGGTGGGAGCACCCGGGTCCGGGCGGCCGGCCCGGGCACGATGCGACGCCGCACGAGTGACCCGTGGTCCGCTTGCCTGCACCGGAGAGCCGGCCGAGGGCGTCCCAAGTCACTTATTGCCAAGGGAAGTTGACGCGTGTAATGCCTGGGCGGCCCTTGACGCGATGCCTTGGCTGGGGGTTTGCTGTCCGTGATCACTCGATGGCAAGCCGATGACCGACGAGCAGGCCGCGGCCAGTGCGCCGAACGGGGCAGTGCGCCCCCGGGGCGGACGGGGCCACAGACGAAGAGCGCGTGAGGAAGTTCCGCGGTGCCCCCACCCCCGCCTCCCCTCGGCCGCGGCCGCAAGCGAGCGGCCCAGACCTTCGACGCCGCTCTCGACGACACGGAACTCGTCGCCGCCCGCGCCGCGCTGGCCCAGGGCCGGTGGCAGGCGGTGCGCTCGCTGCTCGCCCGCACCGGGGACGACTGGGACCGTCGCGGGCACCGCGTCACCGTCCTCGCCGAGGAGTCCCACGCCGCCGCCTGGGCCCGCGAGTGGCTGCTCGCCGAGCCCGAGTCCGCCGACGCCTCCTTACTGCTCGGCATGGCCCTGGTACAGGGCGCCCTGCGCGGCAGGGACAAGCCCGGCCCGGCCCGCGAGGCCTGCCGTGCGGCGGCCGCCCTCGCGCCCGCCGACCCCACGCCGTGGCTCGGCCTGCTCCTGCTCGAGCGCGGCCTCGGCGGCGAGGAGGACGTGGCCCGCCTCTTCGACAAGGTCCGCCACCGCCACCC